>CACPPZ010000018.1 GCA_902635985.1 Paracoccaceae bacterium
CATAACCTCGGGCCAGTTACCCTCAAACGTAAGTTCATATTGCCCGTTAATTTTCTCTAAATGATACGCTGGGAGCCTCAAACCTTCAAACCACTCCATAAAGTCAGACCTAAACATTTGGCGTCTACCATAAAAAGTATTACCTCTAAGCCATGTACTTTCCCCACGGGTCAAAGAGAGACTTCTAATGTGATCTAACTGCTCTCTCAATTCGCCCTCATCAACCAGATCTGCAAGTAAAATATGAGAAGAACGATTAATCAAACTAAAAGTGACATTTGTCTGAGACTTATTTCGATAGATCGATTGGCACATAAGAAGTTTGTAGAAATCTGTATCTATTAGCGATCTAACAATTGGATCTATTTTCCATTTGTGATTCCAAACTCGAGTGGCTATATCAACCATTTTTCAGCTTTACTCCTGCTTTTGACATATTATCCATTGCTGAATTTAGCGAACCACCATTGTCTATAGCTCGAGCCATATCAAGCCGTACGGTAACAGAATATCCCAATTTAGCAGCATCTATAGCTGAAAAAGCAACACAGAAATCTGTAGCAAGGCCTACCATCGTTAAATCTTTAACGTTACGGTCTTTTAAATATCCATGCAAACCTGTTGGTGTAACTTTGTCATTTTCAAAGAAAGCAGAGTAACTATCTACAGCAGGATTTGAACCTTTCCTGATAATAACATCAGCCTTTTCGTGATTTAAGTTTGGGTGAAACTTTGCGCCCACTGAACCTTGAATACAATGGTCAGGCCAAAGAACTTGATTGCCGTAAAACATTTCAACAGTATCGAAAGGTTTTTTGTTTTCATACGATGAGGCAAATGATTTGTGATTAGTAGGATGCCAATCTTGAGTTAAGACAACTATATTAAAATGATCCATTGCTGCATTTATCTGATGTATTATAGTATCACCCTCTTTAACAGCGAGCGCACCCTTTGGACAAAAGTCATTTTGTACATCAATAACTAAAAGAGCGTTAGACAAGACGAACTCCATTTTTTAAACTGGATATTTTAAATTATCGAGCTTGCCTAGCATATTGATAAAACTTGGTTAAGCTTATACTGATTCCGCTAAGGCTTCCACTATGGCATCACCCATTTCGGAGGTACTAAGGGGAGTAATTCCTTCTTCTCCAAGCAAATCATGAGTTCGAGCACCCTTAGACAATACATTCTCTATAGATTGCTCTAGACGGTCTGCCTCCACCCCTTCATCAAAACTGTAGCGAAGTGCCATTGCAAAACTTAAAATACATGCAATAGGATTAGCTTTTCCCTGACCCGCTATATCGGGCGCTGATCCGTGCACTGGCTCGTAAAGTGCTTTTGGCCGACCATTCTCCATTGGCGCACCCAAGGATGCTGACGGCAACATACCAAGCGACCCAGTAAGCATAGCAGCGGTATCAGACAATATATCACCAAATAAGTTATCAGTTACGATTACGTCAAACTGCTTGGGCCAACGACATAATTGCATTGCGCCCGCATCTGCGTACATGTGTGAAAGTTCTACATCAGAGTACTCTGCTTGATGTACTTTATCTACCGTTTCACGCCACAGAACACCCGATTCCATTACATTTGCTTTTTCCATAGAGCATACTTTATTGCCTCGCCTTTTAGCCAATTCAAAGGCAGACCTGGCCACGCGTTCGATCTCACTTTCTTTATATCGCTGCGTATTTATACCAACACGCTCTTTACCCTCTGTGACGATTCCTCTCGGTTCGCCAAAATATATTCCGGAGGTTAGCTCTCTTACAATCATTATGTCTAAACCAGAAACCACTTCTGTCTTTAACGAAGAAAAATCAGCTAAAGCGTCAAAGCACTGTGCGGGACGCAGGTTTGAATAAAGATCCATTTCTTTTCTGAGCCGAAGAAGGCCTCTTTCGGGCTTTAAATTGAAATCTAAATTGTCATACTTTGGACCACCAACTGCACCTAACAAAACCGCATCGACATTTAACGCCTTTGCCATAGTTTCGTCATGCAACGGTGTGCTATGCGCATCATATGCTGCACCACCAACCAAATCTTCTGTGACGTCGAAGTCAAGGCCAAGATTACTACCAAACCAATCTATGATTTTTCGAACTTCGACCATAACTTCGGGTCCGATCCCATCACCGGGAAGTATTAATAGAGAGGATTTACCCATAAATATTACCTTTAAATAATCTTAGTTAAGCCCAAGGAAATTGCTGCGATGCTTTAGCCTCATAGGCTGTAATGTGGTTTTCTTTTTCCATTGTCAGACCGATATCATCCAAGCCGTTCAATAAACAATGTTTTTTAAAAGGGTCAACCTCAAACCTAAAAATCTCTCCATCAGATGAAACAATTGTCTGATTTTCTAGGTCTACTTCTATGAATGCATTTGCACCCTTCTCCGCATCTTTCATTAAAGTATCAACCTCGTCTTCAGGCAACACCAATGGTAATATGCCATTTTTGAAACAATTATTATAAAAAATATCCGCAAATGAAGTAGAGATAACGCACTTGATCCCAAAATCTGCTATAGCCCATGGTGCATGCTCGCGGGACGATCCACACCCAAAATTATCACCGGCCACTAAGATTTTTGCGTTCCTATACTGCGGCTTATTCAAAACAAAATCTGGCTTTTCGTTTCCCTCACGATCATAGCGCATTTCATCGAATAGGTTCACACCTAAACCAGACCGTTTGATCGTCTTCAAAAAGACCTTTGGTATAATCATGTCCGTGTCTATATTTACCAAAGGCATCGGTGCAGCTACACCAGCTAATTTTTCAAACTTTTCCATTATTGGATCTCCCTTACATCAGTAAGCTTTCCAGTAATCGCCGCAGCTGCTGCCATAGCAGGAGACACCAAGTGTGTTCTGCCTCGGTAACCCTGGCGCCCCTCAAAGTTCCGATTGGATGTTGACGCACAACGCTCTCCTTCCTCCAGCTGATCTGGATTCATCGCCAGACACATTGAGCACCCCGCTAACCTCCACTCAAAACCAGCTTCGCGAAAAATTTCGGCAATACCTTCTTCTTCAGCTTGCATCCGTACAAGCCCAGAACCTGGGACAACCATTGCGCGCATACCTTTCTTAATTTTCTTACCCTTAAGTATTTCTGATGCGGCGCGCAGATCTTCAATCCGACCATTGGTACATGAGCCAATAAATACGGTATCAATCTCTATTTCAGATAATTTCTGACCAGCTTGAAGACCCATATACTCCAAAGATCGTCTTACAGCTTCAACTTTACCGCCTGAAAAACTTTCTGGGTCAGGTACAGCTGCTGTAATTGGCAACACATCTTCAGGCGATGTACCCCAAGTTACCAATGGTGCTATGTCTTCTCCTTTAATGTTGACGATCTTATCAAAAGCAGCGTCCTCGTCGCTGAAAAGCGTTTTCCAATAGGCAAGTGCCATCTCCCAAGATGACCCTTTGGGACTGTGCGGACGCCCTTTACAATACTCATAAGTCTTTTCATCTGGAGCGATCAAACCTGCTCTAGCACCACCTTCAATTGCCATGTTACACACTGTCATACGGCCTTCCATTGAAAGCTCTCGAATCGCTTGGCCGCAATACTCTATTACATAACCCGTTCCACCGGCAGTACCTGTCTCACCAATAACCGCGAGAGTAATATCCTTGGCTGTTACACCTGGCATTAATTTTCCTGTAATCTCGACCTTCATATTTTTTGATTTTTTCTGGATTAAGGTTTGAGTTGCCAAAACGTGTTCAACTTCAGAAGTACCAATCCCATGAGCGAGAGCCCCGAATGCCCCGTGCGTAGCTGTATGACTGTCACCGCAAACAACCGTCATACCGGGCAACGTCCATCCTTGCTCAGGGCCAACTATATGTACGATCCCTTGCCGAATATCTGAAACAGGGTAATAATTGACACCAAAATCCTTTGCGTTTTTGTCCAGTGCTTCCACCTGAATCCGACTTTCCTCATTATCGATACCGTCATCTCTGTTTTCAGTTGTGGGCACATTGTGATCCGGAACCGCTATAGTTTTTTCCGGAGCTCGTACTTTACGTCCCGACAGCCTGAGACCTTCGAAAGCTTGTGGGGATGTGACTTCGTGAACCAAATGTCGATCTATGTACAGAAGGCAAGTACCGTCTGGATCACTATGTACTATATGAGCGTTCCATATCTTATCGTATAGTGTTTTTGGGGTAGACATTATATTCCTCTCAAAAAACCTACATAAAGGCTCGTTTAATTTTTATCATCAATCTAATAAGGCCAATTAACAGCAGCTTCAAGAGATATAGGAAGTTATAATTTGGATAATTTTTGCCCCACCCTTCTTTGATCGTTGAGAATATTAAATATAGATGTTAACATACATGTGTCTCAACATAGGAGGACTAAACTCTGACTTTGAATATCCAGGCGGCGGCAGCCACAAATAATACTTCACCAACTAAAAAAAGCGAATTTAAAGCATCTAGCGATACGCTACTAAATTGCATAATCAAATCCCTATCCGAAAATAAAGCAGAAGACATTACCACGATCGACTTACGAGGAAGAACGTCAATCGGAGATTTCATGATAGTGGCGTCTGGAAGGTCAACACGGCAAGTCTCTTCAATCTCTCAAAAATTGGTGGATATCCTAAAAACAGATCTCGGACGACTTTCAAAAGTCGAAGGCAAAGACGCTGGTGATTGGGTGTTAATTGATACTGGTGATATTATTGTGCACGTATTCCGACCAGAGGTCAGAGAATTCTACCAAATTGAAAAAATGTGGGCACCCATGGACCACAAATAAAGGTCGCGAAAATGATGGTTGTTACCATATGTGCGATCGGTCGCCTTAGACAAAGCCCAGAAGCAGTCCTGGTATCTGACTACATTAATCGTTTCAACAAATTAGGACGCCAATTGGGTTTAGGACCTGCCAACCTAATAGAAGTTGAAGACAAAACAAATAGTGGTATCGCCGCAGAGGCTATACTGCTCGAAAAATCGATACCTAAAAAATCTATAATTTGCATTCTAGATGAAAATGGAAAAGCACTAACTTCACCAAATCTTGCATCTCTATTTTTAAATTGGAGAGATAACTCTAATCATAATGTCACGTTTTTAATTGGTGGTGCTGATGGAATTGAAAAAAATCTGAAAGAAAAAGCTGACTATGCTCTATCTTTAGGGAAAATGGTATGGCCACATGGTCTTGCGAGAGTTATGCTCGCAGAGCAGATATATAGAAGTGCAACCATACTTTTAAAAACTCCGTATCATAGAGAATAATCTTCTACGAAGCTAATAAAAAATAAAACTCGAGGTCAAAAAATTGAGCGAACACACACCAGTAGTCTTATGTATTCTTGATGGGTGGGGACAACGAGATACGATTATGGGTAATGCTCCATTGATTGCCGAGACACCTAATTTTAATAATATTATGACCAATGGTGCAACTTCGACATTAATCACTCACGGTGCGGATGTAGGCTTGCCGCAGGGCCAGATGGGTAATTCCGAAGTAGGCCACACAAATATAGGGGCAGGACGTGTGGTGTCTATGGAACTTGGTCAGATTGACTTGGAAATTGAAAATGGTTCTTTCTTCAAAAAGAAGGCACTCTTGGACTTCACCCAGTCAGTTAAATCAAGCAAAGGAATAGCACACATTATCGGGATATTATCAGATGGTGGCGTTCATGGGCATATCGACCATCTAATCGCTTCTATGAAAGTTATCGCAAAAGAAAATTTAGAAGTAGCTTTGCACCTTATCACAGATGGACGTGACGTAGCCCCCGTCTCTGCGCTTAAATATGCAGAGCAATTGTTAAAAGACATGCCAAATAATGTGAGAATTTCGACCGTTATTGGAAGATATTACGCATTGGACAGAGACAATCGTTGGGAAAGAGTAAGCCAAGCTTACAACGCAATTATCAAATCCGAATCTTTGAATGTTTGCAAGAATCTTCATGATGCTATCAAATCTGCATACGAAAACAATTTAACTGACGAATTCATTCCAGCAACTGTTATAAATGGTTATCGGGGAGTGAAAGATGGCGATGGTATATTTTGTTTAAATTTTCGCTCAGATCGCGCCAGAGAAATATTAAGCGCAATCGGTGACCCTGACTTCGACGCGTTTAAAATTAGTGAAAGACCAGAGCTTTCCAGTTTGTTAGGGATGGTTGAGTACTCAGAAAAACATAATACCTTCATGGAAGTCTGTTACCCTAAAAAAAGCATAAGAAACACACTGGGAGAATGGGTGGCGAAGCATGGCAAAACCCAATTTCGTGTGGCAGAAACTGAAAAGTATGCACATGTTACTTTTTTTCTTAATGGTGGAATGGAATTACCTTTTGAAGGTGAAACACGGAATATGCCACCGTCTCCTAAGGTGGCAACTTATGATTTACAACCAGAGATGGCAGCGGCAAAAGTTACTGAAAGCCTCATTAAGGCAATAGATGCTAACATTGATCTTATTGTAGTTAACTACGCTAATCCTGACATGGTCGGGCATACTGGAAATCTTGATGCGGCAGTGAAGGCATGTGAAGCAGTAGACGATGGGCTAGGTGAGTTAGTGACCGCAATTAAGAAAAATAATGGATGCATGGTCATCACAGCAGACCATGGAAATTGTGAGCTAATGATAGATCCAGAAACTAAAACAAAACATACATCCCATACAACCAATATGGTACCATTTGCCATTTATGGAGCAGATGAAAATATTGAACTGAGGAAAGGTGGGCGCCTAGCAGATGTTGCCCCAACCGTTCTATCTTTAATGGGTTTAGACCAACCTTCTGAAATGACAGGAATTAGCATGATAGAGAAAAACCATTGCGAATAACGATTACTGCTCTTGCTATCACTGTGAGCCTAGTCTTCACACCAAAATTGGTCGCTAATGAAAGCTTTCTTTTTCAAACACAAACAATACTCAGCGATTTGAATATTGCACGAAATGAACTAAGTCTTGCCGACTCTTATCGAGAAAGGGTCGAAGCCTTATCAAATTTGATACAAGAAACGGAAGAATCCTTGAGCGATTTAAGGTCTGCATATAGGGTCATAAAGTTACAAAGTAAGTCACTAAACAAAGACATAATATTACAAAAAGAAAAAATATCAAAATTGGCAGGCGCGCTCTTGGTCGTTGGGAGAGAACCACTTGGGTCAAAGCTATTGCACCCAGACAGTGCGTTGAATACTGCGCGGTCCTTCTTGATTTTGTCTGATATTTTAGAGGGGGTAAGGTCTGAAACTAGAAATCTTAATAAAGATCTAGAGAAGCTGCGGCTATTAACAAATCTTGCTCAAAGGGCAGAGCAAGAAATGCAACTATCCCTAAAAAGTATCCAAGCCGCCAGAGTTTCACTAATAAAAGCCGCATCTGACAGAGCTGACCTCCCGATACGTTTTATTGAAGACCCCGAGAAAATCTCACTACTTTCAAAAAGCGCCAAATCATTAGGTGAATTTGCAGTTGCAATAAATTCTTTGGAAAAAAAACTCATTATACCGGCAGAACCCATTGAGAAAGATTTCGAAGGCGCTTTAAATCTTCCAGTTGAAGGTGTAATTGTCCGAAAGTTTAAAGAAGAAGATGCTGCTGGAATAGTTCGGCCAGGTATAATCATCCGTACAAAAGATAATGAAATTGTTACTTCGCCTATTGTTTCAACTATCCTATATGCAGGACCATTACTAGATTATGAAATGGTATCAATTTTGGAACCTGATGACGGTGTTTTATTGATATTTGCTGGCTTAGACCAAGTATTTGGTGAACCAGGGCAAATAATTCCTAAATCCAGCCCTATTGGAATAATGGGAAGCCGGAACACAAATACTAAAAATTTTATAACTGAAAAGGAATTGAATAGTGGAAGACTTTCACAATCCCTTTATATTGAAGTAAGAGTAAATGATAAACCCCAAGATCCGTTTGATTGGTTCGACTTCAATAAGGAATGATAACATGAAAAAGTATTTTTTAGCTGGAATTACGGGGTGTGCTTTGGGGGTTTTAGTTTCTGTAAAAGTAGCCGGACCGGTATTTGCACAAGATACGGAGACAAAAAAAACAATATACGAACAGTTGGATCTATTTGGAGATATTTTCGAACGTATCAGATCTGAATATGTTGAAGAAGTAAGTAGTAAAGATTTAATTGAAGCTGCCATTGATGGAATGCTTACCTCACTTGACCCACATTCGAGTTATCTATCTGCAGACGATGCTGCCAAAATGAAGGTACAAACAAGGGGTGAGTTCGGGGGTCTCGGAATAGAAGTAACCCAACAAGAAGGTTTTGTAAAAGTAGTATCCCCAATCGACGGCACTCCTGCTGACTCCGCCGGCATGGAGGCGGGGGATTTTATAACCCACGTTGATGGCCAAAGTTTGTTGGGACTAACCTTGGATGAAGCCGTTGGAATGATGAGAGGGCCTGTAGGATCTGAAATTATAATTACCGTTGTAAGAGAAGGAGAAGATGAACCCTTCGATGTCTCTATAATACGCGATACAATCAAATTGACGGCAGTCAGAGCCAGAACTGAGGGGGATACAGTCGTACTAAGAATAACTACTTTCAACGACCAAACATATCCAAATCTTGTCGATGGCTTAGAAAAACAGGTTGAAGAAGCTGGCGGGATGGAAAATATAAACGGGATAGTTCTTGATTTACGAAACAATCCAGGTGGACTGCTAAACCAAGCAATTCGAGTGTCGGACGCCTTTTTAGAGAAAGGTGAAATTGTTTCCACACGAGGTAGATACAGTAGGGATAGTGAAAGATATAATGCCAAAGCTGGTGACCTGGCAAATGGGAAACCAATTGTTGTATTAATTAATGGTGGCTCAGCATCTGCATCAGAAATTGTTGCCGGCGCATTACAAGATCACCGAAGGGCAATTGTTGTAGGTACCCGCAGTTTTGGTAAAGGTTCTGTCCAAACAGTTATGCCTCTAAGAGGTGAAGGTGCAATGAGGCTTACAACGTCTCGCTATTACACTCCTTCGGGAAGATCGATACAAGCACTGGGAGTATCACCAAATATTATAGTAGAGCAACCAAGGCGAAAAAATACGGAATCAGAGGACGAAGAAGTCCGGCGTAATCGCAGTGAAGCAGACCTCAGAGGTGCGCTTTCCAATGATAGCCTATCAGAAGATGAAATTCAGCAAATCGAGGCTGATAGGCTCAAAGCAGAGAATGCTGCTAAGCTTCGGGAAGACGATTATCAGTTAGCCTATGCAATTGATATTTTAAGTGGTCTATCTGCTATTTCCATCCAGAATTAATGAATCCTAAATTTAAAAATCTCCCATATCGATCGAACGTTGGTATCATGCTGATTAATGATGATGGGCATGTATTTGTTGGCCAAAGGTTAGACAATAATCAGAATGCATGGCAGATGCCACAGGGAGGTATTGATGGAGACGAAGATCCGCAATCCGCTGCATACAGAGAGCTTTTAGAAGAAACAGGTGTTGAACAAGAGAATGTAAAATTTCTTGCCTCATCTTCAAAATGGCTCTTATATGATTTGCCAGAAGATTTAATTCCTAAGCTTTGGGACGGTAAATACAGAGGGCAGAAACAAAAATGGTTTTTGTTTCAATTTCTTGGATCAAACGAAGATATAAATATTTCCACTGAACACCCTGAGTTTTCAAACTGGAAATGGATACCAAAAGAAAACTTGTTAGAGGAAATAGTTCCTTTTAAAAAATCTGTTTATGAAAGTGTACTTAGAGAATTTGAACGAATTTAACTAATCTTAAAATTTAAGTTTATTTTCCTCAAGTGCACGATAAAATGGTAGCGCATTCCTTGAAATGTCTCTTTGAAGAGCGTCCAGACTTGGTAGGCCCTCCTCCTCCTCAGAGAAACCTTCGGACAAATGAACAGTGCCATACCAGTGCTTAGCCCACACTCCATCACTTTTATGCCCACCTTTTGGCCAAGACAACATATCAGGGATAAATTCTAGACCAACTTCATTACATAAACATTCTAAAGCGGATCTCGGGTCTTTTCGAATATCAAAGCTATCAATAACTAATGGCCTGTGGCCACTCTCGGAAACATAATTAAATAAATTTAGCTGTTGTTTGAAGCCGATATCATCAATAGTGGCATTATTTAATTTTGCACCAAAACTTTTTATGACACGCGCAGGATGTCTGATTAGAAAGACATTTGTTACTTCGTTCATCCAGGTAAGATCAAAACCCTCTAACACGTGCTGGGTCATATGTTTCTGATAACGGTGCGATTTTCCTTGATATTTTTTATTTACCAAATCATCGATTACACCCAAAGGGTCTATTTGCTGAGAAGCGATTATTTCATCTCGCATTGGGTGAATTATACCAGTTTTATGCAAATATGCAGCATAAAAGGGCTCATCAATAATATCAAAGTCCGGCCTGGCACCAAAAGCGTACATCATCGCTGTCGATAAATTTCTGGGCCCAGACCACATTGCAATTTGCATTAATTTGTAACTTTCTTAATTAGGTCTTTGTAAGCCTGCCTTAAAAAACTAGTTACTGGACCCATGGTGCCGTCACCAATTACTCTCCCGTCAATTTCGCCAACTGGGGTTTGAGCGCCAAAAGTACCTGTTAAAAAAGCCTCATCAGCACTATAAGTCTCTGACAATGAAAAGTTTTTCTCATGAATTTCTATATTATTTTCTTTACATAAATCTATTACTTTTTGGCGGGTAATACCGTTCATGCAGTAATCGCCAGTACTAGTCCAAACCTGATCTCTGCGTATGATAAAAAAATTGCATGCGTTAGTAGTGTTAACAAAGCCGTTTACATCCAGCATTAATGCTTCGTCAGCACCAGCTTTTTCTGCGGCAATACAAGCCAATACACAATTAAGCTTTGAATGACTATTCAGTTTTGGATCCTGCGACATAGGTAAGCCTCTTATCTGCGGAACACTAGCTAGTTTAATAGGCCTTGGTAGCTTAGGTTGTGAATGCTCTGCAATGATTACAAATGTGGGACCTGATTGCGATAAGGATGGATGCTGAAACGGACGGGTCTTAACTCCCCGTGTCACCATGAGTCTTGCATGAGCATCAGTATGCATCGAATTAGCATGTTGAACTTGGAAAAGAGCTTTTTCTACTTCTTCTCGATTAAGCCCAATATCTAAATCAATTGCTCGTGCTGCTTCAAAAAGACGGTCGAGATGTTCGTCAATGAAAGTCCATTGCCCATTATGCAGCCTCAACCCTTCCCAAACTCCATCTCCAAGCATAAAGCCACTATCATAGACACTTACTACCGCGTCTGCTTTTGCAACAATTTCACCATTTAGATAAATTTTAAGATCTTCATTTCTTAAATCCTCTTTGGCTTGATGGGTACTTACATGGGTAGACATTATGCCCTTTCGGTTATTTTTCAGTTGGTCTCATATTAGTGACGCAAAAACCGTCAACATGAAATATAAAATTTATTTTGATAGACTAAGCTGATTTTAAATCTAAGTGAATTTCAAACAATGTTTTAATAATCTAGGGCTTGCAATTTTGTCAAAATTCTTATTCAAAACTTTCTTTCTATTTTTTAGTGTTACATTCACCTCCAACATACTGGCTGCAGCGACAGATAAAATTGTAGTTGCCGGTGGTTGTTTTTGGTGTGTTGAGGCAGATTTTGAAAGTCTTGACGGTGTTAAGGAGGCAATATCCGGCTATACGGGAGGAACAATAGAGAACCCTTCTTATAAAGAAGTTGTTCGGGGTGGCACCGGCCACTATGAGGCTGTTGAAATTGAGTATGACCCTGCCATAATTTCATTAGATAGTATCTTATACATTTTCTTGAGATCTGTGGATGTGACTGACGATGGAGGGCAATTTTGTGACCGTGGTGAAAGTTACAGAACGGCAATATTTATAGATAACAAAGTGCAAAACGAAAAAGCACATGTTGCTATTAACGACGCCCAGAAGGAGCTTGATAGAAAAATTGTAACGCCAATTATTACGTTAAAAAAATTTTATGTCGCAGAAGATTATCATCAAGATTATTACAAAGGAGAAAATATTATTCTCACCAGATATGGGCCAAGAAAGCAATCTGAAGCCTACAAGCTCTATCGAAAATCTTGTAGAAGGGACGATACAGTAAGAGAACTTTGGGGGTCTTCATCGCAATTTACCAAATAAACTCTATACGTCAGTAGTAAATCAAACCTTAGCTTTGGTGGGTGCCAACTTTGCAAGACGCTAGTACAGCCATATTAAGTATATCTGTAGCGGTTGAGGCGGTAGAGCAAATTTGAATTGATTTATCAATACCTGTTAGAATTGGGCCAATCACCGTTGCGCCAGCCATCTCTTGCATTAATTTAACTGATATACTGGCCGAGTGACGTGCTGGCACGACCAATATGTTGGCAGGACCTGTTAATCGACAAAAGGGATAAGCTTCCATTGCCTTCATATTAAGAGCAACATCTGCTGTCATTTCACCCTCATACTCAAAATTAACCGACCGAGCATCTAGCTCTGCTGGTGCGAGATACATTTTTTCCGCCCGCTCAGATACTGGATGTCCAAATGTTGAGAAACTAACAAATGCGACCCTAGGCTCTAAACCCAGTTGTCGGGCCACTACTGCTGCATTTTCTGCAATATCAGCTAAATCTTTTTCATTTGGCCACTCTTGCACCAAAGTGTCACTTATTAATATTATTCTACCCTTGTGGATTAATGCTGTCACCCCAGTAACACCATTGTCGGCATTTGCATCAAATACGTGATTAATTCTATCAAGAACAATTGCCGATTTTCGAGTTACTCCAGTAACCAAACCGTCGCCGTGACCATGGGCCAACATTAGTGCTGCGAAAACATGTCTATCCCTTGAAGCAATTCTGTGGACATCTGCAGGATCGAAGCCTTTTCGCTTTAGACGATCATATAGAAAGTCCTTATAAGTATCCAAGTGCTCTGTTTTTGCCGCATTTACGACCTCCAGCTCGCTAATCGCATCAACTAAGCCTAATTCTTCAAGCTTAGAGCGAACATCATCATCCCTTCCAATTACGAGAGACTTACCGAGGCCGCTGCGTTGATAAGTTACCGCGGCTTTAAGGACTCTTGGATCGTCACCCTCTGCAAATATCATGGTTGCTTGGTTTGATCTCGCCCTCACGTGTAGACCCTGTAAGATAGAGGCAGTTGGGTCCATTCTGGACTTGAGCGATAATTCATAATTAGGAAGGTCTATGATTGGATGCCTAGCAACTCCCGTTTGCATTCCTGCTTTAGCAACAGCCGGCGGAACTCGAAAAATTAAACGGGGATCGAAAGGTGTAGGTATAATATAGTCCCTCCCAAATTTTAGTTCCCGCCCATAAGCTACTGCGACCTCATCGGGAACATCTTGGCGAGCAAGTTCAGCGAGAGCGGTAGCACATGCTATTTTCATCTCTTCATTAATTGCTCTGGCATGGATGTCTAAAGCTCCTCTAAACAAATATGGAAATCCCAACACATTGTTAACTTGATTGGGATAGTCACTTCTTCCAGTGGCCACAATTGCATCAATGCGAACCTCATGTGCTTCTTCCGGAGTTATTTCAGGATCAGGATTAGCCATCGCAAATATTACTGGGTCTTTTGCCATGGTTTTAAGCATTTCTTGAGTAACTGCTCCCTTGACAGAAACACCAATAAATACATCTGCCCCGTCTAACGCCTCCGCTAATGTCCTTGCATTTGTCTTTGCTGCATGAGCTGACTTCCATTGGTTCATACCCTCAGTACGCCCTTGGAAAATTACCCCTTTTGTATCACAAACTATGCAGTTTTCATGACGAGCCCCCATAAACTTTAAAAGCTCTATACAAGCTATACCAGCAGCACCTGCACCATTCAAAACAATCTTTACATTTTCAATCTTCTTTTCCGATAAGTACAAGGCATTTATTAAACCAGCCGCGCAAATTACTGCTGTTCCATGCTGATCGTCGTGAAAAACAGGTATATCCATTTCTTCTTTTAAACGTTGTTCAATTATAAAGCACTCTGGGGCCCTTATATCCTCTAGGTTAATACCTCCAAATGTTGGCCCCATCAATTTTACTGCTCTACAAAATTCCTCAGGATCCTCTGTATCTAATTCAATATCAATTGAATTAACATCTGCGAACCTTTTAAATAGAACTGATTTTCCTTCCATGACCGGTTTGCTTCCAAGCGCCCCAAGGTTTCCTAATCCTAAAACCGCTGTCCCATTTGATATTACTGCTACCAAGTTTCCCTTGTTTGTATAATCATACGCTAACTCTGGATTTTCAGAAATTTCTGAACAAGGCACGGCAACTCCTGGAGAGTATGCAAGCGATAAGTCACGTTGAGTTGCCATAGGAACTGTTGCATTAACTTCCCATTTTCCAGGCACTGGTTCCATATGAAACGCGAGCGCTTCGTCTCTAGTAAACTTTGTATTTTTCATTAGTAAAATCCCGAGCTGTAAAGTAACTGTACTACCATGCTTCTGGAGCTACAATAATTTGTTTTCTGTTTAGTTTTCTTGAATAATCTAATAAGCTAAGAGGCTAACAAAAGGTAAGGAGATTTTCGTGACACCTATGATGGCGCAGTATCTGGAGATTAAAGGTCAGTATCCTGATGCACTGCTATTCTACAGGATGGGCGATTTCTACGAATTATTTTTTGATGACGCAGTAACGGCAGCTAACGTTTTAGATATAGCGCTCACGAAAAGGGGCAAGCTCAACGAAATTGATATTCCAATGTGCGGAGTGCCCCATCACTCCTCTGAAAGCTATTTACTAACCTTGATTAAATCAGGTCATAAAGTAGCAGTATGTGAGCAATTAGAGAGCCCTTTAGAAGCAAAAAAAAGAGGTTCAAAATCAGTGGTTAAACGGGATGTGGTACGATTAGTAACCCCCGGTACATTAACAGAAGATAGCCTTTTAGAGGCAAGGTCCCATAATTTTTTAGCTGCATATTCATTTGTAAGAGGCGAGCACAGCCTTGCGTGGGTGGATATTTCCACAGGCCTTATGAATGTTTTGTCTTTAAATAAGGTTGAAGATTTTCTTACAGAATTAGCACGATTAACACCTTCTGAAGTCCTGATAGTCGATAGTACAGGTTATGATGTTTTTGATGCTATAGAGGAGAGCGGCGCAACAGTAACTCAACGTGGCAAATCTGCATTTGATAGCGCTTCTGGGGAAGAAAGATTAAAAAAACTCTTCTCAGTTGCTTCTTTGGAAGCCTTTGGAAGCTTTAGTCGAGCGCAAGTGTCAGCACTGGGCGCAATAGCTGAATATTTGGACACTACTCAGAAAGGTAAGTTGCCAATTTTAAGACCACCCGTAGTTGAATTAAAAGAGAACAATATGCGGATAGACTCTGCAACAAGACGAAACCTCGAATTAACAAAATCGATTAATACAGGAACAAAGCACGGGTCCTTACTTGGAACTATTGATCATACGGTAACTGCTGCGGGCGGACGACTTTTAGAACGGCGTATATCATCTCCAAGTATGGATATAAGTTTAATTGAAAATAGACATAAGTCGCTTGAGTTTTTCCACGACAATATTGATCTTAGCGATGACCTTATGGGGTTCCTAAAAAGTGTTCCTGACCTTGAGCGTGCCCTCTCAAGGGTATCACTTGATCGAGCAGGTCCTAGGGATTTAGCAAATATTTGTAAGGGCTTAACTCACGGAAAAGAAATAGCTCAGAAATTTATAAACCAAGAACTACCAAGTGAAATAAGAAAATCAATTGACAAACTTACAGGTCATGAAGAAATCACTTCAACACTTGAAGAGGCAATAGTCCCCGAACCACCACTACTGGTCCGTGATGGCGGCTTTGTTGCAGAAAAATTCAACTCAAATCTAGATGAAAACAGAAAACTGAAAAAGGATGGCGCCAAAATAATTGCTGAAATGCAAAGAGATTTAATAGAACTAACTAACATTCAGTCCCTGAAAATTAAGTATAACAATGTTCTTGGTTATTTCATAGAAACTACTGTTAAAAACGCAGAAAAGCTTCAGAGCAGTGCAATATCTGATAATTTTATTCACCGGCAAACCACCGCTAATCAAATGCGTTTTACAACATTAGATCTTTCAGAAACAGAAACCAAAATCATAAATGCAAATGCGAGAGCTCTTGAAATAGAAAAACGTGTTTTCCACGAATTAAGCCAATTAATAATCCATAAGTTTGAGCAAATATCTATAGCAGCCCAAGCTTTGGCGGAGCTTGATCTTACTAACAGTTTGGCAAGGTTGGCGCGTCAAGAAAAATGGTGCAAGCCAACTGTAGACGACTCAAAAGCCTTTGAAATAAAAAGTGGGCGCCATGCAGTAGTTGAGAAAGCTCTAGAAAATAACGGGAGCGGTTTCATCCCGAATGATTGTCAGTTAAATGATGGGTCTATTTGGTTGGTTACTGGGCCTAATATGGCAGGTAAATCAACCTTTCTGCGGCAGAACGCTTTAATAAGCATATTAGCACAAATGGGATCTTTTGTTCCTGCTAGAAGTGCCCATATTGGTATCGTAAGTCAATTATTTAGTAGGGTTGGGGCGTCTGATGACCTGGCTAGGGGCCGCTCAACATTCATGGTTGAAATGGTAGAGACCGCTGCAATCTTAAACCAAGCAGACGATCGAGCATTAGTGATTTTAGACGAGGTTGGCCGGGGTACTGCTACATATGATGGATTAGCAATTGCTTGGTCAACGTTGGAACATCTACATGAGGTAAATAAGTCTAGATCACTTTTTGCTACACATTATCATGAAATGACCGCCCTTGCAGATAAATTAAAGAGGGTTAACAATGCTACAGTCTCAGTAAAAGAGTGGGAGAATGAGGTTATTTTTCTGCATGAAGTACGTCAGGGGGCGGCTGATCGGTCTTATGGCCTTCAAGTTGCAAAATTAGCAGGTCTACCAGCTATGGTTTTAGAAAGAGCAAAAACCATTCTAAATGAGCTTGAAAAAAAAGATATAGAGAAGGGCCCTGGAACAAAACTCCTTGGGGAAAATTTGCCTTTGTTTTCCCAAAACCTGACAGACAAAACCAGTAATCAATCTAATCGAAATAGCGAATTATCAGAAAAAATAGAAAGCATTTACCCAGATCAGATTTCGCCTAATGAAGCGTTGCAGCTATTATACAAATTAAAAGAAATTTCTAATAAAAATTAATCTTATAGAGATACTTTTTAACCATCCAAAGATGAAGATACCCCAACCTTAGCAGGCCTTAAAAGTCTGTCATGAAGCATAAATCCCTCTGCGGATACTTGTATAATATCACCTGCTTTTGTTTCGGGTAGAGGCGCCTCAAACATTGCCTCATGAAGTTTTGGATCGAATTTATCGCCAACGTCTGGGGATATTAAAGTGATACCATGCTTCGTGAAAACACTAAGTAGTTCCCGCATTGTTAATTCAACCCCTTCTATTAAACCCGAAGCAGCTGAGCGCTGCTCATCTGTAACAGCATCGACTGCTCTCTTTAGATTGTCATATACTGGAAGCAAATCTCTTGCTAACTTTGAGCCACCATAATTTTCAGCTTCACGACGGTCTTTATCAGCGCGTTTTCGTGCATTTTCTGCATCTGCTAGGGCGCGAACAAAGCGATCCCTAAATTCATCTCTCTCATTCTTAATGAGCTCTAATTCATCTAACCGATCAGCTTCTTCATTAATATCGATCATTTCCACTTCTGCTTCTTCTGAAGCAGCATCGTCTATATCATCTAAAAATTCTTCTTCTTTTTGCTCTGCCATATTTTACCCCTAACTATGATCGGTAATTAATTTTCCGACCAGCTGCGCCGTATAATCCACAATCGGCACGATGCGGCCATAGTTTAACCTAGTTGGCCCAATCACACCAACTGCACCGATAACCTTTTTATCAGAATTCATATAGGGAGAAACAACTAAAGATGAACCCGAAAGTGAAAAAAGTTTATTTTCTGAGCCTATAAAGATACGAACACCATCACTTTGTTCAGTTAGGTCGAGAAATTCTGCTATGTCTTGCTTTCTCTCTAAGTCATTAAATAGAAGCCTGATACGTTCAAGCTCCTCTTCTTCTGCTTCATTTTCTAAGAGATTCGCTCTACCTCTTACTATCAATCTTTCTTGCCGCTCGCCCTTGGCTTCCCAAAATACAATTCCATTTTCAACAAGTTCTGCTGCCAAACTATCCAACTCTTGCCTTCTGATGGAGATCTCTTTTTGAATAATTTCCTTAGCTTGTGATAAAGTCCGGCCCTGCATTATAGAATTTAAAAAATTTGCTGCTTCTTTTAAAGAACTAGGGGTTTGGCCTAGAGGGGGCTGGAAAAGTCTATTCTCTACATGACCATTTGAAAAGACTAGAACAACAAGTGCTCGATCGTGCGCCAATGATACAAACTCTACGTGTTCTATTTCAGATTCCTGCTTAGGACTTAAAACGAGGGAGGCCCCCTGAGTTATACCAGAAAGTGCCGAACCAATTTTATCCAAGGTTGCAGAGATATCTTTAGGATTTTCATTGATGGTACCTTCAAGCTTTTCTCTATCATTAATCGCTAATCCATCTACCTCAAGAAGCCCATCCACAAACATCCTTAAGCCCATTTGAGTAGGTATTCTACCCGAGCTAACATGTGGGCTATCCAGTAAACCAAGATATTCCAAGTCTTGCATAACGTTTCTAACGGTAGCCGCACTCAAATTTTCACTTAAGCTGCGTGTTAAAGTTCTTGAGCCTACAGGCTCACCACTCTGCAAGTATCCCTCGACAACGCGCTGGAACACCTCTCTTGAGCGATCATTCATTTCAGTTAAGATATTATTCAATTTAGTCATAAATTTTCCTTACTAACTAATTAAAGTAACGATAGGGAAAAGGTCAATCAGGGTTGCAAAATACCTTAAAGCAAATGTATGGCTTTTTAAAAAAAGGAAAGTTGATGCGCCCATCTGGAAGAAACCTTGACGAAAGTCGGTCTATTTTAATCGAAACAAGTGTTACAAAACATGCTGAAGGCTCTTGCCTGATTAAGATAGGCGATACGCACGTTCTGTGCACTGCTACAGTAGAAGATAGAGTACCGCCTTTTGTGAAAGGGTCAGGCTTGGGTTGGGTTACCGCGGAATATGGCATGTTACCAAGATCAACTGGCAGTAGGATGCGCCGTGAAGCAGCGTCTGGAAAGCAAGGGGGTAGAACCGTTGAAATTCAGAGGCTTATTGGACGTTCCCTTCGAGCAGGTGTCGATAGAGTAGCTTTAGGTGAAAGGCAGATAACAGTTGATTGTGATGTAATTCAAGCAGATGGAGGGACCCGTTGTGCATCAATAAGTGGCGGGTGGGTTGCTCTTAAGTTAGCAGTTAATAAACTTTTGAAAGAAGGAATAATAACTACCGATCCCTTAATATCACCGATAGCGGCGATCAGCTGCGGAATTTACGCTGGGCAACCTGTTCTAGATTTAGATTATGCTGAAGACAGCGAAGCAGGAGTAGATGGCAACTTTATCATGATGGGTTCCGGAAGTATGATCGAAACACAAATTAGCGCAGAAGGTTCTACTTATTCTAGAAACCAATTAAATGAACTAATGGATTTAGCCATTAAAGGAATTGGTGAATTAATAATAGCACAGGAAAAGGCTACTGCATGACACGCAAATTTACTGGCCCAGAGCTAGTAATAGCTACTCACAATCAGGGTAAACTTGAAGAAATCAGGCATTTGTTTGAATCATTTAAAATAAATATTAAAGGTGCGAACGAACTCAATCTTATAGAGCCCGATGAAACCAATAATACTTTTGTTGGGAACGCACGTATCAAGGCTCATTCTGCAGCAAAACTGAGTAATTTACCGTCGTTGGCAGATGACAGCGGGATCACTATCGATGCTTTAAATGGTGCTCCGGGTGTTTATACAGCCAATTGGGCGGAAACTTCTGGTGGAAGAAACTTCCCATATGCTATGGAGAAAACTCATAATGCACTATCAGAAGTGGATGCATCATATCCAAGAACTGCGCAGTTTCGATGTGCATTAGTATTAGCATGGCCAGATGGACATGACGAAGCTTTTGAAGGCGTTATTGAGGGTTCTTTAGTATGGCCTATGCGTGGAGAGAACGGTCACGGTTATGATCCTATTTTTTTACCCAATGGTTACAATGAAACATTTGGAGAAATGGATCGCTGGGAGAAAAACAAGATAAGCCACCGCGCCGATGCTTTCGCAAAACTATTATCAGGTTGTTTTTAATTGTTTAATGATTGGCAAAACGGTGGATTTGGCATTTATCTTCATTGGCCATTTTGCGAATCAAAATGCCCATACTGCGACTTTAACAGCCATGTGGCTCAAAAGATTGACCAGGAAGCTTGGCTTCAGGCTTATTTAAAGTGTCTTGATGAGGCCGCAATCAAAATATCTCCACGCTTGCTTAATACTGTGTTTTTTGGCGGTGGTACCCCAAGCTTAATGAAACCAAAATTAGTATCTGAGATTATTAACAGAATTAAGTCTCTATGGACTGTCTCCAATAATCTGGAAGTCACGTTAGAGGCTAATCCATCTTCCTTTGAAACTAATAAATTTAAAGAATACTATGATGCTGGCATAAATAGGCTTTCTATTGGTGTTCAGGCCCTGAATGATACAGATTTAAAAAGGCTTGGGCGGCTACACTCTGTGAATGAAGCCATTAATGCTGTAGAAATCTCAAACTCAATCTTCAATCACACAAGTTTAGATCTCATTTACGCAAGACAAGATCAAACGATTGATGATTGGTCAGCTGAACTAAAAAGAGCGCTTGAGCTGGAAACCAACCATCTTTCCCTTTACCAATTGACTATCGAAGACGGCACAGCGTTTGGAAACCTTTCTAAGATAGGAAAACTAAAAGGGCTTCCAGTCGATGATCAAGCTGCTAACTTATATGAAGTAACGCAAGATATATGCAATAAATTCAATTTGCCCGCTTATGAGATTTCCAATCACTCTAAGCCTGGGTCAGAAAGTAAACATAATTTAGTTTATTGGCGATATGGTGACTATCTTGGGGTAGGCCCAGGTGCTCATGGTCGTATCACAATAAATGATAAAAAGTTAGCTACTGTAGGCAAACACGACCCGCAGGAGTGGTTGAAAGCGGTCAAAAACAGTAAAAACTATGAAACCATAACCTCGATATCATCAGTAGACCAGGCCAAAGAATACATGTTAATGGGTCTACGTATTTCTGAAGGGATATCTCTTTCCAGATTAAAGAAAATTTGTGATCACAAAATTAATGAGAATAATATTAGGTACCTAACTGATCTTGGGTTAATAACTGTAAATGACGACAGGCTGACCGTTAATTCTTCTGGACGAATAATTTTAAATCAAATTATCAATAAGCTTTCGGAAGATTCTTTTTACTAATTTACCTTGCGCCAATTAAGAGCTCGCGAAGCCGATCAAATTCCTCTAATGTCTTATATTTCAAAATAATAGATCCGGTTTCACTACCCGCACTGTGGTCAATAAAAACCTGGACACCCAAAGATGCAGAAAACTCACCCTCAAGCGCCTTAGTATCTGTATCTTTCTGTTTTAAAACATTTTTTCTTGGTTTCTTTATATGCTTGTCATCATCTAACTGCTTAACAGACCTTACTAATTCCTCGGTTTCTCTTACAGATAACTTATCCTTAATTATCAATCTGGAAATTTCTATTGCCTTATTATTAGACACCAAGACCTTAGCATGACCAGCGCTTATCTGCCCAGACACCAAATAATTAATAACTTCTTCAGGCAAATTTAATAATCTTAAAAGGTTTGCGATATAACTTCTGCTTTTTCCAAGAGCTCTCGACACCTGTTCCTGTGTCCTTCCAAATTTTTCAATGAGCTGTTGATATCCACGAGCCTCTTCAATTGGGTTTAACTCTTCGCGTTGAATATTTTCAATTATTGCAATCTCAAGGACTTCGTTATCGGAAAAATCTTTTACTATTACTGGCAAATTATCCAGTTGCGCGAGCTGCGCTGCTCGCCATCTTCTTTCTCCTGCTATTATTTCAAACCCGTCATCATTAGATCTTTTCCTAACAATAAGCGGCTGAACGACACCTTTCTCTTCAATACTATTTGATAATTCCTTTAAGCCCTCTTCGCTAAAAGTTCGACGAGGCTGATCTGGATTTGGAAAGATATTTATTAAAGGCTCACTACGATATCCCAATGAGTTGCTTGCACCAGAATCAGACGATGCCCTGGTATCGGAGATAGTAGAAACATCTGCAATAAGAGAGCTTAGACCCCTACCTAACCCTTTGTTTTTGTTTGTTTTTTTAATCATTAGCCCTGCCCAAATTTATATTAGATATCTCTATTATTTTCTAAAAACTCTTTAGCCAACCGCCTGTAAGCCTGTGCCCCTCTGGATCTTGGCTCATAAGTAAGTACAGGCATAGAGTGTGATGGCGCTTCACTTAGTCTAACATTTCTCGGTATTACTGTTTTAAAAACAATTTCACCTAAGTTTTCTCTAGCATCTTTTTCAACTTGCTGAGCTAAATTATTACGCCGATCAAACATTGTTAGCACCACACCCTCAAATCGAAGCTCTGTATTTACCGAATTTCTAATCTCTCGGACAGACAACATTAGTTGTGACAAACCCTCGAGGGCAAAAAATTCACTCTGCAAAGGTATAAGAACAGAATTTGCAGCCACCATTGCATTTATAGTTAGGAGGCTTAGTGACGGTGGACAGTCTATAAAAATAAAATCATAACTATCAACCAGGCTTCGATCTTCACTTAATGCTCTGGAAAGTGCGGTACTATGGCTTTCTGTCTTAATTAGCTCTATGTCTGCTGAACTTAAGTCCACGCTTGAGGGTATAATATGTAAACCCTCCATGGAGGTTGGTAAAATTACCTTCGAAACGGACGTTTCTGTTAACAAAACATCATAAACAGTTAAACTTCTTTGGTCATAATCGATACCAAGACCTGTGGAGGCATTACCCTGAGGGTCTAGGTCGATAATCAATACTTTTTTTCCTAGCTCTATTAGAGCAGCACTTAAATTTATTGTGGTTGTAGTCTTTCCAACACCACCCTTTTGATTTGTTACAGCCACCACTTTGAGGTCATTATTATCAACACTATTAGACACTTTTAATACCTCTTAGAACCAAGATTACCGACCCCTGATGCAATTTACTTTTAACAACATCATACTCAAATATCCAATTTTTTTGAGCCTCCAAAAGCTCGGACTCCCAATTTTCTCCTTTTGCAAATACCGCTATACCATTTTCATTTAAGTGACTTTCTGCATAAAAACATAGCGTTTTGAGCGGTGCCAGCGCTCTTGCACTGACGACATCAACAAACATAGGTGATATCTCTTCTATTCTATTATTAAAAACATCGACCACTAAGCCAAGCTCTCTACAAACCGTTTTTAAAAAAACCGATTTACGAACATCTGCTTCTATTAGACACAAATTGTTTGAAACCTCAAACTCGTCCGATAAAATTGCTAAAACTAGACCCGGAAAACCGCCACCGCTCCCAAAATCAACCCATTTTCCTGTTTTTTCTCCAATTGAACAAAAAAACTGCACACTATCTAGAATATGACGATTCCAAAAATCCTTAAGAGTTGATTTGGAGACAAGGTTAATTTTTGAATTCCATCTGGAAAGTAGCTTTTCATACTCTTTTAGTTTTAAAAATGTTTCACGTGAAACAGCAAATCCTGGCAGTAACTCCTCTTCTCTCATGCTGAGGCAGCTTTACCCATAAATTTTATCTTAGCCATAACCAACATCAAAGCAGCCGGTGTTATTCCATCAATACTAGCGGCCTGAAGCATGTTTTCCGGGCGCACCCTAGAGAGCTTTAACCTCAACTCAGTAGAAAGGCCTTGTATCGAGTTATAGTCCAAGCTTGTCGGAATTAAAACCTGCTCATCTCGCCTAATAGCATCAATATCTTTTCTTTGTCTGTCTAAATAATTAACATAAGTGGCATCTTTTTGTATTTGGTTAAGTATATCAAAATCCACGGCTTTTAACTTAGGCTCCAACTTAAAAAGGTCTGTGTATGACACATTTGGAAATGCCAAAACCTGCATAAGAGTTCTTCGGGTTCCATCTTGGCTAATAGAGATTCCGTTTTCGGAAAGTGTCTTAGGTGTATATGTTTGCAACTCAAATATTTCTTTAGCCCTTTTTAACCTATTGATTTTATCAAGAAAAACCTCTTCCCGCTCTTTTCCCACACAACCAATATCAATCCCTATCGGTGTTAGTCTTTGGTCGGCATTATCGGCTCGAAGAGACAACCTAAACTCAGCTCTTGATGTAAACATCCGATATGGCTCTGTCACACCACGGCAAACCAAATCATCAATCATAACACCAATGTAACTATCAGACCTAGAAAACGCGACGCCCGCCAAACCTAAAGACTTCCTACCCGCATTCAAGCCCGCAACCAAGCCCTGCGCCGCTGCCTCCTCGTATCCTGTGGTCCCGTTTATTTGCCCCGCCAAGTAAAGACCATCATACCCCTTCACTGCTAACGAGCTATCAAGAGACCTTGGGTCAACATAGTCATACTCTATGGCATATCCTGGCTGTAGAATTACAACATCCTCCAAACCAATAATGCTTTTTACGTACTGTTCTTGGATTTCTGCGGGCAAAGACGTTGAAATACCATTAGGATATACCGTGTGATCATTAAGCCCTTCTGGCTCAAGAAATACTTGATGAGACGGCTTATCTGAAAACCTTACGATTTTATCTTCAATCGATGGGCAATAGCGCGGCCCAACACCTTCTATTTTACCACTATACATTGCAGATTTTTCTAAATTTTCCTTAATAATATCGTGGGTATTTTCGTTTGTATGGGTCACTCCACAAGATATCTGCTGAGCAATTGGCGCACTGCTTAAGAAAGAAAACATAGCCGGCACATCGTCACCTGGTTGCATCTCAACTTTATCCCAAGCTATTGTGCGCGCATCTAACCTAGGAGGCGTACCTGTTTTAAGTCGCCCTAAATCTAATCCGATGTCTTTAATTCTGTCAGCCAATAAATTAGACGGCTGATCACCCATGCGGCCTCCAGGGTGGTTGTCTGTCCCGATGTGAATCCGCCCGTTTAAAAAGGTCCCAGAGGTAATAATTACAGACTTAGCAAATAACTCGCTATTATCGGCCAACCTTATACCGCATACACGATCACCACTTAAAATTAGGTCAACAACCTCACCCTCAACCAGACACAAACCTTCAGTACCAAAAAGCCGACGCTTTACTGCTAACTGATAAAGCGCCCTATCGGCTTGCGCTCTTGGGCCCTGTACCGCTGGTCCTTTTTTTCTATTTAGCAAACGAAACTGTATGCCCGCCTCATCTGCGGCTAACCCCATCAAACCACCTAAAGCGTCTATTTCTCGAACCAAATGTCCTTTACCCAAACCTCCAATGGCCGGATTACATGACATTATACCAATGTCAGTGCTTTTCATTGTTACTAAAGCTGTATTAGCACCAACTCGTGCTGCTGCTGTTGCAGCCTCACAACCTGCGTGGCCCCCACCAATAACTATTACCTCAAACTGTTTCACGTGAAACACCTATTTACCAAGACAAAAACTTGAAAAAACCTCATCTAAAACACTCTCTATACCGATTCTACCAATTAAGCTATCTAAGGCATGTATTGCTGCTCTTATTTCTTCTGCTGTTATATCATAATATTTCGGACCATCCCTAAGCAACACAATTGCATTACTTAGAAACTGTTTTGCATCAACCATAGAAGTCCTATGCCGTTCACGAGTAGCAATGCCTACATTTTGTGTTTTGTTGTTTAAGTGGGTCCATATATTGTGTTTTAACTCATCCACACCGGCACCTGTTTTTCCTGATACACCCCCTCTTTTTCCATCATCGTCTTTCGCGAAACATACTATATCTGTTTCTTTTGGCTCTAAACCAGATGGGTATTTACCATCTTCAGACAGCACTATACGCAGGTCGCATAAACTCGACCTTTTTAAAGCGCGACTGATACCAATTTCCTCTATTGCGTCAACCGACTCCCTTATCCCAGCTGTATCCAAGATGGACACAGGCAATCCACGCAAGTCGAGCTTTACCTCTATTATATCCCTAGTTGTTCCGCTGATATCTGATGTTATTGCTGCGTCTCTACCAACCAGAAAATTTAACAGGGTAGATTTACCCAGATTCGGCGCGCCTACGATAGCGACGTCAAAACCAGCCCTTATTCTTTCGGCAGTTTGAACGCCAATGATCTCCTGATCTAATTCCGTAATCACTTTATTTATTAGTGCTTCTACTTCAGATGTTACTTCTTTCGGAACCTCTTCATCAGAGAAGTCTATCGTTGCAACTAATAGTGCTGCAGCCTTGATTAGGGTTTCCCGCCATTCTTTTGTTTTTCTACCAAGCGCACCAGTAAACACTCTCGCCGCTTGCTTGTGCTGTGCATTTGTTTCTGCATCGATGAGATCAGCTAAACCTTCTACTTGAGCCAAATCTATTTTTCCATTATTAAGAGATCTTCGCGTAAATTCCCCCGCTTCTGCTAATCTTAAGCCTTTGATATTATTTAATAAATTAATTATTGATGACACCACTGCACCAGAACCGTGTAAGTGAAGTTCTGCAACATTTTCTCCAGTAAAACTGTTCGGCGCTTTAAATGTAAGTATCAAGGCTTGATCGATAAAACTGCCATCTAAATCATTAATAACCCGAAGCTTTGGTGTCGGCCCATTTAGTTTCGACCTTGTTATTTTCTCCACCACGCTGATTGCAGCAGACCCAGATATACGAATTACAGAAATGCCTGCTTTGCCAGGTGCTGATGCTAGTGCAAATATGGTATCCAATAGCAGTCTCGTAAAGGTTTAAGTATTCATTGAGTCAAAAAATTCTGAATTTGTTTTGGTTTGTTTTAATTTTGACAATAAAAATTCTATACCATCTGTTGTACCCATCGGATTCAATATTCGCCTCAATACAAAAGTCTTTTGTAAATCTAACTTACCAACAAGTAAGTCTTCTTTCCTTGTGCCAGACTTTAAAATATCAATTGCTGGAAAAACTCTTTTGTCTGCAACTTTACGATCTAGCACGATTTCGCTGTTACCAGTACCTTTAAACTCTTCGAAAATAACTTCATCCATTCTTGACCCTGTGTCAATAAGTGCCGTTGATACTATTGTTAGAGAACCACCTTCTTCAATATTCCTTGCCGCACCAAAGAATCTTTTTGGTCTTTGGAGCGCATTTGCGTCTACACCACCTGTTAACACTTTACCGGATGAAGGTATCACCGTGTTGAAAGCCCTACCCAATCTCGTTATAGAGTCTAACAAAATAACAACGTCACGTTTGTGTTCAACAAGCCGTTTTGATTTTTCAATAACCATTTCAGATACTGCAACGTGGCGCGTGGCAGGTTCATCGAAGGTAGAAGATATTACTTCTCCCTTAACTGACCTTTGCATGTCTGTAACTTCTTCTGGACGCTCATCTATTAATAGCACTATTAGGTAGCACTCTGGATGATTTCTCTCTATACTGTGTGCGATATTTTGCAAAATCACAGTTTTACCAGTTCGCGGTGGGGCCACGATTAAAGATCTCTGACCCTTACCTATTGGGGCAACCAAATCTATCACTCTTGCTGATCTATCCTTAACTGTTGGATCTTCTATTTCCATTGTTAAGCGCTCGTCAGGGTACAGCGGTGTAAGATTGTCGAATGCTATCTTGTGTTTAGCTTTTTGAGGATCCTCAAAATTTATCTTATTCACACCAACTATAGCAAAGTATCGTTCGTTTTCATCTGGTGCCTTTATCATACCCTCTACAGTGTCACCTGTTCTAAGTGAAAACTGACGGATGATTTCCGGCGATACATATATATCGTCTGGTCCAGGAAGATAGTTCGCTTCAGGCGCTCTTAAAAACCCAAAACCGTCTTGTAATACCTCTAATACACCTTCTCCAAAAACCTCCCACCCCTCATCTGCTCTTTCTCTTAGGATTTGAAACATCATCTCGCCTTTACGCATGGTTGAGGCATTTTCAATTTCTAAATCTTCTGCCATTGAAAGAAGGTCTTTTGGACTCTTTGATTTGAGATCAGACAGGTTTAACTTCTGAGCAGACATAACATACCCTTCAAACAAATTTACTTATGAAATTTACATCCAGAATAGGACTACCGATCTCGTAATAAAAAACATGCTTTGAGTCAATAAAGTTAAAACTTTATTATTACTGATACTACTATAGCAACTAACAATATAGTTGGAACTTCATTTAATAGTCTGTATTGCTTACCGGACAGGCTGTTATTCCCATTTTGGAAGTCTACTATTTTAATACCTAACCAAATATTAAAAACCGTCATACCTATAATTGATATTAATTTTACCCAAACCCAAAATTCAGAAAAATCTATAATGCCTGGCGTTAAAGATAATAGTATTCCAAAAATCCATGAAATTATCATGGCAGGGTTCATTATAAAAGAGTGAAGTTTCTTTTCCATGATCAAGAAAACCTTATTAAGTTGATCTTTACCATTAGA
>CACPPZ010000019.1 GCA_902635985.1 Paracoccaceae bacterium
CACTAGTTAATTTTTCAAGTCCGGATATCAATCTGAGTAGTGTAGATTTGCCACATCCAGAAGGCCCAACGAAAAATAGTACTGGCTAGGGATTACCATATGCCACGAAAAAATATTGCTAAGGCAATGGAATTAGTACCCGGCTTGCAAAAAATTTGTGATGAAAATGATGTGGAAATGGGCGTAGGCGTGCCTGTAATTGCGTCAGATCATGAAATGATGCGAATTTTATACAGGTTTAAAGATTTAAAACACTGGGGCAGCGCTACTGATGCAGTTATCGCTAATCCTAATTTTTTCTGAGTTGGTCGATGCGGCCAATGAGCTTGGAACATTAAAACATTCCAGGCTAATAATGATGATTAAATAATTTGAAAATTAATTCTGCTGGAGTTTTATTACCTAAAAGGGAGAAAAGTCATGCCGATCGAAGTAAAAAATTTTTCATCTGCTGCTGATGAGGCAAAAGATATGCCTAATGCACGTATGGAGGCGGTAAATGTGCTAAACCAACGTGTGATGAAGTTGACATTAAGTCCAGATTGGAAATGGTCCAAGGATATAAAACCACTAATTGGAACTCATAGTTGCCAAGCAACCCACACTGGAATAATTGTGGAAGGAACTGTGCATTGTGTTTGTGATGATGGTAGCGAGGCGACGTATACGGCCGGCGATGCATATGCCATTTCGCCGGGTCACGACGCGTGGGTTATTGGAGACAAACCGGCCGTGGTTTATGAGTTTGCGGGTATGTGGGGCGAATAAAATGCCTTAAAATATTTTGACTTTATAAAAAGGAAAATTACTTTCCTTTCCGTAGCCAACAGAAGCTTTAATTTTTTTTTAACGAGGTTTCTGATGAATGTAAGTGATTATAATACCGTAAAGACTGTTCTTAAAATAGCAGAACTAAAAACGGAAAGGCGAGATATTGGCATTATAGACATCGCAAAAGAGAGGGGATTTATTGACAAAAGCGGGAAGGTTACCCCAGAGGGGCAAAGATTTCTCCAAGAAAGAATGGTAAATTCTTCTCTAACTGTAAATGATACATGATGAAATCTAATAATAAATGTTTACAAAACGGCCTTTCCTAGACAAGACTTTTTGTATTGTTAAATAAATTGAGCAATAATTCTTCGCCAAACAAAAAACTTTTAGGTTATTTGGCTGCGATAATAACAGTATCCATCTGGGCAGCATTTTTAGTCGGAACTCGTTTCGCGATAACTAAAAATTTTACAGTTGAAGAGATATTGATACTGAGGCTTCTTCCAGCAGCCTTAATCATGGCTCCACTTATGTTTAAATTTGGTATCCTACCGCCTGGAGACCACTTTATTACTAAGGTTATTTTTGCACTAGGGGCCAGCGCTTTATTCCCTTGGGTTCTTTCAATGGGGCTTTATTATGCTCCTGCATCAAATGCAGGGGCCTTAGCTCCCGGCACACTCCCGTTTTGGACCGCGTTAATTGCTTATTTTATTACTCGCGAAAACCCCGAAATTCTGCGTAAAATTGGCTTGCTCATAATTTTGTTTGGTGCCGTCTTAATCGGAATTTTTCAACTTGATACAAATTCTGGAAATCTAACTTGGTTTGGCAATATACTTTTTCTAATTGGAGCTGCTCTCTGGGCAATTTACTCAGTCATGTTCCGTCAGAGTGGGATCACCCCATTTCACGGTCTCGTAATTGGATTGTTTTGGGGGAGTATTATCTTTGTTCCAATTCTTGTTATTTTTGGGGACGTAAGTTTTAAACATGCAGGCGTTACAAATATCTTTCTTATGATAATTTTGCATAGCGTAATTATAGGGATTTTGGCGATGCTATTATTTACCTTTGCCGTTAAACAGTTAGGCGCCGCACAAACTGCTGCTTTTGGAGCAATTACACCAATTTTGTCAATGTTGGGCGGTATCATTTTACTGGGTGAGCTAATTACGCCTTCAAAACTGCTGGGCATCTGTCTTGTAACTACAGGAGTCCTTTTTGCTTCAGGTGCCGTAAGTTTCACAAAAAAATAGCAAGAACATAATTTATAAAGCATAATCTTAAAGTAAAAAGCGGATCAACGGTAGCTCCTCCCAAACCTACCGGATCCGCTTTTCCAATCTCTCCCCAGAAAGATTACCTCAATAGTGCTAAAGATAGCTCAAGAGTCAACAACTAATTGATTTTATAAATTAAAATGAACCTGTGAGTTTAGTTAAAATAGATCGAGTATTTAAATAAAAGGGACCAGTTATATGGGAGAGTATAACTGGTCCTGTCCCAAACTTACAATCAAGACTGAATATCTGACTGCTCATTACTTATATCATTAGCGAATAATCAGATTTGGGAGGATATCTATATCCGCTTGTACATTTTAACAATGTATAGTGATATTAACACAATTTTTATAATTTTGCTAATCATATCTGACAAATTTAGGATATAGATGGAGATACACTTTTTATACTATCTTTAATAAGACTATCAGCTAACCTTAAGATTGTGTAGCTTGGCAGATCGTGTGAATGTTTATTCTTCTCTTCCTACGGCGACAACCAAGTTACACATCTTACTCATCATTTCAGTAACGTTCTAATTTTTGGGACAAAATTAAGCAATACTGAAATTTTCCATCAGCATTCCGATAAAGAAATATAAATCGGTTTCAATACAATATAATTCACCGAAGAATGGAAATTAGATGGAGAAAGGCAAATCTAATTAGAAATACTTAATTAGCCTGGTTAATTTAAATCAGATAACTAAATAGTTTTGAATTCCAACAATCAAATTGAAAGATACAGTAATGGACAATAAATACGTAATTGCAACCGGGTATAATCGAGCAAATTTATGCGAACATGTTTCAAGATATATTGAAAATGGATGGCATCCAATTGGCGGTATGGTTATCGATTTCAATGATAATGAAGAAGAGAAAATTTATTGTCAGCCGATGACCATAGAACAGGACTAATTTTGTTATTTAATTGTACAGTATTATGCTTTATTATGCTTTGTGTAAGAAATATTGATCCATATTTCATATCGCACCGTATATAAGATATGAAAATTTACATAACAAAAGAACCTACGGTTTCCGAAATCTATGGTAGAATTTTAAAATTAATTAAGTCAGTAGATACCAACCCAAAACTGCTTTTTGGTACTATTTCTTATTTAATTTTGGTCATGGTTTACGCTTTTACAAATCTGTAACTTGTTGGTATAAGTCAATTGGTAGCCCCCATTACTATCGGACGTAATGATTACCAATTTCCCATTCCACAGGTATCCACGTATCACTTTTGTTCATATAATTAGCTAAGGCTAATCCCGCTGGCGTAACGGTTCCATCATCTTTTAGAAAACCCTTACTCTTAGCATAATTTATTAAATCAAAAGTGTCTGCATCATACATCTGATACTCACAGAATTTAAGAATTCTTTCCTTGATATAAAAATAATCGATCTCAGCCATTATATTCAAATCCAATATCAAATAGCCTGATTTTTTTTACGCCTAAAAAGTGTTGGTTGACGCAGGCTACGTTTCGTTCACTCTTGAAATGAGCGAGATCACAAAAATCCGCCACAGAGAATAAGCACAGAAGAAAATATAACAAGCGGAGAGTCAAAGAGTGCTAATCGCAAGATTTTACAAATAGAACTAATGCTTAAAAATTGATCTAAATTTTTATTTTATTGTTAAGGTGTAAGCATAAAGATTTCAAAGCCATCTTATATTTGGCTTACTCAAGCATCACTACATGAGTGAATTAAACGGTGAGATCTAATAAATTTAAATTTTTGAAAGGGTATTTTTTGTGTTTTTTTCTTATTTGATTGGAGCCGGTATTTGACTTTTCTATTTGTCGCCTTTTTCTCTGCTCTTTATCTTTATCTTTAGTAATAGAAAGATCTGTACGCGAGTTAAGTAACTGTGTATAATCTAAAACTTTAATATCAAACATAACACCCATTGAAATAACAACGACTGACTCGGATTGATGTTTAGCTGTGTTGTGATTGGTTAATTTTATGCTGATAAAATTAAATATCTTCTCAATTATCCATGGCTTCTAATTTTCTTAGGAGAATTCGAAGTCCAAACCCGCTAACATATAAGTGCAGCAATTCTTCTTCTTTTGAAAAAGACGGATTTGTTGCTATATAAAAATATATTCAGCAGCACTGGGTAAACAAATGATAGAATTGAAAACTTTTGAGCAATTTGGAAATGTAGAACTAGAAGATTTCAAACCTAAGCCAACTGCCAAAACACCTGGACAAGTAGAGGCATCACGTATCCTTTGGTCCTCTGAGGATAACAAGACAAAAATTGGAATATGGGAATGCTCAGAGGGCACTTTTACTGCCGACCGAACCTCTGCTGCTGAGTTTTGTCACATCCTTTACGGCAAAGCTTCAGTAATCAACCATGACGGAAATGGCCAACGTGAGCTGTCTAGGGGAGATCTACTGGTACTTCCTAAAGGCTGGAAAGGCGAATGGACAGTACACGAGAAAGTAAAAAAACTTTTTATAATTCAAGAGTAAATTAATAACTTCGGGATTCATCTTATGATTGGCTTTGATGTGATATTTAATACTACACATTATTTACGAAGTTTAAGTAATCCTTAGAAATTAATACAAAACCTGTACTTGATATAAAGTATTGTTGAGTAAGAATTAAGGCATCGAAGAATTTTGACTAACTAATTTAACAAGGAGAATAAAATGGTAGAAAGTTTTGGCGGCACATTAAACCTAATAATTTGGTTATTGCTGATCGTTGCGGGCGGTTATTATGCATTCCGCTGCCTGTTACAAACAAAAGGCTTTATAGATCAGTATGGTTTTGGTGATGGGGCTGTATTCATGACGCGACTGGTTGGAACTTGCGTTGGGGCCTCGACAGTAGTTGCAATTATACTTTTATTTGTTGGCCCCCAAGGAGCTTGGGCATTTGTGATTTATTCATGGGTTCAGGCACTTCTTGGAGCAATATTTGGCTATACAACTGTAAACAGTGAGTGGGCAGAAGTTGAAGGTGTTAAAGTGACGCCGGAGGGATATATTGCCCCAATAGGATTTTTAATACTTAACACAATTTTACTCTTCAACATGGGAGACATACTCTACGGAACTGGCTCCTCCATTTAAATTGAAAAGTGGCTGAGCTTTTCGGTCAGCCACGCATCTAATATAATCCTCGTTACTAGTATTTGTTGAAAGTCATTGGTTTATGAATGCTAAAATCACTTGCAACTGTGGAGCCTGCGGTTTTGAGATAACGGACGATCAACCTAGCCTAAGCTTGCTATGTGGGTGTACAGATTGTCGCGAAGCATTAGAGTGGTGCGCTAAAAAAGGTGGTTTAGAACCAGTATCTTTGCCTGAATTAATTTACGTTAAATCAGATATTGTTTACACATTTGGTTTAGAATTCATGCAAGCATTCCAATTAAGACCTAACGCACGATCTACTCGCTTATACTGTAAAGAGTGCTTTTCCATAATTGGCGTAGATCACAAAAGCTATAGAGATAATGTCTTTATGTTCTTTAAAGACCATTGTTTCACGACTTGTGATTTATCCATTAAACCTTCCGCTGCGATTTATTTAAAAGAACTAAAAGATACCAATCAAATTAGGAAATTGAAAAATATTCCATTGATTTTGAGTTTTTCTAAGAAAGAAACCCAGCAGTTTAGATCTATCAAGGCGGTTGCAGGTTCCTTTAATGAAATAATACGTCCAAGGTATGGGCAAACTCTAAAATCTGTAATTAAAAGTATCTCCAAAATGGAGGTTTTAAACTGATAACCAAATAAGTTAGGTGGTCGAACGATCTGAGTATGAATAAATATAAACTATTTTATTCTGAGTAAATATTGAGCGATCAATTCTTTATCCATTGCGGTAAGTTGGGAAATGCTTTCCACAACTGAAGCCATTTTACCCCCTACGACATCATACTCAGGTGTAAAACCAGAACTGAGATATTCTACTATTTCGTCCTTAGTCCACCCCAAATCTTGCACTGTTATACCCGGGATTCTTCCTTTGCCACTAGGGTCCTGTGCACCCTCAAACCACTTAGTATTTTCTAATGCTCCTAGAAAGTTTCTGGGGGTATGACACTCTGTGCAATGAGCAAGTGCCTCAACCAGATAAGTCGCACGATCCTGATCGTCGTTGACGAATTCGTCCGACATGTAGAGACTTTTCCAAACACCAATATTACGCCTTAAATCGAAAAAAAATGGTAAATTATGGTCTTTATTCGGTGTCTCCGAGCTTGGTAGCGTTTTCCAAAAAGTCCAAAGATCAATAATATCTTGGTCCTTCATTTTGGAATATGCGGTGTAGGGAAACGAAGGAAAATAATGTTGCCCATCTGGATTTTGTCCAAGCTTTAAAGCGTTGTAAAAATCTTTGAATTCCCACGACCCAATTCCAAATTCAACACTATTTGAAATATTTGGTGCTCTAAATGTACCAAACGCTGTTTCAAATTTCTGCCCACCCGTTAGCAAGTATTTATTCTGTGAGCCCTCTGCTACGTGACAGCTACTACAACCAGCCGCGAGATATATATATTCACCATTATTAGGATCAGAATTTTTGGCAGAATATTCGATTGGGTCAGATGACTTCGGTCCAGACACAAACAAGTATGGTGCAGCGCCAAAGGCAATCAGGCAAAGCAAGAATATGATAGCTTTTAGTTTCATATGATAAGAGTTATGTGTCCCATTAACGGAAGGTCAATAGCCATCAATTCCTCTTTACAATTTCTAGAAATTAATCATCCTTAGTTTTATGGAGGATCTGTTAAGATTTTCACCAATCAGACACAAAATTTAGAGAGCAAGTTATTGGAAGATAAAAGTACTGAGGCTCGAATGCGATATAGCAAGTTTGCTAAAACAATGCATTGGGGATTTGTCCTCCTCTTCGCATATGGCGTTTTTAAACAAGTGGATAACCTCTCCGAATTAGCTGACCCTTCTTTATTCAGATTGGAGATTATCTTTGCAGGGATATTTATCCTTTTATTGATTATTCGATTTATTTACGTGAAAAAAACACAGCAGAGCGCTCTACCAAAAGATACAAACAAATTACAAAAGATAGCGGCAAAACTTGTTCACCTTGGAATGTATATTAGCCTTGGATCGATAGCGCTTACCGGGCTCATGATAGGCGGACTTTATTGGTTGGGAATGAGAGAAAATTTTGTAATAGAAGCCGTAATTAGTATCCATGAATTTGCCGTGACATCAACATATTGGTTAGTAGCTATTCACATATTAGCAGCGATTTTTCATCGTTTTAAAAACGACGGTGTGTGGTCAGCAATGGTTCCGTTTTCAAAAAAGGGCACTTAATTGATCCCCCTTCCTTTCCATTTTCATAAAAACAAAATTTTAATCAGGTCTAGTCTCTTCGCTTAAAAATTTACCGAAAAATATTTTTTGGAATCTGATCAATTATAAAGGGATGTTTTATTCTGCCAAATTCATATTACCTAGTTGGATCAACAGGCTTATATTAAAGCAAGGCTTTGGGTTGCTATAACCGCCAACACGGCCACAACAGAAAGCAAGTGGATTATGGTAACTTTAGAATCCCCCATGTAATAATCTTAATATCAAATTTAAATTTAATCAAATTTTAGCCACCCCATCGACAGACGTGTCATAAAGTTTGTAAATTTTTGCTTAATTAGTAAGTTTATTAGAAATAAAAGAAACAAGATTAAAAATAGTGGAATGCCATTATTGAATTCTAAAACGCAAAGATTAAAATTTAATACTAAGATTATGCTTAAACAGAAATAGTAGTAATTGATAGTTTCAAGGGAATACTTACGAATAAACTAGATTTAACTTCAAACTTAATAACTTTTCAGCCACAAGTGTAAAAGACAAAAGGTTTTGTTGATGTCAGAAACAAGTCAAAATTTTACCAATCCTGAGCCACCGTTGGCTTTCGCTCTTCCATTACTTTTTTGCCCATTACTAGTTCTGGCATGGATTTATGGTGGAGTTGTTTTAATTCTTGCACCTGCTTTTGGCTATGTCATAATATCGATCGTTGATTTTATAATTGGTGAGAATCGAAAAAACCAAATAGATGTTGCGAACGACACAAGCAGATATAAGTTAATCCTATTTGCATGGCCTTTAATTCAATTCTTTCTACTCTTTGGATCCTTAATTTCTATTTGCTGGTTCAACCATCTAACATTACTAGAAGCAATTATTTTAATGTTGGTGCAAGGGATGATTACTGGAGCAGTCGGAATTACTTTTGCACATGAGTTAATGCATCAAAAAACAAAGCTGGAAAGATTTTTGGCTGATGTCTTAATGGCTATGGCATTTTATGGTCATTTTCGAACCGAACATGTATTTGTACATCACCGGTATGTGGGAACAAAAAAAGATGCAGTTACTGCGCGTTTTAATGAGAGTTTCTATACTTTCTTTATACGAGTTATTCCTCAATGCTTCATTTCAGCTTGGTCTGTGGAAGCCCAAAAGTTGGCTTTAAAAAATAAATCTACCTTCAATATGTCAAACCCATTTTATACTTATGCTGCGTTAGCATGTATATTTGCATTATTGTCTTTCATAATAGGTGGCATATACGGAATTACACTATTTTTCATTCAGGCGCTTGTCGCAGTACTTCACTTGGAGGTAGTAAATTACATCGAGCATTACGGGCTCTCTAGAAAAAAAATATCAGAAAATAAATATGAACCGACCAAGCCACATCATAGTTGGAATGCAAACCATGCAGCCAGTAATTTGCTACTTATAAATCTACAAAAACATTCGGATCATCATGCAAAACCATCTAAAACTTATCCAATGCTAAGTGCATATGACGAAGATAGCGCACCACAACTACCATTTGGATACCCAATTATGGTAGTGTTTAGTCTTATTCCATTTCTATGGCGTAGGGTTATGAATCCAAAGGTAATTAAGTGGCGCGAACAATTCTATCCAGACGTTAAAGAATGGAATGGCTTAAGTTAGCTACCAAAGTATTAAAGCGCACCGTGGTTGCAACCAAACTAATTTAAGGTGAAGTAATTACTGGCTTACAGATTGGATGAACAATAGCGACCTCAGGGGCAGTTCTCAACAGTATACGGCAATCTTCTTCGAGTTTTGAATATATCTTTTCTATTGTCTTAACTAATTCGTTAACATCAGGTTTTTTTTCGGTTTCCCCAAATGCCATATGAATACACTTATTAAACCTATCAGCTAATTGCTTATTTTCTGGCGTGTTTACGCCCTGTATTTGAGAGGCAATATTTCTTACTGTGCCCAAATCAGCTGATTTTTGAGCCGCATCACAAATATTCAAAAGAACACGCAAACGATTATTACTCATTTCGCCAAATGCAGTAGTAGAGAGCAAAATCAAAAAAGCTATAAAAAGTGAGCGCATTACTAAAATTCTTTCAAAAAATCTTTTCTATATTAACATAAACATTAACAAAAGTAATTTAGATAGCAATTTGGCGCTATAGTATATAATTTTAGTAGTTTAAGTTGAATTGAAAGGAAACGAAATGGATCTTGAAGAAGTTTACCTAAGGCAAATAGTTGAGCAGCTTAAGCTGCAAAATAAGCTTAAAGAGGATGGCAACGACTTATTAAAAGAAATCTTAAATAAACTTGGGAAATAAATATTGATTTCGATTTAGCAGGAAGATTTATATGACATTGGTCACAACTATAACAAAATTCAAAGCCAAGCTCGGTTTAGAGGATCAGCTAATCGATGCTCTCAGAAGCTTCGACAATTCAAACTCTACGTCCTGGCAGATATTGAGTTTAGGAGATAATGAGTATGCTGCTGTAAATACTTATGAAAGTATTGAAAACCGAAGCATGGATGTCGTATCCGGTTTAGATTGGTTAGATGGCATTACCCCTATTTTAGAGCTGTATGAAGACGGCAGCCGGACACAGGCTTTTTCTGGCATCGTTCTCCATCAAAATGAAACCAGTAATTACTGATTCCAAATTTGTTTCTATTGCTCCAAAAATGAAAAAACATCAACTAGTAGTACTGTTTTTAATCCTAGCAGCCTCTTGTTTTTCTTATTATGTTGGCAGTCTAAAATTCAGTCGATTTGATAATTTTATAAATAGTGAATGATGAGAATTTTTATAATTGGCATAGTTCTATTATTAAATGCAAGCCAGGTCTGTGCACAGACCATATATGGCCCAGGTAACAAACCATGCTCTGACCTCGTAAAAGCATGGGAAGGCGGTAGTTTTTTTGATAAAAACTTTTTCGATGCATGGGTGACCGGTTTTGTAGTTGGAGCTAATTGGGCATCACAACAAGCAGTTCAGGCAGATGAGACCGCGTTTGGAATGGCATTACTTAAGTTTTGTAAAATCAATCTATCAGTAAAAGTCGTTGAAGGGGTCATTCAAGTTTATGAAGACCTAAATTAGATTTACTTTCATAATATTACATAGCCAAAGGCTATTTTTTCTATAGTTTCACATGGATTGGGACTTCAGTTATTGTATTGTCTGTTTACTTTATTGCTTTACGCGAGCGCAGCATTAAAAAAGTAGAACGATGAATAGAATAAACCTCAACGGAGTTTCTTTGAGCTGCAAATGAAAAATATACGAATTTATAGAGAAAGAGACCGAGAACAAGTTCTCGCGTTATGGCAGGAATGCGATTTAATCCATCCCAAAAATGATCCACGAAAAGATTTAGATCGAAAGAAAGGGTTCGGCGAAGAACTGTTCCTCGTAATAGAAGAGAGGGAAAAGATTATTGGAACAGTCATGGGCGGTTATGATGGTCACCGCGGCATAATCAACTATTTGGGCGTACACCCAAGTTTTCGAGGGCAAGGTTTAGGCAAGATGTTACTGCAGGCAGTTGAGCAAAAATTAAAAGATTTAGGCTGTCCACAAGTAAATTTATTAGTTTGGTCAAATAATTCTGAAGTCCTCAAATTTTATAAAAAGACGCAGTACTCTGAAGCAAATGATATTGTTCTGCTAAGAAAGAGACTGATTTCCGATTTGTGAAACTGGTAGAACGTTGTACTGACAATTATGACTTTTTGCTAATATCGGCGTCTGGGCCTCTTTTTGATTATTTTCTGGGCTTTTTGTTATTTTTAAAACAAAGTAAGAAAGTATTTATTTCGTTACCTAAAGAAAATACCTACGCTCAGTATCACGATAGCTGAGGTGTAAAATGAAACTACTGCCAGGTCAAAAATTAGGTGAGATAAAATTACCGTCGATTAATGGCGATGTGTTTAACATTAAAAAAACAAAAGGAAAAAAAACCTTACTAACATTCTATCGTTTTGCGACCTGCCCGTTTTGTAATTTGCGCATTCAAGAAATCACAAGTCGCTTGGACGAGCTAGATAAAGACTTTGAAATAATTGCGATTTTTAATGCGTCCCCCGAACACTTAGCAAAAACAATGCAAAAGCATAAAGCTCCATTTATAATTTTAGCAGACGAAAACTTTGAGTATTTCTCAAAATACGACGTTGAAAAGTCATTCATAAAGTTAATGATTGGTTCCATTGTGGGCTTTTTCCGCTTGCTGAAAGCGAGCACAAAAGGGTTTTTCCCAATGGAACTGAAAGGAATGACTATAGTTCCCGTAGATGTATTAATTAATGAAACAGGAGTTATTGAGAAAGTATACTACGGGCAAAACACAACCGACCATTTAAGCTTTGATGAGATTAAAGAATTTTCTTTATTATGAACTAAGATCTCAAAAAAGCTACTACCCAACATAAAAAATTATTTTCAAGTAATTATTCAGTTAACTAGAGGGTTCAATTTTGCAAAATTATGTGGCGACGATAAACTTCAATCATCCACGCCAGCATAACGGCGTTTAAAACATGCCATACAAAATGCGTGCCTAGTGGTATTTTCTGGCATAACGGCACATCCAAAATACGAGCCAACATTGAAATTACCAAAATAAAGGCACCTACTGCCAAACCCCGCGATACAATGGGTAATCTTTTGTATAATAATAGCGAGAAAAGGATAATGAGTATCGGCATAGGCATATAAATCCGGGTAGAGCCAAGAAAGGTTAGCTGTAAGGTCAACCAATCAACGATAATTGAAAAAGGAAAATATCCTAGTGTTATTACCAATGCGATGCTTCTCGGTGCGCCCATAAAGTCTTTTGAAGCAGCAAACAGGTAAAGAAGCGTAAAGAGTAAGATAAATAATACATCTAAAGCTCCAGCCCATGCCTGAGCAAAGGAGTGGAAAAGAAATGAGGCAGCACCAATCATTCCAAGAATGAGAGCCAGAATACGTGCCGTGCTGTTCAGGCCTTCTCTTCGCAAAACCCACACAGCAGCCACCAAAAAAAATATATTGGTTAATGCATTTAAGGGTTCAGACCAGAACGATGCATCAATTCTCTCGCAATAGCCATCGACTGCTTCGAACCAATTCATTAATATTTCCTAAAAACATCCATCATAACACTACTTTTATTGAATTATAACATAAGCACAATTAACTGGCAGTTTTACAAAACTTCTCTTTGTATTTGGTGTTAATACCTCTTCTCTATTTTGAGATAATCAGCTTGCATCCCAATTACTCATCATCCTTTACGGGTATGACGTCAATGGCTCTAATTTAATAGGAACACCAGAAGCGCTTAAAACAATAAAAAAAGGGTCCACATTTTAAATTCCTTGCTTTGCGTTGGTTATTAAACTCTATACCATAGGCATTAGTAATTTGATGAGAGATTTATTTATGAATGGGCCGGTGAAGTTTTGTGCGATTCTTACAATGCGCTATACCAACAAATCATTGATGCAAAGCGCCCATGATTACATTGACGAGCATATGCCGCCGCCGCCACAAGGCTTGGTTGCTATTCGCTCTTTTCATATAGCACCAGACAGAGGCATGAGCATTTGTTATTTTGATACGAATGAAAATCTTAACAACGCTTTTCCATTACTTAAAGAATTTCAGCTAGGCGTAGCAGCAAAGTTTGAGGCAAAAGCTGATGCACAAAAAGCCATCACGTCATCTCAGTCTGACTTTGGAGAAGTCTAAGTATCAATGTAAAACTTTATTTTCATTTAATGTTCAAAGCTAGGGGATAGTTAGTAAAAGCTTCGTCGGATATTGGCGTGAAAGTTCCTGTTTCCACTATCACTCCCGCCTCGGCTCTTCGCCGTGTAAGCTCTTCATCCTGATGAAAGCGTTGTAAATGCGCTTCAGACTCAAAATGGATAACCGTATGCAGTTTACTATCGTCGTCAGCTTCGGTGCCTGCAAAAATAAACGTCATACCATATTCTTTTAGCTTCTCTTCACTTGCGTGAACCATTTCGTTCCAAGCCTTGAAGCCTTTTGATAAGCTTATAGTTGTAACAACGAGCATCTTATGATCCTTTCATGATGAAATCTCTGATAGTACGTTATAAGCTAACCACAGTCTTTCAATACCTTAAAGCATAGTATAGAAAAACCAGAAGAAACAATAAATTAAATGGGGCATAAATTGATATAAGGTACGATTGGTCCTATTTTGTAAATTATATCTTAAATATTTTTGTCGGAGGGTGGAGTTGAAAAAGCATTTCATATGTACTCACACATACATGAGTGACGATATTAAGGACAAATTCCTTGAGGATACAAAAAACTTAACTGACAAAGAACTTTTTGACGGGATGAAAACGGAAAAAGCTGAATTACTTCAGCATTGGATGGGCACAGAAGATTTCTTTTATTGTCATTGGTATGCTGAAGACGAAGATGCTATATTTGCAGCTTTAGATCAAATGGGCATGAATGATGTTATAGTTACGCTACCAACAGAAACGCAACGATATATATCCTCCGATAGTCTTACTGGTGAGCACATGGTAAATCCTGCAGAGTTACTAAAAAAATAAACCAGATACTATTAGTTTATAATATGTATCACTTTAAATAAGTTAAAATCTATGACGTTAACTCCTGATGCATCTTCAGTATATCAAGAAAGTCTTCCAGTCTCTTCTGATGATCTAATTAAACTATTAGATCAGTGGGGAATTATCTACAATCGTACCAACCATGCTCCCCTTAAAACTGTAGAAGATTCAAAAAAAATACAATATCAATTTTTATCTTCGAAAGAAGGTGGAGGTCATATTAAAAATCTTTACCTGAGGGATAATAAAAAACGTAGCTTTCTATTAGTCACTGAACAAGACAGAAAAATTGATCTCAAATTACTCGCATCAAAACTAGGTCTTGGCCGATTATCGTTTGGTTCTGCCGAACGATTGATGGAGCACCTGGGTGTAAGACCCGGAGCAGTTACACCATTAGCAATGATTACTGGTGCTAAAAAAGGGGTTCGACTTTTTATCGACCACGAACTGAAAAACTGTAAACAGATATATGTCCACCCATTAGTGAATGACAGAACGTTGGGGATTTCACCAATAGATCTACAAAAATTCTTAACTGAAGTTGGAGTTTCGGCAGATTGGGTAGATCTTTCAAACTCAGCTGAAAGAAGCACATAAAAAATCACAGTTTTGACTTCTGCCCTTTTTCAAAATTGAAGGCTGAATAGTTTAGTATCTTGAAAACTCTAATGTGCAATCTACGATTAATAAAAAGGAGATTTATATGTTTTTAGCTCATAAACTAATTGCTACTAAGATTTTATTTACAGGAGCAGTCTTTGTTACAGCAGGAACTGTTCTTGCCGCTGCTGCTCTCTCTGACCCAAAGTGCAGGGACAAACTGAAAGAATGCGCTGAGAAGCTTCGCAATGGCAAGAAGGACACGTGAAGCAGATGCTGAACTAATTAAGACCGCCGATGACCTCGAAGAACTGGTTCAGGATAAAAGACAAAATTGGAGAGCAAACTCAAGTAAGGCAAGACGTAGGCAAAGAAGGTATAAAAACCGTCTCACCCAGGAACTTATGAGGATGGATATCGAGCACCCAAAGGAAAATGACTAGGCAGTATTCAGTGCCTTTAAAATTTAGCAATGGACCAATTTTGATAAAGAAAGTTTATATAGCCGGACCTTTATTTAATTCTCATGAGAAGGAATATCTAGAGAAAATTTCACAACTATTGGAAGATAATGGTTTTGATTGTTTTCTTCCACACCGAGACCAAAAAGGCGTGTCTGAAGACGAGCTTGAACAGCTTAATATGGCAGCTGCAACAAAAGAGAAAATTTTTAATAATGATCTTGCCGCATTAGAAGCTTCTGATCTGACTATAGCTCTACTAACCGGTCAGGATATCGATTCTGGAACAGCGGCAGAAATAGGATTTAGTTACGCAAATAAAAAACCCATAATTGCGATTACAGCTTCGGAGAGACGTTTTCGAAATTTATTTGTCGAAGGAATGATCAGTAAAACAATAGATGAGATAGATACACTAGTCGATACGATTAAAATCCTAAAACAATAGTTTAATCTAATCACAGAAGCGCGTGTTTTGTTCAAATCAGAAATAATTATATCTGACAGAAAGTCGCATTGAATTAGACTTTCATAAACATATTTTTGCATCAGTAACAAAGGAGAATTACATGAAATATTTAGGAACGGCACTATTAGCAGTAATACTATCGTCATCGCTCACTCTTGCGGACGGTTGTAAAAAGCATGGTACAGACACAGCGATGACATGCGAAGTGGGACAAGAATGGAATGCTGAATTGGGCATGTGTATGGAAACGAGTGCATGAGCGCAAACACATCTAATAACAATGGTCTGGGATGGGCTTTCCTTAGCTGTATTTTTTTTATAGTGGGAATACCAGTAGTGACGCTTCTCGCAACAGAGGGGCCCACGTGGTATGAGAGCTTTAGTTTGATGAACCCGATGTTTTAATAATTTCACTATTTTTCAGCTATATTGGAGAAAAACATGGCAAGTTGCAGTTGTGGTCGCAGCCCAACAGCAAAATGCTTTGGCTGGCTGCCAATGATGGCGCTGAAGAACTAAGAAGCACTAAATACGGAATAAAAACAATTTACAGAGGCCACAATATAAACGATAGAGATACCATCCATGTGGTAATGTATACGCCCAGTATTGACGTTTTAAAGGAACATATGGAAAATGAAGCAGAACTAATCGCATCAGCGGACGGAGATACAGACCCTAGTACAATGTCCACGTCAGTTGCGTCAGATTAGTCAAATACAGTCTAGTAGCTATAAAGAGGAGAAATTAAGTTGAAAAAGTTTTTAATTAAAAGGGAGATGGCAGGCGCCGGAAGCCTTCCCAAAAATGACTTGAATAATGCTGGCAAAGGTTCTGAAGGAGTTCTGGAAGCTATGCGGTCTGAGGGAAAAAATATTGCTCAAGAGCAAAGCTACGTAATTGGAGATGCAATTTACTGCGTTTACAATGCTGACAGTGAAGAACTTGTTAAAGAACATGCAGAACGCGCCGGCGTGCCAGCCAGTGAAATCTCAGAGGTTAGCACTGTTATCAAGCACAATACCTCATATGTGAGTTAATTTTTAATAACGTTTGAAACATAGGATAAGATGTCCGACTATGTAAATGTAAACGGAACTTGCCACTGCGGTAGAATTCAAATCAGCGGTAAAGTATATGAAGATATGGTAATTGCATGTCATTGCACCGATTGCCAGCAGTTTAGTGGCGCTCCCTTTAGACCAGTCGCAATTATTAAAAACGAAGATATAAAAATCGACGGCGAGGTAACTGAATACACAAAGGTTGCAGACAGTGGTAACGAACGAGTTCAGGGATTTTGCGGTAATTGCGGTTGTCAAATTTATGCTAGAGCAACTGATAAATCAGTTTTCAACGTTAGAACGGGCTTCTTAGATCAGCACCACAAACTTACTCCAAAAAAGCACATTTTTGGACAATCAAAAGTTGCTTGGATTGAAACTATTTCTGAGGCCAAATGGCATGTGGCCGGTCCTGAGAGCAACGAAATGAAGCCTTAATTTCCAATCTTAGTAAGGGTCTTAAACGAGAAATAGATGATGAAAAAATTGATGCCGGTATTATCAGTTCTGGTTTGGACGAGTTCAGCTACGGCAAGCGACCATCACACTCTATCAAAAAAAGACTGCAATGAGATGAAGAATGGCATACTTTATCTAATTACAATGGCTGACCAAAATTGGAAAGCACTAGAGACTAATCCTGAGGGAACACCTGATCACCTTGAACATGTAGAAAAGATTAAATGGTCAATAGATGTGGCCGCAAATTATACTACTATCTATGAAGCGTTTTGCGATAAGAAAGAATAGCCGGTAATTGGCTAAAACAGTCTTAAAGCCTTTGTCAAAAAAAGGAAACTTCTTGGGCTATAAATTATATTACGCAGAGGGAACCGCATCGATGGGTGTGCGAGTACTTCTAGAAGAAATCGGCGCTCCTTACGAACTCATATCGACAACGACCATCCGAGGCAAACCACGACCATCGGCGCAATTAAGAATTAATCCAAATGGATGGGTACCAGTACTTATTTGGGACGATGGGGCAATGTATGAGTGTGCAGCTATAACAATATTTCTATGCGATCGTCATCAAGACGCAAAGTTAGCTCCAGCGCCCAATTCACCACTGCGAAGTCTTTTTCTCCAGACGCTCGTTTACTTCTCTAGTTCAATTCAAACTGCATTTCAGCAGGATTATCACCCATATCGATTTGCGGATAAGATAGAAGATGAGCCAGGAGCACAAAGACGTGGGCAAAAAAGGTTAATGGAGACTTTGCAGATAATCGATGACCAAATTGGAGAAAATAAATGGATTCTAGGTGAGTGCTTTAGCGCAGCCGATATATATTTATATATGCTTACAACTTGGCTTAAACCGTCGCGAGAGCATCCAAAACTAAGTAACTTCCCTAATGTGCAGCGGATCGCCCAACAAACAGGTGTTCGACCTAGCATTAAATTAGTTTATGGATAGCCTTTGAGAATTTATCCAATTTTATTACGCGTATCAGCTTAATTGACTATGAGTTTATAAGAAAGTGGTAGATCAATAGCCCAAAAACGATGCCTTTCAAAAATCCTATCCATGCCACCGTATAATCACTGATACCAAGTTTTGATTTAAACCATTCAATTTGTCTCTTGTGCATTGCGATCATAAATTTTCCTTTCCTAGCTTTTAACTATCAACCTAGCACGCATGCATACATCATAGGCACAGGAACTTCTGTACGAAGATCTTGAGGGTTTAAAGCAGTTGATGGCGTATCAAGACTCATAGCAGCTAAATCTTTTCGTCGAAACTCACACTCTTCTATCGTCTCGAAGTGATTTATTTCTTTATATTGTACTGGCTCATTCCAACCCGAACTTAAAAAAACTATAAATAGCGTCCACATAATTTTATTCCTATCTTAATTAAAATTCTATATTGGGTATATTTTCAAAACAAGTAACACAGTTGACTGAAATCTTAACGGTAAAGTTTTACTAACGCATTTATTGAGCCGAGCTATTTTGCTATAGTATTTTTATGACCAAACTATTCCCCATAATAATGTTTTGCCTTTTGGCTAATCACTGTAATGCCAATGAAAATAAGACGCTCAAACTTTTGATTGAAAATCGGTCCTGTAAGGGCTGTAATTTATCTAAATTGAACCTTGGTTGGTATTACTTTTTCAAAGTTGACTTGAGCGGGGCGAATCTAAGCGAGAGTTATCTGGTTAATGTTGATCTAAGCAATGCAAACCTTTCAAGCAGCGATTTGAGCAACACTTATATGAATGGGGCAAATCTCTCAGACGCCATGCTTGTAAAAACAAATTTAAGCGGCGCAGAATTAGAGCTAGCAGATTTTAGCCAAGCACTTTTTGTTGATGTTAATCTAATCGAAGCCTATCTTCTTCATGCTTCTATATCTGAAGAACAGCTGAATAATGCTCGATTATGTAAAACTGTTCTTCCTGATGCCAGCACAAGTTACAGAGATTGCTAGTACTGAAGTTATCGCAAGCAGCGGTTTTAAAATAATACCTTTATGCGTAGAGAATATTTCCCGCTTCAACCCAGGCTCCTGATCCACCCTCTAAATTACTCACATCATTAAAGCCCATGTCCGCTAGTGTTTTTGTTGCCAAGGCACCTTGTCCGCCTGCTCCACAATAAACTATTATTTTACTATCAGATTTTACATCTATTTTTTTGAAGGGGTTATCTGCTCTTTGATCAAAATAAAATTCTAGAAAACCACGGTTGGCATGTATCGCATTTTTTATCATACCACTTTCTTCAACAGCCTCTTTTGATTGCACATCTACAAGTATAAGCTTCGGGTCATCTATTATAGATTGTAGCTCTTCTACTGAAACGGTATTTATTTGATTGTTTGCTTCGTTAATTAATTCTGGAAAACTTTTCATTATTTACTCCTCTTTATGAAACTATTGGATGTATGAGTAGTCATGTAAATAGTTATCTGTATTAAAATTCCAACCTAGTTTTTTTTTATTTACCCATGCCATACTGGTGTGGCCTTTGTAAGTAATTTAATCCATTTTTAAATTAATTTTCTCCAGTTGCGTACTACGCACGAGGTTTTAAGGCATTTAAATTAAATCTGACATGTAATTAAAAAAAAACCCCTCGCAAGCGAGGGGAAATAAAATAAGGGAGCTTTAAATGAATAGTTCTTTCAATAATACTAACGGCCAATAAGTCAGAATGTTTATACATAAATCCAAACAAAATTCGATTTTCCCAGAAATCTGCGACAATTTATGCATTGAAGCAGCAAATTTGAAAGCTACCATACACGTATGCAGGGAAGTTTTGGATCAGATATTAACCTCCCAGTTTGACTGGTCCACGAGCAAACACCAACATACTATGGATCAGTTTAACCCCATTAACTGATCCACCCTGTATGATGTGGTTTTCAAAACTATAAACTATTTAAAGTTAATAACGTTTTTTAACGAAGTGGTTTCGACTTCTAATTGAAAACTGCGTAGGTTTTGAGCTTGGGCTAATTTAAAGAAAAGGTTTGGGTTACGATGCGCGTAATATCAATATTTGTAATAATATTTTTGTCGGGATGTAGCATTCCATTCGTTCCATTTTTTTAGCAAAGCGAACAAAAACTTAGCAAAGTAAGTCTATAGACATTTTTACTGTTGTCACGAAGCCGCATTTTTGATTTCCTCAGGTCAGCTGTATAAGGAGTTTTTAAAATGACAAAGTATGCAATCCATACAAAATGGGAGTGGCCTGACGGCGTTCCCAGTTCAGATACTATGCAAGGTTGGCATCGTGAGTTTAGGAGCCAAACAAAGGCAGAAGATATCATTTGGTTTCAAATAAATGCCAATACACATCAGTCAGTTATTATATTTTCTTCTGAGGAAGATGCTAAAGCAGAACTAGAAATGCGCCAAAAGCAACGTGCACAGTCAATTAATGAAACTGGACATAAGATGGTTGAAGAAACAATGGGTCCAGTTTTATCCATAATGTCTGAAGCTTAGCTTGCGAGTTCTAGTTGTAATTATATTTTTGACGCTGGCGTCCCAGGCAAAATCCGACGGGCTTTTCTCTTGGCTATTCAGCTCTGGTCAAGAAATTAAGGCTGAAATTACTTTAGTAAACAAGTGCGAACTTGAAGCTCGCTATTTTATTGTGCGCGATCTTGCAACTGGCAAGAGTGCCGCATTCAAAAATGGAGTAGCCAAACTGAAAACAAAAGTAAATTCATCTTTACAACTGCAACTCTCGCCATCCGTAAAGCATGTTATTTTTGAAGGTAACGCTGTCTCTGCAAAAAAGAAAATGAAGCTTATTGCGGACTGCTCGGAACGTAAACTTAAGGGAATTACGGACTAATGATCACCCTCTCAAGAAACTCGACTTATTGGGTGTTAAATATTTAAAGTAGAAAAATTATGAGTGTAAGTTTTGGAAGGTGCACGGCGGCGTAAAAAATTAAAGGTTCATTTGGTTTCCACCGCCAACCACTTCTTAGTAGGATTTACGTAACGGTGATCAGCCAGAAAATGACGCATAATTTTTTCGGTACCATGTGAGTCATCACTACACGGCTCATGACCGCAACCATCAAATATTTGGAGCCACGCATTATCACCAATAACTTGGCCATTGACGTGAGAACGTACCGGTGGCAGCATACCTTCTTTTGATAAGGCTGCCCAAGAAATTTGCTAATTAAATAAACCGAAATGGACGAATGCTAAGCATACGCCAGTTTTTTTTGTCAACACCATATTAGTTTTCAAAGTGATAAAAAGAATTTATTAAGCTAATGGAGCTCGATTTAAATACAATGTTGGAGGCTAACTTATGAGATCTATAGAGGAAATAATTGCCCGCCAGAAAATTGAGGAAACTCTTGCCAGATATTGCAACCATCTTGATAGCATGACGTTAGGTGATTTAGGTCAATTGTTTACTGAAGACTGTGTAGTTTCTTTCGGCCCCAATCCCGATTTGGAGGCCAATGGTCGCGAGGCATTAATCGCTTCGCTGGCAAGGCTGTGGCGGTGGCATCGAACAGCACACCACCTTTGTAATGTGGTAATCCGTTTTGATACGACTAAAAAGGCTACCGTCCAAAGCCGTGTACACGCTTGGCATGAAACAAGCGATGGAGCCGAGGCAGAAATATTCGGAACATACAAAGACAACATGGTAAAAATAGACGATAAATGGTTAATCAATACAAGAAGAATGGAAATGAACGGATCACGAGGTATATTTAGTTTACCCGTGCCAGCTGCGTTTCGTAAACCGCCACCAAAAAACTGGGTAAAACCAATAAATCTTTAAGGCTCAATGTAAAATATCTGTTTCAGCCACCAAGCAATTCCTTCCAACGATAATTTATTTAATTTCGTATTCTGCTAACCCTTAAGCTGACACCGTTTCGCGCACTGATGTTAGCCACCTACTAATAAATAAACAAAATCAGGTGTTGGCAGGATCACTGACCCAAGCTGAAAGGTCAGCATGGGTCGGAAACCAAACATCACCGTAGGATTTTGCATGCTGTATCAGTTGGTCAAGGATCCAAATCCTAGAGCGGTACCCAATGACGAAGGGATGCATTACCAACTGACAAATACCACCTTCAGCATAAGCCGCATCAAATTCACGTTTAAAGATATCGAAAACAAACTCCGGCGGCGTCCAGGGCCGCGTATTTGGCTCGCGATTAAACAGCAAATATACGGCATCATCCCTCACCCAATCAACTGGAATTTCTACAATACCGGTTGGACTGCCGTTGGATAAAAGTTCATAACAACTATCATCAGCCATCATTGAACTGTCGTATAAAAAGCCTAGCTCTGCCACGAGATCAATTGTGTTCTCGCTGAGATCCCAATTCGCAGCTCGGTGACCAACAGGAGTAGTACCCGTTATGGAACCAAGAGCGTCTCGGGCACGCAACATTAGATCTTTTTCGACATCTCTTGTCAGCAAGGATGTATTTTCATGTATCCAACCGTGGACACCAATTTCATGGCCGGCTTCTGTGATAGGTATCAATGCGTCGGGTTCAATCAAAGCAGCCACCGCTGGCACGAAAAAACTAGCACTTATACTATGTTTCCTAAGTACTTCTAGAACTCGGGGCGTACCTGTTCGTCTGCCAAATTCGCCCCACGCTAAGCGACCAATGGCAGCAGATCCAGCTCCCATTTCAAAAGTTTCGTGGTCGCAATCGAAAGACAACGCAAAAGCACAACGCGCTCCACCTGGCCAACGGCTTGGAGCTAGGCGCTTACCAGCGCGCACGCGATTAACCCTAGAACGCCACTCCGCTTCCCGCATCTCCCATGGTCGATCACGGTTCACGAAGGCAAAACCTCGTTGAGGGCGTCCTTAAGAGTCTCTGCAACTACATCGATTTCCCCTCGCGAAATCGATAAAGGGGGAGCAAAGCCCATAATGTCACCTTCTGGCATAGCCCTTGAAATCACTCCTCTTTTCAACATCGACGCTGCTATTTTCGGCGATACACTCATAGTAGAAAAATATTTGCGAGAGGATGGGTCGTCCATCAATTCAACCGCGGCCAAAAGACCGTCGCCTCGCACCTCAGCCACATTAGGGTGATCACCGACTGCCTCTTTGAGACATTGAATTAGATATGGACCATTCTTCGCGGTATTTTCAAGCAATGCAAGCCTGTCGATTAGAGTTAAGGTTGCCATACCCGCTGCTGCAGACACAGGATGCGCCGAGTAAGTCCAGCCATGACATAAGACGCCATGATCATCAGATCCTCGGCTTAAAACTTCAAAAACACGGTCCGAGATGATTGAACCCGAAAGCGGAGCATAGGCCGAGGTCAAGCCCTTAGCAATAGTCATAAAGTCTGGCTTTAGACCATAATAGGTTGATCCAAACATCTCACCCATTCGACCAAAACCGGTCACAACTTCATCAGCGATCAAAAGAATGCCGTACCGAGCCAACACGTCTTGGACCCGCTCCCAGTAACCTTCGGGTGGTGGAATTATACCGCCAGTTCCCATTATCGGCTCACCAATAAAGGCGGCTATAGTTTCTGGATTTTCTTGCTCAATTACACCCTCCAACTCGTCAATAAGGTAGTCAAGAAAGTTTTCCTCGCTCATATCTGCATCCGGCCGGCGCAAATAATGCGGTGCCGCAACGTGCAGGAAGCCAGGCAGTGGCAAGTTAAATCGGGAGTGGTATCCCGCCAATCCGGTCAAAGAGCCAGACACAAGTCCAGAGCCGTGATACCCACGCCAACGGCTGATGATCTTTCTGCGTTCAGGCGCACCGTTCAGTATATGAAAGTGCCAGGCAAGTTTAACATTGGTTTCATTGGCATCCGACCCCGACAGACCGAAATATACACGCGACATATGACTTGGAGCGCGATCCATAATCATCCTTGCCAACCGTATCGCAGGTTCGTTGCCGTGACCAGCGAATGAATGAAAATAAGCCAGATCATGTGCCTGCTTTGACATAGCGTCAGCGATTTCAGACCTACCATAACCTGCGTTTACGCAGTAAAGTGCAGCAAAAGCATCAAGCAACTGATTGCCATCTCGATCAATGACATAAACCCCTTCCCCGCCCGTAATAATACGGCCAGGCAAGTCGCCGCGGGCATGATTGGCTATATGGGTCGTGGGATGCAACAAACAGTCGCGATCCCAGGCTGCAAGCTCATCATTGATCGGCGCTTCTAACTTCATATCCGTGGCTCCACCTACCACAACTTCATCAGTTTTCATTGCTCAGGGCCTCTTCAACGGCAAGAATAGATGCAATCGACACCGGCTTCATCGGGACGCGCGGCGCGAAATAGCTCATGTCATCCATTGGCTTACCAGTGACTTGGGCTACAAGACGTGCAGCAACCGCTCCGCAGTACCGGCCTTGGCACCGTCCCATTCCGACACGGGTAGCGCGCTTGAGTGTTCCCACATGGCTCAGTTTTGGCTCAAGACCTTCCAGAATTTCTGATAATTTTATTTCTTCACAGCGGCAAATTGTGACGTCTGAAGACTTCTGTTCTACTGGTCTCGGCGCAGTATCAAAAAGCTTCCACAGGTTGGCTTGAAACCGACGATACCGCGCTAGTTTACGCCTTTCTGCGGTGAGATCAAAATTATCGTCAAAACCTAACAATGCTGCTGCAGCCTTGCCAGCTATCGTACCTTCTGCGCGTGCCGCTGGTGCACCACCCAATCCCGTGCAATCGCCAACTGCAAATACATTGGGAATGCTTGTTTCCATATCACTCGTACGCTGACATCGAAGGTGCCCTGCGGAAGTCTCATAAGACATCTCTGCACCCAGCAAACGCAAAATTTCGTTTTGCGGTTCAAAGCCTGCGTTCATACAAATGGCGTCAACTTCTGTTTCGGTGATCTGGCCTGAATTAAATTGGAACTGCGCCCTTAGTCTATTACCCTTACGTTCAATATTTTTCAATCGTGTCCTATAATGCAATGCGACACCGCGCAATTTTAAATCCCGCAGCATTGAAACACCTTTGATGATGAGACCGGGGTCCGCCATCGTCGCTTTAAAAGCTGCTGCTGGCGCGCGCCACGGCGGAGGGGCAGATTCAGCCAGGATTGTCACTTCGGCACCACCCTCCGCCAATTCGAGCGCTAACTGCGCATTTAGCGGACCAGATCCACATACTGCCACTCTTAGTCCTGGCAAGGTCCTGTAGCTACGCCAAAGCGTTTGCGCCGCGCCAGTGGTCATCACACCGGGCAATGTCCACCCTGGAACCATAACCGGCCGCTCATAAGCTCCAGTTGAGATGATTACTGTCTTAGGTTGAATGATGTAAGCGGCACTATTGCATTCAGCAAGGAACAGTGGGCCATCAAAAGCACCCCAGATTTCAACCGATCCAATAATTTCGGCACCACTTTCTTTAGCAAGAGATAATAGGGCTGCTCCCTCCTGTTGCTGGTCATCAAGAGGATAATGACCTACCGCCTGTTTGTAATATTGGCCCCCCCCGACTTCTCGCTCGTCTAGCACCACCACGCTTGCGCCTGAGGCGCGAGCAGCGATCGCTGCAGACAGCCCGCCGGCACCACCGCCAATGATCGCGACGTCAGGCTCCAATTTGCGAGCGGCAGGAGTCTTTGGCGAAATGGGGAAAGTACCCAAAACGGGGAATGCAACCTGTTGTTTTACACTTTGACCATCGGCTGCCTTTGTCATACAGGCACGGCGATTAGAAATGCCATCGACAGTGAGAAGACAATCTTGGCAAACGCCCATTCCACAAAAGAGCCCCCGCTCTTCACCTTTCGGAGTATTCCGGAAGGCAAAAATGCCCGCTTCGGTCAGGGCTGCCGCCAACGACTGGCCACGGCGAAACGCGACTGTTTTGTCATTGAATTTAAAGTATCCATCACTCATGGGGCTCCCCCAGTCAACAGATCACGAATTGCGACGATTTGCGCCACTGCGCGAGCCCTCCAGGCGGTAAGTTCTGAAGTCGTGACGTTTCCCCGCACTTCATTTCGTGCCCGCACTACCCTCTCCACCAATTCTGGTGTCCACTCAACGCTTTCACCACGCTCTTCACCCATGCGCTTGTAAGCTGGCCCCATGCGTGTCGCATGTGCCGCGAGGCCGCCAG
>CACPPZ010000020.1 GCA_902635985.1 Paracoccaceae bacterium
AACAAATTCAATGCACTGCCATTAATGAGCCCGAACGTTGCTCGTTGTTTTAACTCGATTATTTTTTGGCAATACCAAAAACATTCCAAAAAACATGAAAGCTACTGAGAGCCATAAGTACCGAGATGTCTCCTCTCCCAGAATTAAAATAGACCAGGCCACGCCCCACGCGGTGACGAAATATGCAACTTGTGCGGTAAAAACAGCTCCAGCACGAGAGACCAACCAAACATAAGCACAATAGGCAAATGCATGACAACAAGATGAGGCTACATGGGTATAATTTTCTATAGGCCAAGGCTGGAAAGGGTCTATCCATTGTCCTGTAGAAATAGTTACTGGTAGAATCATAAAAGTCCCTAAAATAGATGCTCCAGTGAATGTTTGGATGGGATTTTGGCCAGCAGTACCATATTTGTCGACATAATTTCCCTCAATTGCATAAAAAAACGGAGCTAAAAGCGCCAGTGGTATAAAAATAAGTAGATGACGATCTGGGAAGCTCGCCTCAGGTGCTGTTAATATAACAACCCCTAGTAAACCTATAAATAATCCAGAAATTCGCCTGAAATCTTTTTTCTCAAGCCCCATTAACATAGCTATTGGAAAAGAAAACATTGGTACAGTCGCAATCAATATTGCAATAAAACTTGCCGGCAGATAGTAGGTTGCCACATAAGATGCTGAGTTAGGGAAAATTGTTCCCAAAAGAGCTAAAACTATAAAAAGAAAAATTGTTTTTCGCTCAAAAAGAGGTCTCTTTTGGCGTACGACTAACACAAATCCGAGGACGATGGCAGCAATAACAAATTGCCAAAATATTAACCCAAATTGACCATAACCTGTAGAAACAGTAATCTTTGTTAATGGAATACTTAAGCCCCAAGCAGCCCCCATCAAAATTAAAACTATATAAGGAATTAACGAAACGTTCATTCTAAGTTGTTGCTATTTTCCCGCCGAGTTTAAATGGTTTTATAGATACAGATTTTCCGGATATATCGTCTGTCTCTACAAGCACACCACACAAAGTAGCAGAGCCAGTGGCAGGCGAGAACCTTCCTTTTGCCATCCCAGTAACAAACCGACGTAATGGTTCACTCTTTTCCATTCCAATCACGCTGTCATAATCACCGCACATACCAGCATCTGTTTGGTACGCAGTACCTTTAGGTAATAACATCGCGTCAGCAGTGGGAATGTGGGTATGCGTACCAACTACAGCGCTAACTCTACCATCACAGAAATGACCTACGCCCATCTTCTCTGACGTTGCCTCACAATGGATATCAACAAAACTTGCTTGTATTGCGCCACCGAGGGTGTGCTTTTTCAAAATTGAATCTAAGCATGAAAATGGATCATCAAACGCTCTTTTCATAAATACTTGACCAAGAATTTGTGACACTAAAATTTTTCTGCCTCTATTATCGCTAAAAATATTAGCGCCTTTACCTGGTGCAGATTTGGCATAGTTCAGGGGCCTAATAATCCTAGGTTCTTTCTCAATAAACTGCATCATATCTTTTTGATCAAATGCATGATCACCTAAGGTTATACAATCTGCACCTGCGCTGAGGATATCCATCGCATGTTGTGCACTTAACCCCAGACCGCTGGATGCATTCTCAGCATTTATAATTACAAAATCAGCATCATGCTTTGACCGTAAATTCTGCAGTTCATTGATGATTGCAGAACGCCCTGCCCGACCCATTACATCGCCAAAAAACATAATTCTCATTAAAGATTCCAATCTTTAAAAGACCAACTTACCGAGCGCCTACCATTTACTTTGCTCATTGGAAAGCCTAATCAAGGCTAAGACCTAAGATCTAACACCTCCTTCTCTGTAATAACAAAATCTAAACTCTGATCTGTCATTTCCAATGGGACTTGCTCAATCTCTTGGCAGCTATATGCAAATCCAACGGCGAGTACAGGTTGCTTCATTTTAAGTTTTTCTAGCGTTCTATCATAAAATCCGCCGCCATACCCTATCCTTCCACCTTGTCGGTCAAATGCTACCAACGGCACAATTAATAATTCTGGATCAAAAAAGTTCTTTGACACGGGAACTTGTGCACCGAATTGCCCTTCTCCCATCTCGGTGCTTGGCGTCCACTCAGCAATTAATAGTGGCTTATTCATTCCCTGAATAACTGGAACACCGACTTTACCATAAAATGACATCTCAGTCATAGCAGGAAGCGGGTCAATTTCACTCCTTATTGGCATATAACCTGCCACAGAATGGCCACGAAAATCTCCTAAAAAAGAAGACAAAAGAACTGTCTCACTGGAATCTCTTACGTTGTGAGCTAGCTTGCGTTTCGCAAATATTTTTTTGCGAACATCATTTTTTAAAGCTTGGGCATCCATCATAATAATAAAATCCCAGCAATGCTTAAAAAGGCAAAGAAACCTACTACATCTGTTACAGTTGTAACAAACGCTCCTGATGCCAAAGCAGGATCAATTCCCAATTTTTCCAGAATAACTGGTATTGTTGTTCCGGCAAGGTTTGCAACGATAAGATTTATTAACATGGATATAGCAATGACAACACCCAGCATAGCGGTGCCGAACCAAAAAATCCCGATTAAACCCATCGAAACAGCAAAGATTAAACCAGTAAGAATTCCAACTCCAACTTCACGACGAATAACACGACCAATATTTGTGCTGGAGATATCTTTTGTTGCTATCGCCCGCACTGCCACGGTTAAACTTTGAGTTGCAGCATTTCCCCCCATTGAGGCGATTATTGGCATCAATACTGCAAGTGCCACAAACTGAGCAATGGTTGCCTCGAACTGTGCAATAACAATCGAGGCAAGTATAGCCGTTACTAAATTCACCGTAAGCCATGGCAATCGGCCTTTTACAGTTTCAATGATAGTGTCACTCACGCTACTATCTCCGACACCAGCCAACAACATAATATCTTCTTCGAGCTCTTCATCTAAAACAACCATTGCATCATCTATAGTTATAACACCAACAACCCTATTTTCTGTGTCGACTACTGGTGCCGAAATCAAATGATATTGGTTGAAAGCATAGGCTACATCTGCTTCGTCTTGATCAGCCGGTATCACTTGGAATGCATCTTCAATAATTTCCTTCAACAAGACCGATCTTTTAGATGACATTAATTTTCCAAGGGAAACATTACCCACAGGATGTAAGCGAGGATCTACCAAAACAATGTGATAAAACTGTTCTGGCAAATTAGCATTATTTCTCAAAAAATCTATCGCCATGCCTACAGACCAATGCTCTGGAGCTATAACAACTTCTCTCTGCATTAGCCGACCAGCCGATTGTTCGGGGTAACTCAGCAAGCTTTTAACAGCTACTCGATCACCCTCATCTAGCGCACCTAGAATGGTTTCCTTCTGTTCTTCTTCTAAATCCTCGACCAGATCAACAACGTCATCACTTTCAAGGTCCCGTACAGCCTCTGCAAGAACATCTGGGCTCAACTCTGAAATAACTTCTTCGCGGATATGTTCATCGATTTCTGCTAAGATTTCACCATAAAATTCTTTATCGTATAATCTTATGAAACGTGCCCGGTCCGTTGTACTTAGCTGTTCAATTAAGTCCGCAATATCAGCTGGATGTAACGGCTCAAGTACTTCCGTAAGATTTACACGATTTCCGCTGGCTAGAGCAGACAGCACAACTGCCATTTTATGCTTATCAAGCACGTAAGAGGCATCTTTCGAACTTAAATCGCTGGCATTTGTGTCTTCATCGTTAAGCATCTAGAACCCCCAAACATTATTTTCTACCTGCATAATAGGAAGTTTATTGCAAAAACAGTGCAAATGGCATTATTCCTTTTAAATAATATCAATTTAGCGATCACCCGCATCGGAGCCTAGCTTTTGAGTGAAAATACGGCAAATAAAAAAACAATTCTGATTGGAACAGTTTTAAGTTTCAACGAAAACCCCTTTCATCACGGATTAAAAGATAGCGTCAGTATTTCTGAAAATACCGCGATTTTAATTAATGTTAATAAGATAGAAAAAATAGGAAGCCCTAATGAGCTGGTGGCCGAAACTCAAGGTGCTGAGGTTTATGATTTTCGAGATAACTTGCTTATGTCTGGCTTTATCGATGCGCATGCTCACTATCCCCAAACTCCAATAATAGCAAGTTGGGGAAAGCGTTTAATCGATTGGTTAAATACATATACTTTTCCTGAGGAAGAGAAGTATGGAAATTCTAAATATGCAGAACAGATAGCAGACATTTACTTAGATTTTTTAATTTCAAATGGAACAACTTCAGTATCGACTTTTTGCACAATTCACCCTGAAAGTGTGGATGCAATATTTTTAGCAGCCCAAAAAAGGAATATGTGCTTGGTTGCTGGGAAAAATGCAATGGATCGCAATGCGCCCAAAGCACTGTTGGACACTCCGAAAAGCGCCTATGATGAATCCGAAAAACTAATCCATAAGTGGCATAGGAGAGGAAGACTTCGTTATGCAATCACTCCTCGCTTTTCACCAACTTCCTCTCCTGAGCAACTATCTATGCTTGGAGAATTATGGGCAGAATATCCTGACTGCCTTATGCAGACCCACCTGAGCGAACAAGTTGATGAGATTGAGTGGGTACAATCGTTATTTCCAAATACCAAAGACTATTTGGATACTTATGAGCAATTCGGATTACTTGGCGAAAAAGCTATTTATGGTCATGCAATACACCTAAAGAATAGAGAGATAGAGAGGCTAAAGGATGTCGGTGCAGGGCTTGTTCATTGCCCCACCTCAAACACTTTTATAGGTTCGGGCCTTTTTGATATGGAATATTTGCAAGAGCAAAGATTAAATATTGGATTAGCAACCGATACAGGTGGTGGCTCAAGCTTTTCTATGCTCCGCACCATGGCATCTTGCTATGAGATTGCACAATTACGCAACAATGCTCTACATCCCGCTCAACTACTCTGGCTCGCAACAGTTGGATCTGCCAAAACTCTGCATCTAGATAAGGAAATTGGCAATATAAAACCAGGTTATTTTGCAGATGTAATAGCTCTAGATCTGAATTCTACAGATATTATCACTCAAAGAGCAAAGTCAGGCAACACCATCTGGGAGGCAATTTTCCCAACCTTAATGATGGGTGACGACCGTGCAATTGCAGCAACTTTCATAGCCGGCAATTTGGTTCATTCCATTAAAATGTAACCTTTACGATTATGACTGGTTTCGAGTCAAAAAAATTCCTACTCATTAACATTGGAGATTTTGAACAAGCCTTTTTGCCTCTTTAAGCACTTCTTCCATGTTAATTGTTATTAAATTTCCGTCAGAGACTATTATTCGGCCATCAACAATTAAGTGCTTAACTTTTCTGGGACCAGCCAGTAGCACGGCTGCCGGATCCCAGCTGCCTGCGGAGTCAATCCCAGAAATATCCCAAATGGCTAAGTCGCCTCTGGCTCCAGCTTGGATACGGCCACATTCCGGTCTACCGAGTATGTCTGCACCACCTCGTGTCGCAAGTTCTAGTGCGTCCATTGCTGACATAGCATCTGCTCCGTTGCTGACCCGCTGAAGCAGCAGAGCCTGACGGGCCTCACTTACTAAGCTACCACTGTCATTACTAGCGGAGCCATCAACACCTAAACCTACATTAACGCCATTGCTTAACATTTCACGAATGGGCGCTATTCCCGAACCTAAACGGCAGTTAGAGCAAGGACAATGCGAAACACCGGTATGACTTCTCGCAAAAAGATTTATTTCTTGCGTATCCAGTTTAACGCAGTGGGCGTGCCAGACATCCTTTCCCGTCCAACCCAGATCTTCTGCATATTGTCCAGGCCTACACCCAAATTTTTCCAGTGAATAAGCAATATCCTCGGCATTTTCGGCTAGGTGGGTATGTAGGGTAACTCCCTTATCTCTGGCAAGAATTGCCGTGTCTCTCATTAACTCTCGTGTTACCGAAAACGGCGAGCATGGTGCAAGGCCAACCCTTATCATAGAGGAAGGAGTAATATCGTTAAACTTATCAACTACGCGTATACAGTCTTTAATGATATCTTTCTCTTTTTCTACTAGATTATCCGGTGGTAATCCTCCCAAACTTTCGCCTATGCTCATAGAACCTCTTGTAGGATAAAACCTTAGGCCTACCTCGTAAGCAGCATGAATTGTATCATCCAAAGTAACGCCATTTGGGAACAAATAAAGATGGTCCGAACTCATAGTACAACCACTTAAAGCGAGTTCTGACAGACCAAGGATAGTGGAAATTCTAATTTCTTCTGGTCCAAAACGCGACCAAATTGGATATAGAGTTTGCAACCATCCAAACAACAGAGCATTCTGACCACCTGGCACTGCCTTGGTCAAAGATTGGAAGAGATGATGATGGGTATTAACAAGCCCAGGAGTAACCAGACACCCAACCGCATCAATAATTTCTTCTCCACCGTTTAATTGAGTATTTTTTTCAACTTTCTGTATCTCACCCTGAGAAATTACAATATCATGGTCAGTCAGTATTCGACGACCTTCGTCCATTGAAATAACAAGATCCGCATTTTTTATGACTACAAGATCTTTTTTAATCATCGGAATATGGATTTAAAATATTCAATGCTTGCTGATGTAATTTTTGGTTAGCAGCTGCTAAAACTTGACCCCCAAGATGTGCCGGTTTTCCAGACCACGAAGTTACAATTCCACCAGCCGCTTGAATTACACCAATTGGAGCCTGGATATCATAGGCATTCAAAGAAGCTTCAATAACTAAATCTACTTGCCCAGCGGCCACCAAAGCATACGCGTAACAGTCTAGTCCGTATCTAACTAGTTTAACCTCACGAGCAACTGCATCGAAACCAATTTTCTCTTTTTCAGTACCAATTTCCGGAAATGTGGTGAAAAGTTTACTTTCAGACAGTGCTTGTGTCTCAGAGGCCTTCAGAGAACGAACACCTAAGGGTCCTCGGACTTCAGAAGTACCAAAACCGCCGATAAATCGTTCTTTAATGTAAGGCTGATCGATTATACCTAATATCGGACCGCTGCCTATTTGTTCGAGTGAGATTAGCACTCCCCAGGTTGGAGTGCCTGAAATAAAGCTTCGCGTGCCATCAATGGGGTCTATTACCCATCTGTAACCGTTACTGCTCGCATTTTCTCCAGTTTCTTCTCCCCAAATACCATCGTGGGGGCGAGACAATGAAATAACTTTTCTAATGGCGTCTTCTGCAGCTTTGTCAGCTTCAGTCACAGGATCAAAGGCTTGTTCGTCTTTATTACTGACATCTATGTTTTGGCGAAAATATGGGAGAATGGCTTCTCTCGCACGATCTGCAGCTTCATTAGCTAAGTCTATCAATTCCTTTTTCTCTTTATTCGATAGAATTGGAAAATTAGTCATTGATGCACCCTTTACCAGAAAACAGCTAACCTAATAAAAAACTAAAAACAAGTTGGCTTGAAATCTTCATGTACCAAAATTTGACTTCAAGTTAATCACGGTATTAGTGTTCGCAAAATAGGAAGTAAAAAATGAAAGCCTTCAGAGTAGTAGATTTTGACAAGCCCGCGATGTTCTGCGAGATCCCTCGCCAGCAACCACAGCATGGGCAAGTCGAAGTACAAATTGAAGCGTGTGGTCTGAATTTTGCAGACTTATTGATGCAAAAAAACCAATATCAAGATACTCCCTGTCTGCCATTTACTATGGGGTTGGAATTATCCGGTAAAATAACTTCTATCGGCCCAAATACAAAATCGCCAGAAATTGGAACTCGCGTGACAGTATTTTCAGGCCAAGGCGGCTTAGCAGAGTATGGATATTTTCCAGTAGAAAGATTGGTGAGAATTCCTGAAAAAATGCCAAGTGAAATTGCAGCCGGTTTTCAAATAGCATATGGAACAAGCCATCTTGCTTTAAAACATTGTGCAAATTTAAATAAGAATAACACGCTGCTAGTTCTGGGTGCTGCTGGAGGGGTCGGCCTCACGGCGGTTGAATTAGGAAAGTATTTTGGCGCATATGTAATAGCGGCAGCGCGCGGACGAGAAAAGTTAAAAATAGCAGAAAAATTTGGTGCCGATGTTTTAATAGATACGAGCAAAGAAAATCTTAGGGAAGTGGTAGAATCCGTAGGGGGTGCTGATGTGGTTTATGATCCTGTTGGAGGAGATTTATTTAAAGAAGCAATGAGAGCTTGTAAGCCAGAAGGTAAAATACTAACTATTGGTTTTGCAAGCGGAGATATTCCTTTTATCGCAGCAAATCATCTGTTGGTGAAAAACCTTTCAGTGATAGGGCTAAATTGGGGCGCTTATGTGAAATTTAACCCCAAAGTTATTTCAAAAAGCTTGGCTGACTTAATGGAAATGTTCACACAAGATAAACTGGCACCACATATTTCACACTTATATCCATTCTCCGAAACAAAAGCTGCCCTTGAATTGATTAAAAATCGAAAATCCACCGGTAAAGTGGTTGTAACAATATAAGATTAAAAAAAAAAAAAAATTTTCCTCTGCGAAGCTTGAAAAAGTAAACAAATCAGCCAATATTATGTACAGAATGAATGTGTTTATTGGAGGCACAAATGGCAGATTACAAAACTATAAGATCAACAGCTGGGGCTAGAAGTGAAGTAATAGACAGCGGACTTCGCGCCCACATGAATAAAGTTTATGGCACTATGTCAGTCGGGATGCTTATTACTGCATTGGCTGCATGGGCTATTTCTGGGTTAGCGACAACAACAGATCCTACTTATGCAACAGCACAAATGGCAAACGGGACATTGTTAACAGCACTGGGTTCAGCACTATATCTCTCTCCTTTGAGATGGATAGTAATGCTTGCGCCACTAGGAATATTATTTTTTGGTTTTGGACATGTGATGCGAAAATCATCTGCTGCTGCGGCACAGTTACTTTTTTTCGTCTTTGCATCTCTAATCGGAATCTCCTTGAGCTCTATTTTTATCGTGTATACTTCGGTCTCGATTGTTCAGACATTTTTGGTGACCTCAATAGCCTTCGCAGGCTTATCTTTATGGGGATATACAACGAAAAAAGACATATCTGGATGGGGTGCATTTTTAATAATGGGCGTAATTGGAATAATCATTGCGTCAATCATCAACATTTTCTTGGGCTCACCAGCTCTGATGTTTGCGATTTCAATAATCGGCTTACTTGTGTTTGCAGGTCTTACTGCATACGATACGCAGAATATCAAAATCCAATATCTGCAGCATGCTCACCACGGTGATCAACAATGGTTAGACAAATCAGCTATTCATGGTGCTCTAAGTCTTTATCTTGACTTCTTAAATATGTTTCAATTCTTATTATTGTTTATGGGAAATCAAGAATAATATTAAATAGATTTTTAGAAAACCGCGTCATTGGCGCGGTTTTTTTTATTTAATCTTACCTTCTTTGTACTCTACGTGCTTTCGTGCTACCGGGTCATATTTTCGCACAACCATTTTTTCAGTCATTGTACGAGCATTCTTTTTGGTCACATAAAAATGACCAGTATCTGCTGATGAATTTAATCGTATTTTAACGGTAGTTGGCTTAGCCATACAACTTCTCCTGATAACGTAAGGATCATAACTCTAGTCGACATAGCCTTGTAATGAACTTTTTTTCTGTGTCAACGTCAATGCGCCAATATTATCAATTATTTTCTTTATTAAAGTAGTATGCGGGAGACCTGTAAGCCGGATTCTGTCCTAAAGGATTAACCTTTATGAATGGCCATTCATCTAAGTTCGGTGTTACCAACGAACCTCTAGCTGCCTACCCGAACCACTAGTTCAAAGCAAATCCGCGAAAATAAGCGCATAACGCTAATTTAACGCACGTGGCTCCTATTCGGCATTGCTCCTGGTGGGGCTTGCCATGCGGTTCATGTTACCATCAACCCGGTGGGCTCTTACCCCACCTTTTCACCCTTACCTAAGCAATTGACTTAGGCGGTTTTTTTTCTGTGGCGCTTTCCGTCGGGTTACCCCGCCCGGGCGTTACCCGGCACCGTCGCCTTGTGGAGTCCGGACTTTCCTCGAAGTTAAATTACTCCGCGACCACTCAGTCTCCCGCATACTCGCTTCGTTTAATTGCTAGTCATGATTTCGTCAATATTTATTGACTACATTCCTACGGCCCTGCGAAAGGGGCCAGGATCCCATCTACAAGCAAAGCCATCACCATCAGGGTCAATTCCAAATTGGTCTTTTTCGGGACCACCAGCTCCCAAAAAAGCTTCCTGTGCGGAACTATCCGATACATATCTATTACAATTACGCTCGAAGCGAGCCTGGGACTTAAAGCGGCGCTCATAAATAGTGGTCCCAACTGGATTATTAGTTATGAGTGCATACTCAACGACATTAGGTATATTTGTTCCAGGTCGTCTGGGAATGTTAGTGGGTTTAACTAAAGTATAAACTTCCTGGTTTTGCTTTAAACGTTCTGCATCACTCTCAATAGTTTGGCGCTCTGCTACCGCTTCAAAATCATTTTCATCAGACAAACCAGGGTTATCTAGTGTCGGCTTACTTACCACTGCTAATTCTTCAACGATTGTGTCGACATTAACTGGTGGTATCTGAGTACCAAAATCATTGTTTGGCACGCATGCAGAAACAAGAAAGAAGTGAAACACTATGTAGTGCCATGCTCTATTTAATGAAAGTAAGTTTGATACCACTTTTATTTACCACCATTTTACAGGTTTCTCAACGAATCCAGTAGCACTTTCTAAGATATGGGCGATATTCATCAGATCTCCCTCCTCCCATGGACGTCCAATGAGCTGCAACCCTAGTGGAAGCCCCTCGCTATTTAACCCTGCTGGCACAGATATACCCGGCAAACCAGCTAGATTAACGGTTACAGTAAAAACATCATTTAAATACATTTCAACTGGATCAGCAGTTTCCAATTTTCCAAGCTCAAAAGCCGCTGATGGTGTTGTAGGAGTTAAAATTGCATCGATACCAGCGGCAAAAACATCCTCAAAATCTTTTTTTATAAGAGATCTAACTTTTCTTGCTCGGTTATAGTACGCGTCGTAGAATCCTGCTGATAAAACATAAGTGCCTATCATTACTCTCCTTTGAACTTCGTTTCCAAATCCCTCAGATCTTGATCTTTCGTACATTTCGGTGATGCTTTCACCTGCATTTAACTTAGCCCTGCGACCGAACCTTACCCCGTCATATCTTGCTAAGTTTGAAGAAGCTTCTGCTGGCGCAATCACATAATAAGCAGGAAGCGCGTATTTGGTGTGCGGTAATGAAATATCTACCACCTCGGCACCAGCGCTACGCAACATGTCTGCCCCATCTTTCCATAAACTTTCAATTTGGGGTGACATTCCATCTAGTCTATATTCACGAGGTATTCCAATTTTTTTATTTTTAATATTACCAGTAAGCATCGCCTCAAAGTTGGGTACAGGACTTTCAGAACTAGTACTATCTTTGTGATCAAAGCCGCACATTGCTTCTAGCATTATTGCTGTATCACGCACCGACTTACACATCGGTCCAGCTTGATCGAGTGAACTGGCAAAGGCAACTATACCCCATCTAGAACATCTACCATAGGTGGGCTTTATGCCAACAATTCCAGTAAAAGCTGCAGGTTGACGAATAGACCCACCAGTATCTGTGCCTATCGCCGCTAAACATAGATCAGCAGCCACAGCTGAAGCTGAACCACCTGAAGACCCCCCGGGGGTAAGCGCTTTGTCTGAGAACTTCCAGGGATTTACAGCATTGCCATAAACAGATGTTTCGTTCGAACTGCCCATAGCAAACTCATCCATGTTCACTTTACCCAGAGTTACCGCACCAGCATTCTTTAAATTTTGAGTTACTGTACTCTCATATTCAGGTTTGAAGCCGTTTAAAATTTTACTAGCAGCTTGGGTTGGAACCCCCTCACACGCAAAAAGATCTTTTATTCCAAGAGGTATTCCACAAAGAGATGGTGCATCTCCTTGTTTTAAAAGTAAGTCGGCTGACCTTGCTTGCTCAACTGCCTTATCTGGCGTTTTATGAACAAACGCACCAAGGGCGTCAGCATCATCAATCGCCGAAATGCATGATAGCGTAATCTCTTCAGAAGTTATTTCTCTAGCTTTGAGCTTGTCTCTTGCCTCTGCTATCGTCCAGGTATTGTATGCGTCCATTACTCTACCACCTTGGGAACGGCAAAGAAACCTTCTCTGGCATCTGGAGCGTTAGAAAGCACTCTCTCTTGTTGATCTCCGTCACTAACCTGATCCATACGCCGTTTTAATTTTTGGGGGGAGACAGAAGTCATTGGTTCAACTCCTTCCACGTCCACTTCATTAAGCTGCTCAATAAAACCCAAAATCTGGTTAAATTCGGCCGCTAAAATATCCAACGAACTATCATCAACTTTAATTCGTGCGAGCTTTGCCACCCTTGCCGCTGTCGCTCTATCAATTGACATAAAACTTCTCCATTATTCAGGCTAGGATCATTTAACGTTCATTGGGGTTTACTGCAAGTATCTGTAAGCGATATTTGTAATCGAAAATAATTCAATTTCACACTTTCACCGAAGTTGCTTTTTTCTATGAGAAGTTGCTAAAAATGAATTGCATAAAGCTGAAAGAAATATGACAAATAATTTTCCAAAAATGAATTTTGTTGGAATCGATGGCATTTTAGTGCAATTTTCCGATGAAATTCGTGAGAATGCTAATTCAGCCGCGTTGGCTTTTCGACATGAAGTAGAGCAAAAAAACCAATCTTCTATAATTGAAAGCGCAAACTCACTGACTGCTGCATATTTTAGGATCGATACAAAAATAGAGCCATTAGACTCAATTCTTAATTTTTTTAATGAGATGCTGAGAGAAAAAAATTGGTATACTTCAAAGCTGCCTAAAGACCGTAAGCTTTTCAAAATACCCTGCGTGTTTGGAACCGAACTAGCACCACAATTTGAAAAAGTCATTAAGCTAGCTGGAATTAGCCGATCTCAAGCAATCCTTGAATTTACTACTACGCGAACCCGCGTTATGACTATCGGGTTTTCTCCTGGGCAACCTTATGCAGGTTTATTATCCAAAAAATGGGACTTACCTCGATTGGCAGAAGTCTCGAAAAGTGTACCCCAAAGTGCGCTGGTTTGTGCAATTAGGCAGTTAATTATTTTTTCAAATAGTACCCCAACGGGATGGCACCATATTGGACAAACCGCATTTGAATGCTTTAATTCTAATAGACAGCAGCCAATTTTACTTAGGCCAGGTGACGAAATAATTTTTGTTGAAATTAATTCTGGTGAATTGTCTCAAATAAACAACAATAATGCTGATGGGCTCGGTGGCGTAGAAATTTTGGAAATTACGAATTGATATGTTGGAAGTGATTTCAATCTCAGGATTTTCTTCCTTTCAGGATATGGGAAGAAACGGCTTCCGATCTCAGGGTATATCCAGGTCCGGCGCAGCCGACTACTATGCACTTTTTGAAGGCGCAGCCTTGCTTGACCAAAACCCAAATAGCACAGCACTCGAGCTTATTGGAAACGGGGGGAAATTTAGAGTTTTACAGGGCTGCATGGTAGCTCTAACAGGTGCTTTTATGCCTGCGAGTTTAGATCAGAAGCCTTTAGCTTGGAATTCCAGTCATTTTTTACACGATGGCAGCATATTAGAATTGGGAGCACCTCAGAATGGTAGATATAGTTATTTGCATTTGAGGGGTGGATTTAAAGCACCAAAAATATTCAATTCTAGTTCAGCTCAGCCATCTGCCGGAATCGGAAATTACACTCGCCCCAAAGACATCTTGGAACCGTCAGAAAAAATCCCAGAAACTCTTAAATGCCAAACAATTGAACCAGTGGATAGATTCGAATCAACTAACTTTAGATTAGTTGAGTCTTTTCAGACCCATCTATTTACTCCCAAAACAATAAAAAAATTTGTAGAAACAGAATTCTCAATTGATAATCAGGCGAATAGAGGTGGAGTGAAATTAACTCATACCGGGTCAGGCTTTTCTACTTCGAACCAATTGAAGATTATGTCGGATATGATAATTCCAGGCGATATCCAAATGACAGGTTCCGGGCAGCCATTTGTTCTCTTGTCAGACTGTCAGACGATGGGCGGCTATCCAAGAATAGGGTGTATTATTCCTCCTGACCTGCCAGCTATTGCCCAGCTGAAAACTGGTAGAACCATTAAATTTAAGTTTATATCACGCGATGAAGCAAATAGGATTGCCTCAAAAGATCGTAAATGCTTAGAAATAATCAAAGAGAGATGTTTAGAGCCAATTCGTGATCCCCAAAAGATGGCGGATTTGCTTAATTTCAATTTGATTGATGGAGCTGTATGGGCAAAAAATTAGTTTAAGGGGTTTGTTATGCATATAGATTTAAATGCAGATATGGGCGAAAGCTTCGGGTCTTGGGTGAAGGGCAATGATGAAGCTTTATTGGATGTGATTTCTTCCGCAAATATTGCTTGTGGCTTTCATGCTGGAGATCCCGATGTAATGGCAAAAACTATAAAACTAGCAAAAAAAAGGGGTGTAGGAATTGGAGCGCACCCTGGTTTCGATGATTTGGTTGGGTTTGGCCGTAGGCGCTTGAATATTCCAATTGAAACCATCCAAAATCAAATCCGCTATCAAATTGGAGCAATTAAAGCTATGGCGAATGCAGAAGGCACTGCAATCACACATGTTAAATTACATGGAGCACTATCGAATATGTGCTCGGAAAATTACGAACTAGCTAAAGCATGCTATGAAGCAGTGATTTCGGTGGCAAGCGAAGTACCAATCATGGCCTTAGTTAAAACAAAACAGCAAGAGGCAGTAGAAAAGCTTAAAGCCAAGTGGGTCGGAGAGATTTTTGCAGATCGAAGTTACAATGATGATGCAACATTGGTTGATCGATCAATTCCCGGTGCAATCATCAGTGATCCAATTACCGCCGGAGCACGCGTAGCTAATATGGTTTCAAGAGGTGCTATAATTACCAAAACCGGAAAAGAAATAAAAACTAAAATTGATACCATTTGCCTTCATGGAGATACGCCAGAAGCTGTTAACATAGCTAGGGCGATCAAGGATGCATTGGAAAAAAGCGACATAAATATTAAAAGATTTTGATGCTATTTTTTTAGTAAGTATTAGCTTCACAAAAAAACACAAATATCTACATTGAAAAGTTATTTATTATTGTAATTCCAGTTTCCGATTGTTGCTCAAATTGCAGCATTGCCTCAGGTACCTGACTTAGTTTTAACTTTCTGGTAATTAGACTATCGATATTAATAGAGCCATTGTTTATCATTGTCATTAATGAGCTAAATCCAGAAGCCGCCATACCCCGCGTTCCAATAATTTTCAATTGCCTAGAGTATACTAATTCTAATAGAGGGAGTGAAACAATAGTATTATTTGAAGTGGGCATTCCTATCTGAATGTGCCTACCAAGTTTTCTTAGTGAGCGAAGACTATTTTGAAATGTAACCTCTATGCCAAGCGCATCTAAAGACACGTCAACACCACCTTTTGTCAGTTCTCTTACCTCTTGCCATATATTCTTAAATTTTGTTGGATCTAAAACTATATCAGCTCCTACTTCCTTAGCTTTTTTCAGTGATAAGCTATTAATGTCGATACCAATAACTTTAGCACCCAAAGCTTTTGCAATCATAATTGCAGACGTTCCAACACCGCCACACCCATAGATTGCCAACCACTCACCTGGCAATAAAGCGGCTCGGTCTGTTAACGCTCTATACGCAGTAGTAACTCGGCATCCCATTGCTGCTGCTGTCTCAAAACCAAGTGAACTTGGGAGCCTTACTAGATTGAAATCAGCAAAACAAATTTCAACAAATTGCGCAAAACCGCCACGGATAGTAAAGCCAATTGTTTCCTGCCTCTCGCATATCGTTGAATTGCCTGTCTGACAATCAGAGCATAAACCACACCCAAGAATAAATGGTACAGTTACAGGATCACCTATGGAAAACCTCTTAATATCTGATCCAGTTTCAACTATAATTCCGGCTAATTCATGCCCCATAATATGAGGTAATTTGACATCGGAGTCATTACCAGACCAAGCATGATGGTCCGATCTACACACCCCACATGCTTTTAGTTGTATTACTACCGAGTTTGAACCACATACTGGATCATCTACCTCCTCAAAGATCGGTGGAGTACCGAATTTATGTAAAACAGATGCCTTCATACAAAAGTCCGATCAAGATAATAATAAGTTTACTTTACTTTTCATACAAAGCCATTGACAAAAACTTCCTAAAAAGATCGTCTGTTAGCAGTTAATCAAATTAAGTAATGAAATGGTCAACAAAGCAACTATAGAATCTTTTCAAGATGACGGTATTGCGTTTATACCTGGGCTATTCAAAACACATATTAAAAGTTTAAGAGTTGGCATTCAAAAGAATATCGACGAACCTGGTCCATTTGCGGCAGAAAATTTAAAAGAGGGAGAAGCGGGACGCTTTTTTGACGATTATTGTAATTGGCAGCGCATTGACGAATTTCGAAATGCGGTATTCGATAAAAATGTTGCGGAAACAGCTGCACAACTCATGCAATCAAAAACTGTCCAATTGTTTCACGATCATGTGCTAGTGAAAGAAGCGGGAACCTTAAAATCAACTCCCTGGCATACCGATGGACCTTACTATTTTATTAAGGGAATGAAAACTTTAAGTTTTTGGGTGCCTCTTGACCCAGTTAAAAAAGCTACTTTGAGGATGGTCGCACGCTCGCACAAATGGTCAAAGCCCGTCCTTCCAACTAGATGGTTATCCAATGAAAATTTCTACCCAAACACAAATGAATATTTGCCTGTGCCAGACCCTGATAAAGAACAAATGGATATCAGAGAATTTGATATGAACCCTGGCGACGCGGTTGCATTTAATTTTAATATTTTACATGGCGCTCGAGGAGCAACAGCGGACCAACGAAGACGCGCATTTTCTCTAAGGCTACTCGGTGACGATACCCGATATACAGAAAGGCCTGGCCCAACTTCTCCCCCATTTCCCAATCATAATATGGTAGAAGGTCAGGTTCTCCGAACGGATTGGTTCCCATTTATTGACTTTTAAAATTTAAACTACTTGAATTTAAAATAAACTAACGTAGATAAATGTAATAATTAAACTGGATTATTATGATTAACTACACTTTGAAATGCGACCAAAACCACACCTTTGACAGTTGGTTTAAATCAGCTGAAGCCTTCGAGATGTTGGTCAAAAAATCGATGTTGGTTTGCTCGGAATGTGGCTCGACCAAAATAACCAAAGCGATTATGGCCCCTAGTGTAAGCACCTCCAGGAAAAAAGATAATAAACCTCCAGAATTAGAAAAAAAATCAAAACTCAAAAACGATATTTTGGAATTGAAAAAGAAAATAGAAGCAAACTCAGAGTATGTTGGAAACAACTTTGCTAATGAAGCAAGATCAATGTACCTGGGGGAAACTCCCGAACGGTCAATCTATGGCGAGGCCAAAGCCGATGATGCCAAAAAACTGATAGACGATGGTATACCAGTTATGCCACTGCCATTTCTTCCAGCTAAAAAAGCAAATTAATCATTTATTTTGTATATTATAAAGCCTCATTTCGAGATCATTGATAACATATCATGTGACTTGTATGTTCCGTAATTAACATTTACACCCCGAGCGACGGAGTAAATAGGAATAGCATGGCTTTACTGGTAATGAAATTTGGCGGTACTTCCGTTGCGAATGTTGATCGCATAAAGCGAGCGGCTAAACGTGTTGCACTAGAGGTGGCTCACGGTAAAAATGTTCTTGTTATCGTTTCAGCAATGTCTGGTAAAACAAATGAATTAGTTGACTGGGTAAATGATACTTCCCAATTTTATGATGCACGGGAGTATGATGCTGTTGTTTCCTCTGGTGAAAACGTTACGGCAGGACTCATGGCACTTACACTTCAAGAGATGGATATTCCGGCAAGAAGCTGGCAAGGCTGGCAGATTCCTGTTCATACTAGTTCCTCTCATTCATCAGCTAGGATCGAGAGTATTTCGTCCGAAACAATTAACGAAAAATTTGAACAAGGAATGAAGGTTGCAGTCGTTGCCGGGTTTCAAGGGATTAGCAATGAAAACCGAATTACCACATTGGGCAGAGGGGGATCCGATACTACCGCAGTAGCATTTGCAGCAGCGTTCCACGCAGAAAGATGTGACATATATACTGACGTTGACGGAGTATACACCACAGACCCACGTATATGCGACAAAGCCAAAAAGCTCGATAAAATTTCATACGAAGAAATGCTTGAACTTGCCTCTCTAGGAGCGAAAGTGTTGCAAACACGCTCTGTAGAAATGGCTATGCGGTTTAAAGTAAAATTAAGAGTTTTATCTAGCTTCGAAGAACCTAGTGAAAAAGCAGGAACACTTGTCTGTGATGAGGAGGAAATTATGGAATCAAATGTAGTCTCAGGGATAGCTTATTCCCGCGACGAAGCTAAGATGACGTTAGTATCAATAGCTGATAGACCTGGAATTGCCGCTGCTATATTTGGTCTTCTTTCCGATGCTGGAATAAATGTAGACATGATTATTCAGAATATTGCTGAAGCTGGAAGGACTGATATGACATTCTCTTGTCCCATAGATCAGGTTAGCAAAGCTGAAAAATCACTAAATAACGCAAAGAAAGAAGGGCTTATAAATTTCCAAGATTTATTAGCTGATAAAAATGTTGCAAAAATTTCTGCAGTTGGAATTGGAATGAGATCCCAATCGGGTGTTGCTGCCAAAATGTTTCAAACTCTTTCAGATGAAGGAATAAATATCAAAGTAATTGCAACCTCTGAAATCAAGATATCTGTTTTAGTAGACAGAAAATATTTGGAACTTGCAGTGCAATCATTGCATGACGCCTTTGAACTGCATCAGATTTCTTCCTGAAAACAAGAGAGACAACGCGTGCCTGAACGTACCCAGACAGATAGCCAGCAACTATTGCGTCGCTTGCGCGATACAATGGCCGAAGAACAGAAAGGCCAAGCAAGATTAGACAAAATTACCCATCTAATCGCAGACTCCATGGGTACAGAAGTTTGCTCAATTTATTTGTTTAGGGATAATGAAACTCTTGAGCTTTGTGCAACAGAAGGCCTAAATACTGAAGCTGTTCACCAAACTAGGCTCAGAATTGGCGAGGGGCTTGTCGGTAGAGTTGCAAGGTCAAAAAAAGTCATCAACACTGAAGATGCTCCGTCTTCAAAAGGCTTTAGGTTTATGCCGGAAACAGGAGAAGAAATTTTTTCTTCTTTCGCTGGTGTACCTATACAAAGATTAGGGGAAACCCTTGGTGTTCTTGTAACCCAGTCCAAAGAGTCACGAAAATTTAGCAGTGAAGAAATCTACGCACTTGAGGTTGTAGCGATGGTACTGGCAGAGATGGCTGAACTTGGTGCTTTTGTGGGTGATGAAACAGGACTTACTGCATTGCATCAGCAATCAGTTTTATTTCGTGGTTCAAATGGCCAAGAGGGCGCAGCCAAAGGGAGTGTGTGGCTTCATGAACCACGAGTTGTTGTTACAAATTTAGTCTCCGATGATCCGAGAGAAGAAAAAAACAGGCTTCAAAACGCAGTAAATCTTCTTAGACAAGGCGTAGATAAAATCGTCGATAAAATTGCTGATGGCGATAAAGAACAAACTGAAATTCTTGAGGCTTTCCGAATGTTCGCGAACTCACGCGGGTGGCTTCGACGTATGGAAGCTGATATCGACCAAGGTTTATCCGCTGAAGCATCAGTTGAGAAAGAACAATCCTCTGCAAGAGCTCGTATGAGCCAGGTGGCAGATAGTTACATGCGAGAGCGGCTTCATGATTTAGATGATTTATCGAATAGATTACTGCGGATATTGACAGGGCAAGGTACAGATACTGGAGCCGAAATTCCTAAAGATCCGATTTTGATCGCCCGCAATATTGGTCCAGCGGAGCTCTTGGATTACGGAAGGAAACTTAAAGCAATTGTGCTAGAAGAAGGTTCAGTGGGCAGCCATGCCGCCATCGTAGCACGCGCCCTAAGCATACCCTTGGTGATAAATGCTGAAAATATAACCACTGAAGCTTTGAATGGCGACCCTATATTAGTAGATGGCACACAGGGGATCGTACATTTGCGTCCTGACGATAATGTTGTTAGTGCATTTTCTGAAAAAATCGCTATGGAGGCAAAAAATCAAGAGCGCTATAAAGCTCTTAGAAATGAGCCCGCAGAAACAACTGATGGTAAAATAATTGACTTGCGCATGAATGCTGGCCTGATGGCTGAGTTGCCAAGTCTTATCAGTTCAGGTGCTAACGGGGTAGGATTATTTCGCACTGAATTGCAATTCTTAATTAGAAACCAGATGCCAAAAAGATCCGAGTTAAAAAAGCTTTATTCTAGAGTATTAGAGGCGGCAAAAGGTAAAGAAGTTATTTTTAGGACGCTTGATATAGGTTCAGATAAAGTTTTATCTTATATGCCCAATATAAATGAAGCCAACCCAGCGTTAGGGTGGAGGGCAATTCGAATTGCTTTGGATAGACCCAGCATTATGAGAATGCAAATTGAGGCGTTAATACGCGCTGCAGATGGTCGCAATTTGTCTATAATGTTTCCTTTAATATCTCAAGATAGTGAGTTTTATAAAGCACGAGCATTAGTTGATAAAGTTTTGAGTGGAGAAAAACGGTTGGGACATAAGACTCCAAATGATCTAAAAATAGGAGCAATGCTTGAAACGCCGTCCCTGGCTTATGCATCAGAAAACTTTTTCAGTGCGGTAGATTTCTTATCTGTCGGAGGCAATGATCTTAAACAGTTCTTTTTTGCTGCGGACAGGGAAAATGAACTGGTTAGACGAAAATATGACACCCTAAGCACCAGTTTTCTTATATATCTTAAATTTGTTATCGACCGCTGCGCAAAAACACAAACACCTGTCTCTTTTTGCGGAGAAGATGCAGGGCGACCCTTAGAAGCTATTTGCCTTTGCGCTATTGGGTTTCCCAGTCTGTCCATGAGGCCTGCATCAATTGGACCAGTTAAGCATTTGCTCAGACGGATAAATCTTGAAAAACTGAACTATATATTGAGTTTAGAGATTGAACGCGGATCTTCAAGCGTTAGGCCAGCGGTTGAAAACTATATTAAATCAATTTGATATATCGGTCAAAATAGCTTTGCTCTGGACGCGCAAGTTTGATTTCGTTATACCTACGCCATGTGTAGAACCAGGACGTCATTCATCCTAATTATTTGCCCGGCGCTTATTGATTAGAAGTGGCCGGGGCAAGCTATCGACAAATCAAATCAATTCATAAAATACCGATAAATTAGAGAAAATTAGTAATGTGCGCTGAAATACCAGACTACAAAGATACATTGAATTTGCCAAAAACAGAATTCCCAATGCGAGCTGGGTTGCCAAAACGAGAACCAGACTGGCTCACAAAGTGGGAGGATATTAAGGTTTATGACACTCTTCGACAAAAAAAGGGCAGATCTTCATTTATATTGCATGATGGACCTCCATATGCGAACGGTCATTTGCATATTGGTCATGCACTTAATAAAATCCTCAAAGACATGGTTGTTCGAAGCCAGCAAATGATGGGCAAAGACGCAAGATATATTCCTGGATGGGATTGTCATGGTTTGCCAATTGAATGGAAGATCGAGGAACAATATCGATCCAAAGGAAAAAATAAAGATGATGTCAATGTAATAGATTTCAGGCAGGAATGCCGAAAATTTGCCGCCGGCTGGGTTGAGACCCAGAGGGACGAATTCAAAAGATTAGGAGTTATGGGAAAGTGGGAAAATCCATACCTAACAATGGACTTCCATGCTGAAAGAGTAATCGCAGAAGAGTTCATGAAATTTTTAATGAATGGGACGCTTTACCAAGGGTCAAAACCTGTTATGTGGTCACCCGTTGAAAAGACAGCATTGGCTGAAGCTGAGATTGAGTATCATGACCACAAGTCTCATACCATTTGGGTCGCCTTCAAAATTGATAATGCATCAGAAGAAATACGAAAAGCTCGAATTGTTATTTGGACAACTACACCGTGGACTATTCCCTCAAATCGCGCAATCGCTTTTAATCCTAAAATTTCATATGGCCTATATCATGTTGATGAAACTTTAGAGGAAAGTTGGACGGCAAAAGGTGAATACTATATAATAGCCGATAACTTAGCCGGAGAAACATTAGAAAAATCAAGAGTGATAAAACACACCAGAGTTAAAGATGTTTCGAGTTCAGACTTGCAAGATTGTGTGTGCCAACACCCATTCTCTGAATTAGATTCATTTTGGAATTATGATGTACCGTTGATAGATGGCGATCATGTTACAGACGACGCTGGGACTGGATTTGTGCATACAGCGCCAAGTCATGGTGCTGACGATTATGACTGCTTCTTAAAGCGCAACTGGCTTGACAGAATGACCCACAATGTAGGTGAGGAAAGTGAGTTTTTAGGACATGTACCCTTCTTTGCAGGTCTCACGGTTTTTGACCGAAAAGGTAAGGAAGGGAAGGCAAACGCTGAGGTTATAAATAAACTTGTTGAGTCAGGGAATATTATCGCGCGGGGGCGTTTGACCCACAGCTATCCCCATTCGTGGCGCTCAAAAGCACCAATAATTTTCAGAAACACTCCACAGTGGTTTGCAGCTATCGATAAAAAGGTAGACGATACCTTCAATAAATTTGGTAATACAATTAGGCAGAGAGCTTTGGAGTCGATTGATAAACTCGTTCAGTGGACGCCAAAAAGTGGGCGTAATCGACTTTATTCAATGATAGAGGAAAGACCAGACTGGGTTCTGTCTCGGCAACGCGCTTGGGGAGTCCCACTTACTTGTTTTACCAAAAAAGGGGCCCAACCGACCGACAGTGATTTTTTACTTCGTAATGAGAAAGTAAACAAACGGATCGCAGAAGCGTTCGAAGTAGAAGGTGCGGATGCTTGGTATAAGGAAAATGCAAAAGAAAGATTTTTAGAAGGATTAGAAAATCCAGGTCATTTTACCCAAGTTTTTGATATCTTAGATGTTTGGTTCGATAGCGGTTCAACACATGCATTTGTGTTGAGAGACCGCGATGATGGATCTGAAGACGGTTTTGCTGACTTATATTTAGAGGGAACCGATCAACATAGAGGTTGGTTCCATTCATCGATGCTTCAATCATGTGGCACAAACGGACGAGCTCCTTACCATGGTGTTCTAACGCATGGATTTACTTTGGACGAAAAAGGTATGAAAATGTCAAAGTCCTTGGGAAACACAATAGCTCCTGAACAAGTTATAAAGCAGTATGGTGCTGATATTTTACGTTTGTGGGTTGCTCAATCAGACTATACCGCAGATTTACGAATTGGGCCTGAAATTTTGAAGGGTGTAGCTGATAGCTATCGAAGATTGAGAAATACAATGCGGTTCATGCTGGGATCACTCAGTGATTATAATGCATCAGATGAAATAGCCACAAATGAGATGCCCGAATTAGAGCGTTGGGTGCTGCATAGGCTTTCTGAGTTAGATGAAAAAGTACGAAAAGGATATAATTCATACGATTTTCAGGGTGTTTTCCAATCCATTTTTACCTTTGCAACAGTGGATTTATCATCCTTTTATTTTGATATACGAAAAGATGTACTTTATTGTGATGGAGATACAGTCGAGCGAAAATCAGCTAGAACGGTACTAAATTTACTTTTTCATCGTCTTACAACTTGGTTAGCACCAATTTTGGTATTTACAATGGAAGAGGTCTGGCTTGAACGCTATCCTGACAAAGATAGTTCAGTTCATCTTGTAGATATACCAAACACACCGTATAAATGGCGAGATGATAAACTTGCAAAAAAATGGTCAACTGTAAGGAGCTACAGACGACTAGTCACATCTGCTCTAGAATTGCAGAGGGTAGATAAAGTAATCGGATCTAGTTTAGAGGCAGCTCCAACTGTCCATATCAAAGATCAGGACGCGCTTGCAATTTTAGAATCCGTACCATTTCAGGACATTTGTATAACGTCAGGCTTAAATCTTACTAACGCAGAACCCCCTGAATGTGCATATCTTTCGAGTGAAATTGATGGTGCTGCTATTACTTTTAAGAAATCAGTTGGAACGAAATGTGAGCGATGTTGGAAAATTTTACCGGATGTAGGAAATTATACGCACCCGGGCACATGCAAACGATGCAGCACAGCCCTTAAATAGTTTTGAGACTGAGGAAAAGTGTCTTTGATTGAATTGCTTGCAATCATAATTTTTGAATATTTTATTGTCTTAACTTCCCAAAAAAACTTGTCATAAGTTCAACCACTTCATCTTCACAGATACCCGGATATATTTCAGGTCGATGATGTGTCTGGCTATGTGAAAAGATACAGGCACCATGCTCAACACCGCCTGATTTTTTGTCACTTGCGCCATAATATAGCCGGCGAATTCGCGAAGCTGAAATTAGGGAGGCACACATGGCACAAGGTTCTAAGGTAACATATAAGTCACAACCATTTAATCTTTCATTTCCTAAAACCTGACAAGCCTCTCTGATTACTAATACTTCAGCATGAGCTGAGGGGTCTTTAAGTTCTCGGGTTCTGTTCCCCGACTTTGCCAAGACATGACCAGCCGAATTTAGCAATACAGCACCGACTGGAATTTCTCCTGCAGAGCGCGCTATTTTGGCTTGCTCTAAAGCCATTTTCATAAAATTTTTGAAGCCACTACTTGTCAAGGAGTTCAATTTTTCCTTCCTAAATTGTCAATAATAACATACATAATTGCTAATGAAAGACCAAGCAAACAAAGGCGAACGCATCGCAAAAATAATTGCTAGAGCTGGACTAGCAAGCAGAAGAGAGTCCGAAAAATTAATTCTAGATGGTAGGGTTAAGGTGAATGGGAATACTATCAATAGTCCAGCTCTTAATCTATCTAAAAACGACGCTATAGAAGTTGATGGTAAATTATTATCGCAACCAGAAGAAACACGCTTATGGATATATCATAAACCCGTTGGCCTTATTTCTACTTCAAAGGACGAGAAAAATCGGCCAACTATTTTTGATAATCTGCCAAAAGAAATGCCGAGGGTCTTATCCATAGGCCGACTGGACTTAAACTCTGAAGGACTACTACTGCTTACAAACGATGGAGAGCTAAAACGGTATCTTGAATTACCCTCGACTGGTTGGTTACGACGATACCGGGTGCGAGTAAAAGGCCGGTTAAAGGACAGTATGCTTGAACCATTACGGCAGGGAATTTTTGTAGAAGGTAAACACTTTAACCCAATGGAAGTTTCTTTTGATCGTCAAACAGGAGCAAATGCTTGGCTAAGTATTGGACTTCGTGAGGGTAAAAACCGCGAAATTCGCAAAGCATTAGGTTTTGTGGGACTATCTGTGAGTCGTTTACTGAGAATAAGCTTTGGAGATTTTGAACTCGGCACATTAAAAAAGGGTGAAGTACAGGAAGTGCGATCAAGTAGGGTAAAAAACGTACTAAAAATAAGACCGGACAGCCCTCAAACGGAAAAAAAGCAAAAACGGGGTTTTGGAACAAAAACCTCTAATAAGGTGGATAAAATTTCAGGGACACGTAATGTTTCTAGAAACCGAAGACGAAATAAATAATGCGGCTACTATTACAAAGGGTCTTATCAGCAGAGGTATATTTT
>CACPPZ010000021.1 GCA_902635985.1 Paracoccaceae bacterium
GAGCAGCAAAAGTTTTCCCGACACGCATAGCAATTGTTTACAACAATCATAGAGTAGATTATGCAGAATATTATGCTCGCTGCAGTCAGCTCGCTTCTGCACTAGTTGCAGTTGGTGTAAAACCGGGCAGCGTTGTGGCGACTATTTTACCAAATGTCCCTGCTCAAGCTGAGGCTCATTTTGGCGTCCCCGCGTGTGGCGCTGTATTAAATACAATAAATACCCGTTTAGACGTAGATACAGTTTCGTATATTTTTGGTCATGGTGAAGCAAAAGTTGTTTTAGTAGACTCACAATTTTTAGCACTTGCAGAAAGTGCGTGCGCTCAATTGGGCGATCAGGCTCCTTTGATTATAGAAGTTTCCGACTCTAGCGCAGGATTTGAGAGTAGTGGTAAATACACGACCTATGAGCAATTCTTATCATCCGGAGATAAAAAATTTAAATGGTTGATGCCCCAGGATGAATGGGAAAGCCTCGCATTAAATTATACCTCAGGGACGACCGGAAGACCAAAAGGAGTAGTCTATCATCATCGAGGCGCTTATTTGATGACCATGGGAACAGTAGTTTCATGGAGAATGCAAATATTTCCCGTCTTTTTAACAATAGTCCCACTTTTTCATTGTAACGGTTGGAACCATACCTGGCTTATGCCTATGGTCGGGGGTAAGCTAGTATGTTGCAGAGAAATATCTGCAGAGGCGATTTATAACGCTATTTCGGATGAGAAGGTAGCATTTTTTGGTGGAGCTCCAATTGTCCTTAATTTAATTGTGAACGCTGATCAAAAAGAGAGGAAGCCTTTTGAACATAGAGTTGAGGTTTTCACAGCAGGCGCTCCACCGGCACCTGCTACTTTGGACAAAATGGAAAAACTAGGTTTCAATGTAACCCAAGTCTACGGTTTAACTGAAACATATGGACATGTAACTGAGTGTTTATGGCAAGATGACGACTGGGATAGTGTTACAGACGAGGAGCGAGCAACCATTAAAGCTCGGCAAGGCGTTGCTATGCCTATGATGGAAGATATCACGGTTATGGACGATAAAATGCAACAAGTTAAGATGGATAGCACTACCCAGGGTGAAATAATGATCCGAGGTAACTCAGTTATGAAAGGATACTACAAAAATGAGGAGGCGACTAAGTCAGCTTTTGAAGGCGGCTACTTTCATTCTGGTGACATAGCAATCCAACATCCTGACAGCTATATCCAAATTGCAGACCGAGCAAAAGATATAATAATTTCGGGTGGTGAAAATATTAGTTCTGTTGAGGTTGAGGGCGTGCTTATGGCACATGAGAGCGTATCACTTTGCGCAGTTGTTGCGATGCCTGACGAGAAGTGGGGCGAGGTACCATGTGCTTTTGTAGAGTTGCTACCCAATGCTGTCGAAAATGCGGACGAATTAATTGATTTTTCACGCACAAAAATAGCAGGATTTAAATGCCCCAAGAGAATTATATTTCGCGAGTTACCGAAAACATCGACCGGTAAGATACAAAAATTTGAACTCCGAAAAGTCGCAAAAGATTTACCATAGCGATTAGTTTAAAAATCGCACCAACCCAAATCTAGTAAGTAGATAAAGATGACTGCCTTAACCCAGTATCAAAGATTGGAAGCAACGGGTATTTGGCGCAAGAGTGCTGAAGCTCAGAGGCTTGATGTAATAATATCAATTGGTGAGTCATCATTAGTTATAACTGATATAAACGAAAAACCTCTTGCGCATTGGTCGCTTGCTGCGCTTGCAGTGATTCAATCTAAGAATGGAATTAAGCTATATCATCCCGATGGGGACCCAAGTGAAACTCTTGAGTTAGGGAGTAACGAAAATGAAATGGCTGAAGCTATTGAAAAATTAATGAAAGCTGTGGATCGCAGGCGACCCAAGCCAGGCCGATTGCGTATCTTTAGCTTAGCATCAATTTTGATTATAATTTTAGGATTAAGTATTTTTTGGCTCCCCGCAGCACTTCGTGACTATACCCAAAAAATAATTCCAGAAGTCCGAGAACAAGAAATGGGTAAAGCTGTTTTAAACGAATTCGTCTCATTTGTTGGCGCACCATGCTCAAGGGAGCTTGGAAGAATAGCTTTAGATAAATTTATCTCAAACTTAGGCGTAATAGAATACACGTTTTATGTAGTTCCAAGTGAAACAATTGAGGCAATACACCTGCCCGGGAAAATTATAGTTATCTCAAAAGCGCTTGTAGAAGACTTTGACGATCCTGATGTTTTAGCAGGTTATGTGCTAGCGCAGATACAAAGAGAGGCAAAAAGTAATGCTTTGGACGAGCTAATGAAGCAAATGAATAATATTGAAATAATTCAGTTTCTATTTGGCAGAAGTCCAGATGTCAGCACTCTGAGAGGATTTTCAAAAGATTGGATAATGAAAAAACAAATAAGTGTAGACCCTGAAAATCTTATTAAAGAATTCAACAAAAGAGCAATTTCTGCCCTGCCTTACTCATATGCAATAGATGTTACAGGCCAAAGCACGCAATCTATGATAAATAGTGAACAAACATCAGGAAATGTTAAAAAGCCAAGTTTAGATGACAGTGCATGGCTTGCTCTACAGACTATTTGTGGTGGCTAGCCGGATATACTTTCCCTAGTAACTATTGTCACTTTGTTCCAAACATTCGGTCTCCAGCATCACCCAGGCCCGGAACAATATAACCTTTCTCATTTAACTTCTCATCAAGTGCGGCTGTTACAATCGGAACGTCAGGATGAGCCTGCCGCATCGTCTCAACACCCTCTGGCGCAGCCAGCAAACATAAAAACCTTATATCCTTAGCCCCCGCCTCTTTTAGACGTTGAATAGCAGCTGCAGATGAATTTCCAGTCGCAAGCATTGGATCTACTGCAATTACTACTCGGTCCTCAAGACTGTCTGGAACCTTAAAATAATACTCTACCGGCTGCAATGTTTCCTCATCTCTGTAAAGACCAACAAAGCCAACTCGTGCAGATGGTATCAACTCTAACACACCATCAAGCAGACCATTTCCCGCTCTCAGAATTGATACCAGAGCTAGCTTTTTTCCTGCCATAACAGGTGCATCCATCGGAACGAGAGGTGTCTCGATTTGTTTTAGGCGGGTTGGTAACTCACGGGTTACCTCATAGGCCAAGAACTGGCTTATTTCGCGTAGCAATTGACGAAATAATGCAGTTGGAGTTTCTTTCTCTCGCATCAAAGTCAGCTTATGTTGGACTAATGGATGATCAACTATAATTAGGTTTTGGTCCATGCAGAATTTATCCTCTCAAGTAATATTAATTTTTGCTCCTCACTACAAAAAGCAGCGTGGATTGCATTTTGATTTATAAGTCTAAATACATTCTCGTCCCAATCAAAAACATCTTTAAGATTGTTGTATTCAGTAGTCATGGTGGTATTAAAGAATGGAGGATCATCAGTTGAAACGGTAACTGAGAGCCCACTTTTCAAAAGCGAATTAACTGGATGCATAGATAGGCTTTCAAATATACCTAGTGATACATTGGATCCAGGACAGACCTCCAATGTTATTTTTTTCTCGATCGCTTCAATAACTAAGTCAGCATCATTTATTATCTGAACGCCGTGACCCAAGCGAGTAACACAAAGATCATGAATTGCCTGTCTCACGCTTTCTGCTCCTCCCCATTCACCAGCATGCGTAGTTAACCCTAGTCCAGCTTCCTCAGCAACATTGAAAGAATATTTAAAATCTGCTTGGCTACCTACAAGTTCATCACCACCCATTCCAAAACCTACAACAAAATTAGAGGCCGTTTCTGCCGCGCAAATTGCAGCCTTTTTTGCAGCAGCGGGACCATTGTGCCGAATGCAAGTAACTACCCCTCGCATATCTATATATAAATCTCTTCGTGCAATATTTGCAGCCTCCTCTATGGCTGATAAATATTCCTTCCATGCCGTTAAATCTCCCCCACCACAAAAATCTGGAGAAATAAAAACTTCTGTATAAATAATACCATTTTCTGCGGATTTTTCTAATACTGATAGCGTAAGGCGATGAAAATCTTCTGGTTCTTTTAATACCTGACAGGCTGCTTCGTAAGTTGCTAAAAACTCATTAAAATTTGAAAAGTTATAATCGCCTTTAGGATTAAATATATTAGATAAATCAATCTTCTTTTCAAATGCTAATTGACGAATGAAACTTGGCGGTGCCGCACCCTCATGATGCAAATGCAGTTCAATTTTGGGCAATTTTTTTATATTCATAAGATACTCTTTCCAGGACCGAGCATAGGTAAGCCCATAAAATGAGCAACTGTGGCAGCTACGTCAACAAAATTCACTTTTTTATTTGTTTTTGGAGACGCTCCGATAATGAGAATAGGCACATTTTCCCTAGTATGCTCCGAACCACTCCAGGTGGGATCATTCCCATGGTCTGCGGTCAGGATAAATAAATCATCTTTCCTTAATTTTCCAATTATTTTTGATATTTCAGTATCAAACCATTCTAATGCTCTCGCATAACCGGAGATATCACGCCTATGTCCATATAGCGTATCAAATTCTACAAAATTGCCAAAAATGAAACTATTGTCATATCCAGTTTCAATTTCCGATGCTAACTCTTGCATTAAGGTAGCGTCGTTACCCTTTATCAGACGATTAAATCCACGCATTGAAAAAATATCACCCACTTTACCCAACGCTAGCGTCTCAACACCACTTTCTTGCATCCATTCGCTTAGTACTTTTTTAGGAGGCGCCATAGCAAAGTCACGGCGGTTAACCGTCCTTACCCAGCCAGATTTTTTGTTGCCAGTAAATGGGCGAGCAATTACACGGCCGACGTTCATTCCATGTAGATATGGTGCTAATAATTGACACAATTCGTATAAGCGAGATAACCCGAAATGATTTTCATGGGCCGCTATTTGGAAAACGCTATCGGCAGAAGTGTAGCAAATTGGCTTACCTGATTGACAGTGTTCCTCACCGAGCTCAGCTAATATTTTCGTTCCGGAAGCGTGACAGTTACCTAAAATACCATCAAGCTTCCCAAGCTTACAGATTAGATTTACTAATTCGATATCAAACGCGTCGTCAATATCTGGGAAATAGTGCCACTCACGGTCAAGCGTTAGACCCGCCAACTCCCAGTGGCCTGTTATAGTATCCTTTCCCACTGATACGGGCCCCGCCACACCAAAAGCATCACATTCCTCTACACTTGGAATGTTAGGAGCTGACTCACCGCTTGATAAAATGATGGAATTACCTAAACCTAGAGATTGTAAAGTTGGAAGATTTAATGGGCCAATTCGACTTTCATTTGCAATGCCTGCTTGACACGCTTTTGCAATATTCAAAAGTGTATTAGCGCCTTTATCACTGGTAGAGCCGTTGAAATATTTATGCGAATCAATAGCGCCGCCAATTCCAACCGAATCCATCACAATAAGTATTGCTCTAGGCACTATGTAATTCTCTTCAAAACTAAGTCTGTTTCTTTTGGGGCACTATCGCTTAACTTAAATGCCGCCAAAACCTGTCTTTTTGCTTCCTCAGCATGATCAATACGGGCAGCGTGAATTTTAAGAATTGGCGAACCCTTGGACAATTTGGTCCCAATGCTAGCAATATCGCTAAAACCAACAGCATGATCAACTTGATCTGTTTCAACAAGTCTTCCGCCACCAAGATTAACGACAATATTTCCCAAGGATTGCCCGTCCCATTGTGCTAAATACCCTGCTTCCGGGGCAAAAACCTCAATAACCGCTGTAGCCTCAGGGAGATATCTATTAAAATCTTGTCCAAAATTTACTGGCCCCCCCATTAGAGAAATCATTTCACTAAATTTTTTTAAAGCAGCGCCACTATTTAAATTTCTTTCTAGCTCGTTAGTAGCTTGGCTTATATTGTTATATATTTTTTGAGCTTTAAGAATCTCCGCACCCAGCGATACTGTAATAGAGCGTAGTCGACCTACCGTCTCCCCAGATAGAACTCGAATTGCCTCAACTATTTCAAGGGCGTTTCCCATTGCAGGAGCCAAGGGCTGGTTCATATCTGTAATTAATGCAGTTGTTGCACAGCCTGCTTCATTTGCAGTTTTCACCAATGCCTTGGCAAGTTCAGTGGCTTGATTTAGATTTACCATGAATGCTCCAGACCCACATTTTATATCTAGGACTAAACCATCTAAACCCGAAGCAAGCTTCTTTGATAATATAGAGGCTGTTATAAGATCCAAACTATCAACCGTAGATGTAACGTCTCTCACTGCATAAAGTCGCCTATCAGCCGGCGCAATATTTTCATTCGCCCCTGCAATTATGCATCCACAACTTTCGATAATTTCTATTAATCTTTCTTCAGAGTGCATAACCTTCACACCTGGGATTGACTCAAGCTTGTCTAAAGTACCACCCGTGTGCCCCAAACCCCTTCCTGAAATCATTGGAACACAAACTCCACTTGACGCAAGAAGTGGCGCTAAAATAAGTGATACACAATCTCCAATTCCTCCAGTTGAATGCTTATCTAAAACTGGTGACCCAACTTCCCACGAGAGAGTTTTGCCACTATCCCGCATTGCTAAAGTCCAATCGGTTCTAGCTTGCTGACTACCCAAACCATTTAATGCTACAGCCATAGAAAACGCCCCGGCCTGAGCATCCGTTACCTTGCCATCTGATAGTCCTTTAGCAAACCAAACCATTTCATCGCGGGATAGTGAACTCTTATTCCTAACCTTTAAGAGTATTCCTTGAGCGTTAAAATTCTTCATTTGTTAGTGAAAAAATTTTTGCTGAATGAACCTGGCAAGAGATCGCTTACAACAATAGTTTTTTCTTTTCCAGCAATTGTAGCCATCGTAACTGGAACATCTGGTTTGGAAAATTCTGCCAATTTTTGGCGGCAACCACCACATGGAGGCACAGGCTCTTTGCAATCAGCTATAACATAAACCTCCACGATCTCTCTTTGACCTGCGGCACACATTGCCGCAATAGCCGCTGCTTCCGCACATGTTCCTTCAGGATATGCAGCATTTTCTACATTTACTCCCGAAAACACTGATCCATCAATAGTTTTAATTGCGACACCAACCTTGAATTTTGAATACGGGGCATATGCATTTGCCCAAACACTTTTTGCGATATCTTTCAACATAAAATTATCCCTTTAAAGCAGTATGCATAACCTTTATCGACTTTGAAAGATTTGACAAGAATGCTGTGCCCAAATACCAGATAGCGCGCGGTATAAAATATAGTTTAATATTAAACTATATTTTATTCAAATAATGGATTACTCGACAAACATGACTTTTAGTAGAATATATGATTGATAACATTCAATATTTTTTATTATGGCTTGAATAAGGTTTAAGCGTCTTATTAAGAAAATTGTGTAGCAATTTGAATTGACACATTGTGCTTTTTAAAAAAGCTTAATATTTTAAGATATAAAAATGCTAAGAAAGCGTGTATAAAAATGAATACAAATGTTGAAGTTAAAGACGCTGCATCTGTAATTTTAATTCGTAATAGAAAAACAAAGCCTTCAGTTCTCATGGGTCAAAGAGGCAAGAATGCTGCCTTTATGCCCAAAAAATTTGTATTCCCGGGTGGAGCAGTGGAAGAAACAGACTTTAAAATAAACTCGTTCAAACCATTGAACGTCACTTGTAAGGCTAGAATGGCTTATGAGTGTAATGAGGCCTTAGTTCATGCACTTACCAATGCTGCTATCCGCGAACTCTTTGAGGAAACAGGGATCATATTAGGTACCAAAGGAAAATGGACTGGGATGATACCTTACGAATGGAAACAATTCGCAGACCTCGGGCTCGTTCCAGATGGATCTAACTTCCAATTTGTATTTCGAGCAACTACCCCACCTGGCCGGCCAAGACGCTTCGACGCTCGCTTTTTATATCTCGATGCAGATCTTCTTTCTGCGGAGGTTGACTTAGACGATTTTTCAAGGGCTTCAGATGAACTTTCTCACTTACAGTGGATACCAATTCAAGACGTCCGAAGATTTGACTTGCCTTTTATTACAGAGGTCGTATTTGCTGAGGTGATTTCAAATTTAAACGACGATATGATCCCAAAAAGGGTGCCTTTTTTTCAAAATAGTGACGGTCTTAGTGAGTTTTCTTACATTAGTTAAACTAGCCTAATGCGATTATCCCGATTAAGCTTAACATGACCGTAAAAATTCCAACCAACTCTCTACCCGTTATCTCTTCTTTGAATAAAACGATACTTGCCAGAATTGAAAACAGGAGTTCTATTTGCCCAACAGCTATTACTAAGGCGCCAATTGATAAAAAGACCCATAGTTCCATTTGCTATAATTACCGAATTTTCAACCTTTAAGGTCACAGATACTCAATAAGGCATTGGGTTGAGTTTATGGGTTTCATTTACTAAATCAATGCACTCTTGGCTCAATTCAATATTACCTGCCTCTAAAATAACTGGAAGCTGATCAATTGATGTTGCTCCAAAAATAGAAGAACACATAAATGGTCTCGTTCTGCACCAGGCCAAAGCAAGATGTATGGGGTTTAACCCAAACTCTTTAGCTATCTTCAAGTATGATCTAACTGCCATTTCCGATCTAGGATTATCTCTTCCTCCCAAATCTTGATTTATTAATTTCCGCGAGTTTTCCGGTAGATTCCCATCTAAATATTTACCTGTTAACAGACCAGCCGCTAGTGGAGAAAAAGCCATTAAGCCAACCCCCTCATTAACACTTAATTCTGCTAAATCAGTATCGTATAGTCTGCACAATAGAGAATATTCATTTTGAATAGTTGCTACTCTTGGCAAGTTATGTTGCTCGGATAATTTTAACCAATTAGCGGCCCCCCAAGCACTTTCATTCGATAGGCCAAAATATCTTATATTGCCTTTTTCTACTTGCTTTTGAAGAGCAACCAAACATTCATACATATTCTCTAAGGTGCTTTTTTTATCTTGTCTGGATGGATCATATTTCCAGTTCTGACGAAACATATATGAACCCCGATTGGGCCAATGAAATTGATACAAATCAATATAGTCAGTTTTGAGCCTTTTAAGACTACCTTCAACCGCATTCTGAATAGTATCTTTTGTTATCGGTGCTCCATTTCGTACATGGGAGAGACCCTTTCCAGAATGCTTAGTAGCTAGTATAAAATCCGACCGACGGTTTCTATTTGCAGATAGCCACCGACCAATTATTTCCTCTGAGCGTCCGACGGTTTCAGCAGAAATTGGATTTACTGGGTACATTTCAGCAGTGTCTATGAAATTTATATTATTTGATAAGCATAAATCAATTTGCCGATGAGCATCCGCTTCAGATGTTTGTGTGCCATAAGTCATTGTACCTAAACATAATTCAGAAACTTTTAGCCCAGTTTGTCCTAGCTCAAACATTTTCATACTGATTTCTCCCAGTAAATATTTAACTTAAGTCCTAGACAAAATATTACTAAACACAAGAAACTATTTGAGAACAAAACAAGAACATGCTATTTTTGCTTATGAACCTGAATCTTTTGATAAATGGTAACACTGTAAGCCAGCCTAAAATTCCAATTTATGGAAATATAGGGCTGGAACATGGGCGCGTACATGAATGTTATGGGCCAGGCAAATTGTTTTTTCCATTCTTCTTAGCTCAAAGGTGCAAAGGCCCAATATTATGGATACGTCCTTCATATTTTAAGCATATAGTTAATCCAAACGGAGTCTCAAAATGGGTTAACCCATATCGGTTTATATTTGTTAATTCACCATCTTTTAAGAATACACTATGGTGCATAGAAGAAAGTCTCAGGATCGGAATACCCCCACTAATCATAGCAGAGCTAGAACAAATCCCAACTCTCACCCAAATTAGGCGTATGCACTTAGCAGCTAAAAGTTGTAAATCATCAAAGGTTGCTCCATTGCCATTGGTACTAACACCAAAAGATGGAGGCGCGTTAGGCGTTGAAACGCGTTGGCATATTAGACCCAATAATACAAACACACCATATCAATGGAAACTAGATTTAACGCGTGCACGACTAGTGCCAGAAAAAAAATTTTTCCTAACAGGAATTAAAAACAAACTTGAAATATCATTACCTACACGAAATGAGCTACTCAATGAGCAGTAAGGTCGGCATAATAAATAGCACGGCGTTTACAATCAGAGCTGATGCAATCTGACTTTTACCAAATTGAATTGGCTAAGTATCTTCCAAATCTCATAGACATAAGCTAAACGAGTATAAAACAACGGGCTTACTATGCAGCGTCACCTCATCACTTCAGCAATACCATACATAAATGGCGTAAAACACCTTGGTAATCTTATAGGTAGTCAACTACCAGCTGATTTATATGCGAGATATCAGCGTGGACGCGGTAATGAAGTATTATTTCTTTGTGCAACGGATGAACATGGAACTCCTGCCGAGTTAGCAGCAGCGAAAGCAGGTCAAAATATATCAGATTACTGTAAGGAAATGCACGAAGTGCAAGCTAAATTGGCGGAGGGCTTTTGCCTATCTTTCGATCATTTTGGAAGATCTTCAAGTCAAGAGAACCACAAATTAACTCAGCACTTCGCAGGTCAACTAGAAGCAGCAGGGTTAATAGATGAAGTTAGAGAGACCCAAATTTATTCTCATGTTGACGAGCGGTTTTTACCTGATCGCTATATCGAGGGAACTTGCCCTGAGTGTGGCTTCGAGGATGCCCGAGGCGATCAATGTGATAATTGCACAAAGCAATTGGATCCGACAGATTTAATAAACCCGCGATCTTCGATTTCAGGAACAAGCGAACTGGAAAGGCGAGAAACTAAACATTTATATCTTTGTCAGTCCAATATGAAGAAAAAATTGGAAGATTGGATTGACGGCAAGACAGACTGGCCAATTCTAACAACATCTATTGCCAAGAAATGGTTAAATGACGGAGATGGGTTGCAAGATCGTGGTATTACACGGGACCTTGACTGGGGCATACCTGTTAAAAAAGGTGATAACGCCTGGCCTGGAATGGAAGAAAAGGTTTTTTATGTTTGGTTTGATGCTCCAATAGAATACATTGCATGTGCCCAAGAATGGGTAAATTCAGGAAAAGGCAAGCACTGGGAAAGCTGGTGGCGAACTGATCAAGGAGCAGATGACGTAACTTATACCCAATTCATGGGTAAGGATAATGTTCCTTTTCACACCCTTTCTTTCCCTGCTACAATCTTAGGTTCAGGGGAACCATGGAAGCTAGTAGACTACATAAAATCCTTCAATTATCTAAATTATGACGGCGGTCAATTTTCTACTTCGAGAGGTCGAGGCGTGTTCATGGATGATGCTCTTGACATTCTTCCGGCAGATTATTGGCGGTGGTGGCTTTTAAGTCATGCACCTGAGAGTTCTGACGCTGAATTTACCTGGGATAATTTTCAGGGCAGCGTTAACAAAGATCTAGCAGACGTGTTGGGAAACTTTGTAAGCCGAGTTACTAAATTTTGCAGGTCCAAATTTGGCGAAGAAATACCATCAGGCGGTGACTATGGAGCAGCCGAACATAGCCTTTTTGAAAATTTAACGGCTCAAATCCGAGCCTATGAAAAATATATGGAATCCATAGAAATCCGTAAGGCGGCATCTGAGCTGCGCTCTATTTGGGCCTTGGGAAATGAATATCTTCAATCATCAGCACCATGGTCAGTGTATAAAGAAGATGAAAAGAAAGCAGCTGCACAAATTCGATTAGCACTCAACTTAATTCGGATTTATGCTATTTTATCAAGGCCATTTATTCCAAACGCAGCAGAAAAGCTTATGACTGCGATGCAATGTGATGACTGGAGCTGGCCAAAAAATTTAGAAGAAGCATTAAACAAATTGATGGCTGGTTCTGAATTCATTGTACCAGAGGTATTATTCCAAAAAATAAGTGATGAAGAATGTGAAAATTGGCAGTCCCAATTTTCAGGAACTCGCTCAAAGGGAGATTAAATTATCATACTTTCTGCAGGCTATTGGATGAACTCCATTATTCGGATCTGTTATCTCAAGATCTTTATAATAGCATTCTTTGCCGCAGTAATACCACAAGCGAAAGCTTTCGAGTATTCAACCCTTTCAGGCATAATTTCTCATATCAGAGATGGAGACACAATTGAGGTTGGCGATATTCCTGTTCGTATTGCGGCTTTAGATTGCCCAGAGAATGATACAGAGGAGGGCAAGGCTGCCTCCAGGTTCGCTTCAAAATTTAAGAATTCAAAAGTTATCTGTGATTTAACAGGAGCAATGAGCTACAAAAGATTAGTAGGGTATTGTCGTATAGAGGAAGTTGATTTTGCAACGACTATGACTAAGAATACTAAGTGCAAATTTTGGCCAAAATATGACGTTTGGCAGAGGTACAATGAATAAAATTCTCGAACAAGTAACGTGTTTTATATTTAATGCGACAAAAAATTAAAGTAATTTTCATCAGAATAAAAATAATAAAGACACTGATAAAACGACTTTATTAGAAAATACCAAACCAATGATTACAAATAATCGTTAGTAGAATTTTCAGATTATTTAGCTTAATCGTCCGTAAAATGTCTTACGTGCACTTTCTGATAATGCAATTCCTGGCTCAGAATTATAAGCCAGAACTACCAGTATTCTTTTTGTGTCACCGATAGTCGGGGTAACCCTATGAATTGAATTTCGACCTCTAAACAAGACTAACGTTCCAGGTTTCATAGTCAAAATTCTTGGAGCAATCGACCCAGTGAGTAATTTGTCAACACCCTCAAAATTCATCTCATTTTTGTCCGCATTTCGAAAGTCTTTCAAATATTGAAATTCACCTCCACCAATGGGGCTCTGTAATAAAAGAGTTATTGCAAATTCCGAATTATCAAAATGCCAATTCAGTTCCTGGCCTTGACCGGCATAGTGGACATTTATTGAGGACAATGGATCGTCGTACGGAAATAAAGATGTTTCACCTACTACTGCTGCAATGAAACTTTTGAATGTATTTGCGCTATAGAGTGTTTTAAGCTTTGAGGTCGATTTTATTTGGTCGGTACAAATACAACCTTTTGATGAGACCAGTTGTTTATTAATAACGTGATCTGTAGCAAACTTATCATCAATTTTTGTTAAGTAAACATTGTGTGTGGAATTAGTGTAGTAAGCCTTTGAGGCGGCATCTTCGGCCTCCACAACAAGTTCTTTCAAGGTATTGGCGTTCAAAAAGTTCGATAGTGTCAAAACACCATTTTGGTCTAAATCTATTTTACATTTTTGGGCGAAATCAGTATCTAATAAATTATATACTTTCTGATTAATGATCTCACTTAATTCCATTATATTTTCCATATTGTTTTCTTCCATTTAAAAACAAAACGATCCCTGAATGCAGATATAGGATTACAAATTTCTTGTAACCAATATTCTAATATTAATAATTTATAAGTGCACGCAAATTCTAAAAACCGATAAGCGGAAAATGTCGCATAAATAAAATATCTTTTATCTTGACAAATTTACTCGGAAATATTTATTTGAAAGCCTAACTTGCATGGATTAATTACATGAAAAAATTTGCCTATATCACATTTTTCTTAGCCTCATTATTGTTTGGTTCAAATTTATCGGCGTCTGAAGTAAATGTTTATTCATATCGGCAGCCCTTCTTGATTGAACCATTGACAAATGCTTTTACCAATAAAACGGGTGTAAAAGTTAACATAGTTTACCTAAGAAAAGGCATGATAGAGCGAATGAAAGCAGAGGGAAAGCGAAGCCCTGCTGATATTGTGCTAACCGTTGATATTTCTAGATTATCAGCATTAGTTGACGCTGGACTTACACAACAAGTGACTAGTGACGTGCTGTCTACAAATGTTCCGAATAAATACAGAGACCCAGCCGGCCACTGGTTTGGGCTAACAACTCGCGCTAGAATTATCTATGCTAGTAATGATCGTGTGAAAAATGGAGATATCCTTAAATATGAGGAATTAGCAGATCCAAAGTGGAAGGGTAAAATTTGTATCCGTTCAGGTCTAAATGCCTATAATTTGGCATTAACCTCCGCGATAATTCATCATCATGGAGAAGAATATGCGTTAGACTGGCTTAGAGGGTTAAAGCAAAACCTTGCACGAAAACCACAGGGAAATGACAGAGCGCAGGTCAAAGCGATATGGGCGGGAGAATGTGATCTTTCGATAGGAAATACTTACTACATGGGGAAAATGCTTAAGGACCCAGAGCAAGCTGATTGGGCAAATAGCGTAAATATAGTATTCCCAACGTTTGAAGATGGTGGAACACATGTAAATGTTTCTGGCATAGGAATGGCAAAATTTTCTCCAAATAAGGAAAATGCATTAATGCTTATGGAGTTTCTCAGCTCTGGCGAAGCACAAGAAATTTATGCGACCGCTAATTTTGAGTATCCAATAGCACCAGGAACCCAAGTAGATGATTTGGTTAAAAGCTGGGGAAACTTTGATGCAGATAAAGTTAACTTAATGACATTAGCAAAGCTAAGGAAACAGGCTTTAGAGCTTACAGAAATAGTTGACTTTGACGGTTGAAAATAATTTAATTTACTGTTCGAAATAGCTAGTTGACTCAGGCTAGCAATAGTACGCCTAAAAAAAATGCTAATTCTGTCAGAAAGGCAGTAGCGCCTAAAATGTCTCCCGTTATACCACCCAAATAAAATTTTGCCCTGAAACCACACCATAGAGATACGAGCAAACCCAGAAGAATGCCTAAGGCTAATTGCTCCAACGAAAAAATAAATAGGCATGGTAAAAACCATAGTAGTAGGCAAACTATTTGACGAATATTACTTCCAAGAAAAGAGACCGTTGCTGACCCAGCAAATTCGGACACTAAAAAAAATCGACGGTTAATCATTATGAAGCCTTTACCAACGGCCAGACCAGAGCCCATTATTACAAAAAGCCAAAGTCCAGTTTCGACTAAACTTGAAATTAAGAGTATGCGAACAATGATTGCCAAGCTCAATGCTGACACCCCGTATGTTCCAAGCCTACTGTCATGAATAATATTACTTATTTTTTTACCATCACCGCCCGCTCCGAAACCGTCAGCCATATCCGCCAAACCATCTTCATGATACGCGCCGCTAAGGTAAATGCAAAATGCAGTTGCGATTGCACAGCCCAGAATAATGGGTAAATCCATCAGTATTAATATCTGCCCAAGACTGCCGGCTATAAAGCCCAATAACCAGCCAGCAAGTGGGAAAGCCCAGCAGGCGCGTTTTAAATCTGGTGCTTCATCAGAAAAAAATGACCAATTAATTTTTATGCGGGTAAACTGCATTACAACAGCCATAAAATCTACAATATGCCGTTGTTGATAAAGACGTTTCATAATGAAGCTTTCAATTTTTAATTTCTAAATATGACAACATTATTGAATGATAAGTTTATTCAAATAATTAACAATCATACCATCGGTCAAAAAAATAAACTCGCTAATGGATAAGTTATCGAATTGAAAACTTAATGCAGAATTTCCAACCAATGTTGATAGTACAGCACGAATTGTGCCTACGTGGGCAACAATTACACTGCTGTCATGGTTGCCGTTTTTCTCTAAAATTTCTTTTAGAACAAGGTTCACACGTAAACTCATCTCATTAAAGCTTTCACCTTCGGGCGGCCGAAATTCACCTAATTCTGTACTGGAAAGTGTACCGATATTTGGTATCTTATCATACGGGATACCTTCCCAACTCCCAAAATTTTGCTCTCTTAACTTATCAAAAGCTAGTGGTTTTACATTTGGAAATAGATACTCAGCAGTTGTTAAACATCTCTTTGCAGAACTTACATATAAATTAAAGTTATCTGGGATATTTGCCCCTATTTTTTCTATTTCTTTAGCAGTGGGACATCTACAAGCTACATCTCTTGAACCATAAAATAAGCCATCAGAAATTACTGGTGCATGACGTATCAATATAAACCTTTTACCCACTGATCTTTCCATACCGATTTCTATACACTTCCTTTTTAATTAAGTTTATCATAGACGCATGACTATTTCATTTTTTATAGGCGGTGCAAGGTCAGGTAAGTCCATTTCAGCGGAAAAATACACTTTAAGTTTGGGTCAAGACCCGATTTATATGGCGACTTGTGAAATATCAGATGACGAAATGGCACAACGAGTTAAAAGACATCAGGACCGCCGCGATAAGAATTGGACTACAATTTTGACACCACTGGATGTTTCCGACGAAATTAAAAAATTAGGCGCCAAAGAGCCGATTTTAATAGATTGCTTAACACTTTGGCTCTCAAACCATCTTCTTAGGAATAATAATTTAGAAAAGAAAGTTGATGAACTTACTAATACACTAAAAAATTCAAAGTCAGACATTGTATTGGTTAGTAATGAGGTCGGAACAGGAATTGTTCCAGATAATGCGTTAGCAAGAGAATTTAGAGATAATGCAGGCTTTATGAACCAAAAAATAGCTTCAGTCTCTGACAAGGTATATTGGGTAGTGGCCGGAATTCCAACTCGGATCAAATAACCAAAAGTTAGAAAAAATAAATTAAGTTCTAGTGTAGGGTTTGACCATCAAGTGGATTGTCGGATAGGCGGCATTTTGATGTAATATCCCTTAGCGCCAGTCCAAAATTCTCCGCCAAAGCTGCCAAAAGGTGAGCTTTTTCAGGTTTAACGATAGTCATTGCTATCATAAGTGCATCCTCACGAGCACCCTCTGATGCGTAGCCTATAAAGTTTGCAAAACATGATTCGTCTGCACCAAAGCATTTGCAATCCAAACCGTGCCTCATCAGTGGCCGCCGCCCATTTTCAACACACAACTTACAAAGAGACTCAAAGTTGTACGTTATTTCTTTGCCTCTGGCCTGACCAAAAACTATCTCGAAATCTCTTGCGATCGCAGTTTGTGCTTCAAAACTTTGGCACCATAGACGCAAATACGTGATCGCAGTAGACTCTATGGGATCAAGCTCCGATAAAAACCCAACTGGAGCACCACCACGCGATATTTGTGAGGGCCTCATTTTGTCAGAATCAGCTTTACAGCTTTTGTAATTCTTAGTGTGTACTGCTTACCAGCTAGTGTTATGTTGGCAACTTTTCCACCTTTGGTCAGTTCTAGCGCATCATGAGTCGGCACTTCTTCAGTTACAACATCAACATTCTTGATTTCATCTACCATTTCTAAAACCATGACATACCCCAATCTCTGTCTTCAATCCGGTCAATTAGCCACTCTAATTGCCATATCTCTGACCCGCCTAAGGCACTGAAAACATTCAAAACCTCTTGGAAATCAGTGGCTGGCTCTTCTTCACTGCGTTCGTGAAAATCCATATCAATTGTGCCCCTTTTTTAACGATGGAGAGTAGCTTGCGCAGATTCGAGCTGGCTAAAATAATAGTTGATAGATTTAATCAGGAATGTCAATCCTGATAATTTTTGTAAGGTTTATTGACAATGGGCCTAATAAAGTTGATAAAAATAGTCAGTTTTACTGTTTTCATCAAGATAGGAGAAATCGATGATTATAAAGAAGCTTAAAACCACCACAGCAATTGTGGCCATAGCGCTATCTGGCACCATTGCACTGTCTGATGGATATGGCCCATTCCCAGTAACACTTCAGGGTTACAGTGGAGATAAAACTAATACCGTTTCTTACTCAGGACAGATTGCAAGGCACGTATTAGAGCAGAGCCTAAAAAAATTAGCTGGCAAAGGAAATGGCGGTGGAAACGCTGCTGATTTGGAAGCGCAGATGCTTTCATATTTCAATGGTTCAGACGAGGACCTCCCAATCATTGCTCCTAAATCAAAAGATGGATTTAAAATTAAGCAGACATCTTTGCATCAAATCTCAAAAGGCAAAAACATTTCTGGTAAATTTTATGATGGAGCGATGACAGCATGGCCTGGCAACATGTCCGGTAAAGACGTGGCGTATAACATGATAGCCATGGCAGCTAAATCTAATAAAGGTTTTGATGCAGATACCGGATATGACTGGGCTCAATTGATATCAAAATATACTATGGGAGCAATGGCCTATAACCAAGCTGTAGATAATTATCTTGATGAAAAACTCAGTGCAGAAAAAAAACCTAATGATAAACCATATAAAGATGGCGTTCACTACACTGGAAAAGAACATTCTTGGGATGAGGCATTTGGATATTGGGGGGCAGCGGCTCACCAGCATGGTTTTAAACCAAATAAAGTTTATGAAATTGCGAAAATGAAAAATCAGGGCGCTGCCGACAAAAATGGTGACGGTATGGTTGACCTTAAATCAGAATATGTATTCGGACCGACTTACTATGCTGCGGCTTTTGATAGATCGGGCACAAAATCTACAAACTATACGAGCACAATTTTTGACGCTTTCTTGGATGGACGTAAATTGATCACAGCAGCAGCAGGCAATGCCTTAACAGATAGTGAGCGCTCGCAACTCAAGGCTTATGCTGCAACAATAGAAGAAAATTGGGAAAAAGTGCTTGCAGAAGCTGTCTTTAAATACGCAGGTTCAGTCTATAAAGATATAAATAAAATGAAAGATTTAAGCGGCGACGATTTAAATAAAGCGTATCGAGCTTATTCAAAGCATTGGGGAGAACTTAAAGGTTTCGCCATGGCTATGCAATCTGGCAAAAGCAACCTGGGAGCAACAGCTACCAAAATGAATGAACTAATGGGTTTTGGACCGGTAACTCTTAATAACTCCTATGTTACTGGTATGGACTTAAATGGTAATTTTGTAATGGACCGCAAGAGATCTTGGTCAGATTATCAGCTACATATGCTAAAAATACAGCAAATGATGGTTGATACGTTCAGCGTTAAAGCTCGTGTAAACGATGGATTAAATGATCTACAAGCTCTTACAGATAAATTAGATTCTGCAAGCAGTGCGGAAACTGATTAAAATTTAAATATTGAAGGCAAGGGCATGACAATGCTCTTGCCATAGCAATGTGGTAGCCATCAATGGATGATATTAATCTTCTAAATTTCTTTCTGTCTGACTTTATTAATCCCAAGAAAAGGGTATTTACAGGGTATTTAATATTGTCGATACTGCTAGCCTCTCTATGGCTTTTATTGATAAAACAGCAAACTCTCAAATCTACTTTCAGAAAGATTTTTGATAAAAAAATCCTTTGGTCAGGCTCCGCAAAAGCTGACTACAAACTTTTTTTAATAAATAGAGTGTTCACTTTTTTCATCTCACCTTTGTTGATTTCACAAGTAGCAATATCGACTGCATTATACTTGTTTTTACACAGTGTAGATTTTTTTAATCAGAATTTATTCTCAGACACTCCATTAAGCATTATAGTTGCACTATTCACTGTTTCTTTATTTGTAGTGGATGATTTTACTAAATATGTTGTTCACCGGTGGATGCACAAAATACCCATTTTATGGGCTATACATAAAGTACACCACTCAGCTAAAACAATGACACCAATTACAGTTTATAGGGTTCACCCGTTAGAGGGAGTATTATTTTCCCTGCGGAGCGTTTTTGCCCAGGGAGCAGTGATCCCAACTTTTTTATTCTTTTTCGGCGGTGCTGTTGATCTTTACACTATAGTAGGGGTTAATATACTTGTCTTCTTTTTCCATGCTACGGGCTCAAATTTGCGACATAGTCATATCGATATTTCGTATTGGAAATGGCTTGAGCATATTTTAATTTCACCTTCACAGCATCAAGTACACCACTCAATCGCAGAAAAACATTATGATAAAAATTTTGGTGCTGCATTAGCAGTGTGGGATTGGATTTTTGGATCATTACACTTATCAGAAAATAAGGGTGACGTAGTATTTGGATTAGATACGTATGAAAGTGGGAAAGAGGGAAAAATACAAGATCTTTATCTGGAGCCGCTCTTTGAAATCGCAAGAATTATAAAAATATTTTCTACCAAAATAGCATTCAGAATATTCAATAGACTTTCACTAATTAAAGATCTCTTTTCATTCCAAATAAAGAAAAATAAATCTTAAAACGAAAAATTTCTTAAGAGTAATATATTATTTAAGAAAATCGTATCAGGCCGTTGCATTAAATAAAATTAATGCTATTTGACCAAGCCAAGCAGGTTGATTTTTTATCTTTAAGGACACGCATGAAGAAACTTGATGACTTCGGATTTGGTACTCAAATCCGCAAATCCCCTTTTTTCGATGCTACAATAGAATGGGGTGCTACGGGCTTTTCTGTATATAACCACATGTATATACCAAGAGACTTTGGAGATGCTGAACAGAATTTCTGGAACCTAGTTAATGAAGCGATACTCTGCGATGTATCTGTAGAGAGGCAGGTAGAAATTTCTGGGCCTGACGCCGCAAGATTTGTACAACTTTTGACACCAAGGGATCTATCCAAAATGAAAGTTGGTCAGTGTAAATATATACTGATAACAAATCAAGATGGTGGACTTCTTAACGATCCAGTTCTTTTGAAATTGGCAGATGATCGTTTTTGGATTTCTTTAGCGGATAGTGATATTTTGTTATGGGCACAGGGTGTAGCGGTAAACACAGACTATGATGTAAATATCTTTGAGCCAGATGCTTCACCACTGCAACTGCAAGGTCCAAAGTCTCGCGATATTATGGTTAAGTTGTTTGGGGAAAGTATCTTAGATCTCAAATACTATTGGCATCGAGAATATAAGTGGAACGGTATTTCTTTGATTGTATCTCGCACCGGCTGGTCTAGCGAACTTGGGTATGAAATCTTTCTCACAGATCGCACGATGGGTAGTGAACTTTGGAACCATATAATGTCAATAGGAGAACCCTTAGGGCTCAAACCGGGTCACACATCATCAATTAGACGTATAGAAGGCGCCATGTTATCCTATCATGCCGATGCTGACATTAGCACCAACCCTTTCGAGCTAGGCCTTGATCGGCTTGTTAATATAGATTCATCTCAAGAGTTTATTGGGAAAAAGGCACTTATTAAAATCAGAACTGAAGGCGTAAAAAAAACTCAGGTTGGTTTAGTACTTGAGTGCGATCCTCTTGCTGGTCCTAATACTAAGTTTTGGCCTGTTAAAAAGGGGAAGCAAAAAGTAGGGAAAGTAACATCAGCGGTTTATTCACCAAGGCTTAAAAAAAACATAGCACTCGCAATGGTTTCAGTTGAATTTATTGAAGAGGGGACAACGTTTCAGGTCGAGACATCACATGGATCATTTCCAGCGTATGTCGTTGGTTTACCATTCTATGACCCAAATAAAAGTATTACCAAAAGTTAAGATGCCTGATTTTGTATTAATAAACGTCGAAATTTAGTGGATTACATTGTTTCTTTTGACGATTGAAGAGTTTCCTCTAAACTATCAGCGAGCAAGCTTATTAGCTCATTTATTTCTGCTTCATTAATAATATAGGGAGGCGCTAATAATATATGGTCTCCTATTTTCCCATCAATTGTTCCAGACATGGGATAACATAATAGTCCCTTCTTCTTAGCAATAGCCTTAATCTTTCTTGCTATATGATAGGAGGAAGAAAACGGCTGTTTAGTGTCCCTCTCTTCAACAATTTCTAAACCATAAAATAATCCTCTACCGCGAATATCCCCAACATGGGTATGTTGACCAAATTTAGTATCCAAAGCATGTTTAAATTGATGTCCCATAACATTAACGTTTTCTAAAATATTATCTTCTAACAGAACCTCCAAAACGGCATTTGCCGCCGCAGCTGCCATGGGGTGACCCAAGTAAGTATGACCGTGTTGAAAAAACCCAGAACCATTTTTAATTGCTGCATAAATTTTGTCGGTACAAATAGTGGCACCTATTGGCTGATATCCAGCCCCAAGACCTTTAGCGATACACACAATATCAGGGGTAATAGCCTCTTGCTCATAAGCAAAAAGAGTGCCAGTGCGTCCCATACCACACATAACTTCATCTAAGATCAAAAGTATCCCATGGTGATCACAAATTTCTCGGATCGTTTTAAAATATCCCTCGACTGCAGGAACTGCTCCGAGGGTTGCACCAACAACAGGTTCAGCAACAAATGCCATTACATTTTGTGAACCCAGTTTCTCAATAGTTATTTCTAATTCGCCGGCAACACGTTGACCAAATCCATGATCCGTTTCGTAATCACGCTTTCCTCGGTATGCATAGCAGGGTGCTATATGATGGGTATCAATCAACAATGGAGCAAATTGTGAGCGTCTCCATTCGTTGCCACCAACTGCCAATGCTCCCAATGTATTACCATGGTAGCTTTGTCGCCGTGCAATTACTTCTTTTTTACTTGGCTGGCCGATCTCGATAAAATATTGTCTGGCTAACTTTAAAGCTGCTTCAATCGCCTCTGAGCCACCTGAAACCAAATAGACTTGGCTCAAATCACCAGCGGCGTTATTAATAAGTGTAGTCGCCAATCTCTCTGCAGGTTCAGAGGTAAAAAAGGAAGTATGTGCATACGCTAAAACATCTAGCTGTTTATGAAGCGCGCTGATAATTTTCGGGTGCGAGTGACCTAAGCAAGAGACGGCAGCACCACCGGAAGCATCCAAATATTTCTTTCCAGCTTGATCAAAAATAAAGCACCCTTCGCCTCCTGAGGCTGTTGGCAATTCATCATGAGTATGTCTGGGAAAGATATGACCAACCAAAATTCGTTCCTAAAATTGCTTTGCTTTATCCTTCTTTTAATAAATCTTTTGAGTGAATAAAATAAAATCACTCAAATAAAAATTTTAGCTAAATATTATTCTGGCCACGGTAAGGAATATGTTTTTACATTCGTAAAAAAACGCATTGCTTCAATTACACCTTCTTTCACCGCATTCCCGCTGTCTTTTATTCCACCAAAAGGTGACATTTCTATTCTATAACCGGGCTGTTCCCAAATATTACATGTACCCACATCCAAGTTATTAATATATTTAATTGCTCTGTTTAAATCATTCGTACACACCCCAGAGGATAACCCAAATTGTGTGCTATTTGATATTTTTATTACCTCTTCATC
>CACPPZ010000022.1 GCA_902635985.1 Paracoccaceae bacterium
AAGGGGAAAAATGCGACGTTTCGTGGTTGGAATTGTTGGGAATTTCAACTTAATTAATGATGAGTATCCGGCTTACGCAGCTGGTAAGATGAATTGTGAGGCGCTCTCTAACGTGTCTAACGTCATTCCAATTATAGTACCGTCCAGCCTTGAATTTGCAACTGTCGAGGAACTGATCTCAATGTGTGACGGGTTTCTGTTCACTGGAGGTCGGCCTAACGTACATCCCAGTAATTATGGGGTAGAAGAAACTGAGGCGCACGGAGATTTCGATCGTGATCGTGATGCATTGACACTTCCTTTGATAAAAAGAGCTGTGTCAATCGGCGTCCCTATTTTTGGTGTATGCCGAGGATTTCAGGAAGTTGCTGTAGCGATGGGGGCAACCCTACACCCGGAAATCCGCGAATTAGATGGTAGAATGAACCATCGAATGCCACCGGAGGGGACACTTGAAGAAAAGTTTGCTATTCGGCACGAAGTGAACTTTAGACCGGGTGGCAATTTTAGTAAAATTTTAGGTTCGGAGCGAGTTGAAACAAATACTCTACATGGTCAAGGAATAGCAGAGGCTGGCGATAGATTAGTAATTGATGGGTGGGCTAGTGATGGAACGCCGGAAGCACTCTATGTGAAAGATGCACCGGGTTACACCAACTCTGTTCAATGGCATCCAGAATGGAATGCAGAAAATGATCCAATTTCCAGATGTCTTTTTGAGGCTTTTGGACAAGCGGTGCGTGATTATGGAAATGCAAGATAAATAATCTTCCTGCGTTAAGTGACAAATTTTCTCTTTTTATATTTAGGTTTGTCCCACAAAGAGTTTTGTATAACTGTCGAAATAATATCAACCGCAAGGTCTATATCTTTTTCTGATATATAAAGGGGTGTAATTCCAAACCGCATGATATTCGGTGACCTAAAATCTCCGATAACTCCCCTGTCTATTATTGCTTGAATAGCTGGATAACCATGTTCGAAATAAAATGAAACCTGTGAACCTCTATCTTGGGCAACTGTTGGCGATGCTAATTTCAGGTTGGGACAAGTATTTTTCAAACCGTTTATTAATCTTTCAGAAAGTTCAATCGATTTTGAACGAAGATTATCCATGTCGATGGTGTCCCAAATTTGAAGAGATGCTGCCAGAGCAGCATTAGCTAGAACTGGTGGAGTTCCTATTTTCATTCTGTTTATACCGGTTCCAGGTACGTATTTGTGTGAAAAGGCAAATGGCGTTTTATGACCGAGCCAACCCATTAATGAGGGTTTAATCATATCAATTATTTTGGGGTTAACATAGATAAATGCGGGAGAACCTGGTCCTCCGTTAAGGAACTTGTACGTGCAACCTATTGCATAGTCGACGTTCCAATCTCTTAATTTCAAATTTAAGGCTCCAGCAGAGTGAGCTAAATCCCAAATCGTGATAATCCCATTGTCTTTTGCATTTTTATTGATTTCTGCAATATCGTGCCTTCTTCCGGTGCGGTAGTCGACGTCTGTCAGCATCAGGATTGCTATCTCTTTATTTAAATTTTTTAATATTTCGTCTGGTTCGCAAATGCGAAGCTCAAATTGATCATTTAATAGCTTTACGAGTCCTTGTGCCATATATAAATCTGACGGAAAGTTGCCGCTGTCAGTAAGTATAATTTTCCTTTTTTTTGTATCTCGAATTGCGCTACTTAATGCTTGATAAACTCGAACAGATAAAGTTTCTCCCACAACTACCGAATTCTTTTCAGCCCCAATTATTCTTGAAATTTTGTTACCTAAGTATTCAGGTTGAAACATCCATTCTGCATCGTTCCAGCCATTTATAAGCATTTTTGACCATTCGTCATAAAGTACGGTACCAAGTTTATCTGAGACATTTTTAGGCATGGGGCCTAATGAGTTGCCATCTAAGTAAACTACGCCCTCTGGCAGTATAAATTGCTTTTTTGTCTCTTCAAAATTTGTCATTTGGCCGATAAAATTTTTCTAGTAGCTGGCTTACTAATTTGTTGTACTTACAACAGCAATATGACATGAAACACAATTGATATTTTTCGGTTCAAAAATTTTTTGAATTTGGCGAGGTTTATATGAAACTTTTGAGATATTTTTTCCTTTGGGTATTTGTTTTCAATTGCATCCTCGCCAATGAAAATATTTCTGATCAATATCCCCAATCAATTTTATATTCGAAACCTTCAGAATTCATACCGGGAGTATTTTCGGCCATTGGTGCTACTGCACCACCGACTTACGAAAACTCTGGTCACAATAATAATTTATCTTTTGTGGTAACTTCAAATGGTGTGGTGGTTATAAATTCCGGTGCATCATTCCTATTGGCAGAGGCAATGCACCGTGAGATCAAAGAAGTTACTGATCTACCAGTTAAGCTTGTAATCAACGAAAATGGTCAGGGGCATGCAATGTTAGGCAATTCGTATTGGTCAGACCTTGGTATTGATATACTAGCTCATGAAGAGGCAATTCTTGAAGTTAAAGATAATGCGTATCAAATTCTAGAGGAAATGAAGCGTTACAATAGAGAGAAGGCAGACGGCACGATAGTAGTTCCTGCTAATATTTCTTTTTCCGATACTTATTTTTTTACTTTAGGAGGTGTAGATTTCCAGATTTTACATCTTGGGGATGCTCATGGTCCAGGTGATACTCAGGTCTGGATCCCTGAATGGTCTTTGATGATTGCTGGTGATATAGCATTTCATGAACGAATGCTTCCAATTTTCGAAAATACTTGCACAAGCTGTTGGATAGAAACTTGGAAAAATGCTTTTGCGCCTCTTAATCCGCGATACTTAATTCCTGGGCATGGGCATCCAACAAATTTACCTCAGGTCGAAAAATATACGATAGGATATTTGTTGGATCTTAGAGAAAAGATTAAAAGTCATATTGCTGCTGGAGGTGATTTAGCCTCGGCTTATTATGTCGATCAGAACAAATGGAAAAATTTAGATACTTTTGAAGAATTAGCCAAGAAAAATGCTGGCAGGGTTTTTGAAGAAATGGAATGGGAGTGATAAAATCTACGGCATGGTGTTGAAAGGATTACTGCACTTCCACTTTGATAGCATTGGAGCACTTACCGTATTTAAAATTTCGTATATTGATTAAAATGCTTTGCAACATAATTTTCACTCTAAGCACATTGATCTTTAATAATGTTGCGTATAGGAAGCATTGCAGATGTGTCTCTGAGTATATTTAAGCGAGGATAAGACTTTGAAAATCGGTACTCCCAAAGAAATTTTTGAGGGCGAAAATAGGGTTGCTCTTACCCCTGACAGTGCTCTTCAACTCCAGAAGTTAGGTTATGAGTGTTTGATTGAAAGTGGCGCGGGAAACGCTGCAGGGTATTCGGACAAAGTTTACAAACAGGCTGGCGTAAAGATTGTCAAAACGGCAGCTGCTTTATGGAAAGACTCTGAAGTAGTTACTAAGGTTCGCCAGCCCTCTTCCGCCGAGCTTAAAAGATTGTCCGCGGGCCAAACGTTGATTTCGTTTTTCAATCCAGCTGCAAATGAACAGGGTTTAGATCTGGCTAAAACTAAAAAAGCAAATATCATAGCGATGGAAATGGTTCCAAGAATTAGCCGTGCTCAAAAGATGGATGCGCTTTCATCCATGGCTAACATAGCTGGATATAGAGCTGTTATTGAAGCGAGTAATAATTTTGGAAGGTTTTTTACTGGTCAGGTGACTGCAGCGGGCAAAGTGCCCCCTGCGAAAGTACTCATAATTGGAGCCGGTGTTGCTGGTCTTGCTGCAATTGGAACAGCTACCTCTTTAGGAGCTATCACTTATGCTTTTGACGTGAGGCCAGAAGTGGCAGAGCAAGTAGAGTCGATGGGTGCTGAATTCGTATATCTTGATTTTGAAGAGCAACAACAAGACGGTGCTAAAACTGGTGGGTATGCTTCAGTTTCATCGCCAGAGTTTAGAGAGGCTCAACTCGCTAAGTTTAGAGAGTTAGCATCCGAGGTTGATATTGTTATTACCACGGCACTTATCCCAAATCGTGATGCTCCAGAATTATGGACCTCTGATATGGTCAAATCAATGAAACCAGGTTCGGTTATAGTTGATTTAGCCGCTGAAAAAGGTGGTAACTGCAAGCAAACCGTGCTGGATGAAAAAGTAGTTACAAATAATGGCGTTACTATCATTGGATATTCGGATTTTCCAAGCAGGATGGCTGCGCAGGCCTCAAATTTATATGCAACTAATATTAGGCACATGATTAGTGATCTAACTCCAGATAAAAATGGAGAATTAAATCATAACATGGAAGATGATGTGATTAGGGGATCAACGGTTGCCTTTGAGGGGGAAATAACTTATCCACCACCACCACCAAAAGTAAATGCCATTGCAGCAAAAACGCAGGAAAAGCCGAAGGAGCTTTCTCCCGAGGAGTTACGAGAGAAAGAGCGAGAAGACTTCAATACTCAGACGCGCCAGCAGGTTATCATGTTAGCGGTTGGTGGTGCAATTACATTAGGTGTTGGGCTGGTTGCTCCGGCTAGTTTTATGCAGCATTTTATCGTTTTTGTCCTTGCAGTCTTTGTCGGGTTTCAAGTTATATGGAACGTCAGCCATGCGCTTCACACTCCGCTAATGGCTGTTACTAATGCAATATCTTCTATCATTATTCTTGGTGCGTTAATGCAAATAGGTTCAGGCTCATTCTTAGTGATCTTACTTGCAGCATTATCGGTTTTTATGGCTGGTATTAATATTTTTGGTGGGTTTCTCGTTACAAGGCGAATGCTCGCTATGTTCCAGAAATCTTAAGGGGTTAGAATTATGGAATTAGGATTTACTACTGCCGCATATGTTGTAGCTGCCGTTTTATTTATACTCTCTTTGGGTGGATTGTCTGGTCAGGAAAGTGCAAAGCGTGCCGTATGGTATGGTATCGTTGGGATGGCCCTAGCCGTATTTGCAACATTAATTGGTCCAGGTTCTGGCTTATGGGCATTGTCGATTGTTCTTATTGCAGCCGGTGGTGTGATTGGATATTTTTTAGCAGCCAGAGTTGAAATGACGCAAATGCCTGAGCTTGTGGCAGGTATGCACGCTTTAGTAGGACTGGCGGCCGTTTTTGTCGGTTTTAATGCTGATTTGGAAATCAAAAATGTTTCTTCGGCTATAACTGCAGAAACTGTAAAAGATTTAACGGGCTTCGCTGCGTTGGTTGCTAAAAAATCTCCTGTGGAAATAAATATATTGCGAGTTGAGCTATTTTTAGGCGTGTTTATTGGTGCTATTACCTTTACTGGATCTATAATTGCTTATGGTAAATTATCAGGTCGCGTTACTTCTGCTGCTGTGAAGCTGCCTGGTGGGCATTTTTTAAATGCTGCAGCCGCCATTGGTTCCGTATTATGCTTATTTTGGTACCTACAAACAGGCGGGATGTTACCACTTCTTTTAATGACTATTTTAGCATTTTTCATAGGTTTCCATTTGATAATGGGGATCGGCGGGGCTGATATGCCAGTCGTCGTATCAATGCTTAACAGTTATTCTGGTTGGGCTGCGGCAGCGATTGGTTTTAGTTTAGGAAATGACCTGCTGATAGTTGTAGGAGCGCTTGTTGGTTCTTCTGGTGCCATCCTTAGTTACATAATGTGTAAAGCAATGAATAGATCATTTGTTTCAGTTATACTTGGCGGTTTTGGTGGCACATCAGGTCCGGCTATGGAAGTAGAGGGTGAACAAGTTGCAATAGATGCCGACGGGGTTGCTTCTGCCTTAACTGATGCTGATAGCGTCATAATAATTCCAGGATATGGTCTTGCGGTTGCTCAAGCCCAACAAGCAGTTTCTGAGCTAACTAAAAGATTAAGAGCAAAAGGTAAAAATGTTAGGTTTGCTATTCATCCGGTCGCGGGAAGATTACCAGGACACATGAATGTGTTGTTGGCAGAGGCGAAAGTTCCGTACGATATTGTGCTTGAAATGGATGAAATAAATGATGATTTTCCGGATACTGACGTTGCAATCGTTATAGGATCCAATGATATTGTGAACCCAGCTGCTCAAGAAGATCCAAATAGTCCAATTGCAGGTATGCCTGTTCTAGAGTGCTGGAAAGCAAAACAGGTTTTTGTCTCTAAGCGGGGGCAAGGAACCGGCTATTCGGGTATTGAAAATCCACTTTTCTTTAAAGAAAACACACGAATGTTCTATGGAGATGCAAAAGACAGTTTAAATAAGCTTTTGGCAATGATAGACTAGCGTAGTTACTATACTTTTAAATTGTTTTAAGTGTATTAAACGTGCTTAACTCGTTTGTTTTAATATATTGGTATTCACCAATGAATGCTGAGTTAAATAGGATAAAACTTTGGCAATGATTGCCGATCACCTTCAAAGGTATCAATTAGCTAACGAACTTCATGCCCGTCCGTTTCCTTTTCATTCGGCACCGGGGATGGTTGCTTTTTTGGCATTGAAAGAGCCGGAAAATGCAGCGCAGAGAGATAGAACTAAAGATCAAACAAATTTAATTGGATTACTTGATAGATTTGGTGCTCCACATCCAAAAGAAGATGCAACACATTATTTTGGTGATTTAGGTAGCTTCAAACTTAAGTGGGAAGCTCATACAGAATTTGTTACTTACACAATATTTTTAAGCGGTTTATCTGAAAAGCCTTTTGATGGAGTTTCTTTTGATGCGTTTCCGAAGGAATGGTTGGATACTCTGTCAACTCATCGAATAACATCAGTTAATTTGCGTCTAGAAAATATGAGTGGCGCTGAAAACAATAGTGAAATCATATCAAAAAAATTAAGTGAGTGGTTTGTTCCAGAGAGCCTAGCAGTTAGTAAAGTTCTAGATGGGTTAGCAGTTGTTGCATCAGATTTTAGAATAGATGACGAAGGTCATCAAAGATTTGTACTATTCATCGACCCAGCAACAGACGATCGACGGGTTGGTAGGATTATTCAGCGCCTATGCGAAATTGAGATGTACAAATCAATGTCAATGTTGGGATTTGCCCGAGTGCGTAATATGGCAAGGCAAATGGGTGACGTTGATACGGAATTATCCCAGATAATGAGCGATATGAACGATGGTAAATTAGCCGCCGAAGTAACTTTAGATAATTTGTTGAAAGTTTCTACCGAATTAGAGACCTTATCGGCGGAAGCATCGTTTCGGTTGGGAGCAACTGAAGCATATGAGGCAATTGTTCATCAAAGAATTAGAGTATTAAGAGAAGAACGGTTTAAGGGTCGCCAAACATTTTCAGAGTTTATGATGAGACGCTATGATCCCGCCATGAGAACTGTTAAATCCAGTAGGGTAAGATTGGGTAATTTGGCAGATAGAGCTATCCGAGCGGGTGATTTGCTTAGAACAAGGGTGGATGTAGAAAGGTCTGCTCAAAATCAGGCGTTGCTTACGAGTATGGATCGTAGAGCAGATCTGCAACTACGCTTACAAAAAACTGTTGAAGGTCTGTCAGTGGTCGCAATTAGCTACTACGCAGTGTCGTTGGTTTCATACCTCTTGTATCCTTTAGCAGAAAATTATTCTGTCACTAAAGGTTTTCTAACCTCAATTATCACTTTGCCTGTAATAGGGTTTGTTTATCTAGCGATCCGGCGTATACGCTCAAAAATGCTTTAGACTCTAAGAATGACTCGCATACTTTTGTTTCAGTTATCTTCCTCGAATTCTTGGGTCTAATGCATCCCTTAAGCCATCGCCTAGGTAATTAATGCTTAACACAGTGAGAGAAATAGCAAGTCCAGGCCAGAAGACACGTTCAGGAAATTGCTGTAAATAATCAACGGCGTCATTTAGAAGCCTTCCCCAAGTAGGAAAATCGGGAGGAAAGCCTAGTCCAAGGAATGATAGAGCGCTTTCCGTTATTATAGCATTCGCAATTCCTAGTGTGGCAGATACCATAATCGGAGAAAGCACATTTGGAAGGATGTGTCGGAAAATAATTTTGGTGTCAGTACCACCGATAGAGCGAGCTGCTAATATGAATTCTCGTTCTTTGATCGCTAATACGTCGCCCCTTACAATACGCGCAGTCGGCATCCAGCTCGTAATCCCAATTGAGACAACTATCAAAATAAACATTCCCTTTTCTGGACCAAATGATGTGCTCAATGGTTCCCTGAAAAGAAGCATCATAACCAAAAGTAGTGGAAGAAGAGGTAGAGATAGAAATAGGTCTGTGAACCTCATTAGTGCGCTATCCAGTTTTTTAAAATAACCTGCAACTACTCCAATTAAAGTACCCAAAAATAATGACAGCAGCATTGCTGTTAGGCCAACTGTAATTGATGTTCGTCCTCCTGCCATAATTCTTGCAAGTGTATCTCGGCCTAATTGATCAGTTCCTAGAGGATGCGCTAGACTTGGACCTTGATTTCTAATTCTTATGTTAATGCCGTTCGCTTCGTATGGCCAAACAAAAGGCCCCAAGAGTACTAGAATAACAATTAGCGCAAAAATAATAGCACCGGCAAGTGCACCTTTGTGGTTTTTAAACTCGTTCCAGACATCTAACCATTTATTATTGGTTTTGTTCAACGCGCTAAGTTGGACGTTATCAGTCATATCGGATCCTCGGATCTAAAATTCCATAAAGAATATCCGCAATCAGATTAAAAAATACTATCAGAACAGCGAACATAAAAGTAATTGTTTGTACGGTAGGTAAGTCGTTGGCGTATATTGCGTTAATTAACTGCTGACCGATTCCATTTACTTTAAATACTTGCTCCGTAATTATTGCCCCGCCAAAAATACTAGGGATTCCAAGAGCAATTACGGTCACAACAGGTATCATAGAGTTTCTTAATACATGAATGGCAACTACGGTCCACTCGCTTAATCCCTTTGCTCTTGCTGTCCTTACATAGTCTTGGTTCAAGTTATCGAGCATCGAAGATCTCATAAAGCGACTTATTTGGGCTGTGGTTTGAAGTGCAAGTACCATTACCGGCATAATCATTTGGCGAAATTGATATTTGAAAGTCTCCCAGTCTACTACCTCATGCAACGTATCGTAGACAGAGGGAAGCCAGCCCAGTTGTACAGAAAAAAGAACAATAACAAAAACACCACTAAAAAAAGGTGGCACAGAATAGCCTACCATTGTAACAAAAGTTCCGACTTGATCGAATACTGAATACTGCCGATATGCTGAATAAATTCCTATTGGCAGGGCAATTAAAATACCAACAATATAAGACATACCTACAACCCAGAGTGTTTGTGGTAATCTCTGGACCACAATATCCATCACTGGACTTCTAGTTTGCCAACTAAATATCCGCTGCTTTCCTTCGGAAAATGATGTATTGAATAGGTAATCAAAAAACACTTGGGGTTCTACCCAGAAAAATTGTATTACCCACTTTAAAAATTGAACATGCAATGGTTGGCCGAGCCCTAAAGCTTCTCGCATTTTCTCTTTGACGTCGGGAGGTATAGTCATTGGCACTTGTGCCATGGGATCATTCGGTGCCAAATTTAATAACAAAAAAATACATGCCGCTATAAACAGTAACGTAGGTATTGCTAAAAGCAAACGCCGAACAATATAGGTTATCATTTAAGGGGTCTTCCTGAAAGTGCGCCGGCGCACTTTGGCGCCGGCGCTATTATTACTTAGTCAATTCGATACCAGTCTTCTACGTTCCACAACTCGGTATCCCATGTATTAAGGACTACTCCACCAAGCGAATTAGAACGTGCAGATACTCGACCGCGCCATGTCAATGGAACGATTGTATAGCTATCTTTCGTTAGCATATCGTTGAGTTTTCGGCCGATTTCACCTCTTTTTTCGAGATCAGCTGTCATCTTTAACTCATCCAATAATTTGTCATATGCAGGATCGCAATATCTATTGATATTTTCTCCAGCCCATCCATTTTCGGGGCTTGGTTCATTCCCACATCTATATGCTGAAAGATAAGCTTGAGGATCTGTACCATCAAAAATATTTGTATACATTTCAATGTCTGCATAGAATTTTTGATATGTGTCAGGTGAAGCAGGATCACCTCCAAAGAACACAGATGCATTAAGGTTTCTCAACTCAGTTTCAACACCAATCTGTCCCCACCATTCTTTGATTAGGGCCTGATAATCTTGACGCACCGCATTAGTTGAAGTTTGATAAAGAACTGAAAGTCTCATCCCATCTTTTGTTCTGACACCATCTGCTCCAGCTTTCCAGCCAGCTCCCTCGAGCAATGCTTTTGCGCCGTCGATATCCTGTGTCAAACACTCTGTGTTATCTGAAGCATATAGTTCCGGACCAGGTACAAGGTTACAAGTTGGTTTACCTGCAACTCCGTAGCCTATCTCTGTTAGCAGAGTACGGTCTATTGCCATTGATAACGCTTTTCTGACGTTAATATCGCTAAGGAATGGGTGTAAAGCTTTCCTCGTTGATCGAGTGTCAGCATCTAAACTTGATGATGGATCAGTCATATTCATTTCTAATCGCTCAACTGCAGTACCGAAAGCAGCAAGTGGTTGACCTTTCCCTGCAGAAGCCATTTGATTGATAACCTCTGGAGCTAGCTGTAAGTTCCAGCCGTAATCATACTCACCAGTTTCCATAACTGCTCTACCTGCAGCAGCGGCGTCTCCACCGCCTTTGAAAACCATAGTAGCAAAAGCTGGTTTGCTAGCATCTCTATAGTTTTCGTTTGCTTTTAGCTGTATAACATCATTAGGTTTGAATTCCGTAACAACGAAAGGTCCAGTACCGATTGGACCAAAATTTTCTTCTGTACATTCTTGGCGACGAGTACCCGTACAGTTTTCAAATTGAGCTTGCTGCAAAATTGGTGTTTGTGATCCAACAAATGGTCCATAGGGGTTGGGCATTGGGTCTGCAAAAGAAATCTTTACAGTTAGATCGTCTAAAGCTTCTACGTTAGTAACGCCTTCGAATTTCGCTTCCTGGTAACACCCAGCTTCTCCCATGCAATAGTCATATGTGAAAAGAACATCAGCGGATGTGAAAGAACTGCCGTCTGACCAAAGAATGCCAGGCTTTATATTCCACGTAATTGATTTTAAATCTGAACTTATACCGCCATTACCAACGGTTGGAACTTCGGTAGCTAGTCGTGGGAACATTGCACCATTGTTGTCATAACCTGCAAGTGCTTCAATAACCATACTTGAAGATTCGATATCTTTTGTTCCACCTGAAAGGTACGGATTTAAGATTGAAGGGGCCTGCCAATATATAATGCCGACATTGCCATCTGAGCCTCTTTCAGCGAGCGCTGAAGACCCAAAAGCAATAGCCCCGGCAACACCCAGTGCTAAAGATTTAATTTTCATTTTATTCTCCTTATCTTTTAACTGTAGTCAGGAAATTGGTAGTGATTACTATCAAAACAAATATCCAAATACATAGGGAGACTAAAATTTTTCTAAAACTCCCCCCGAAGTCAGTATGGAAACAGAGTTTTCAAAAAATGCAAGAGAAAGCTTAAAATTTGTTCATTTTTTTTGGCTTATTTAGCGTCGAATAAAAGATTTGCTGCGTGGAGTTGGAAAACTATTCTAGTACGCCGAATATTGTTCATTTATTTGATATAATTCATGTTGACATTAATAGCTTATTTGAGCGACCCTAATTTGATCTGGTTAGGAATTAAAATGTTAGATGATCACAAAACGCCAATTGCAGAATTTAAAAATCTAAAAGTTGTTTTTGAGACAAAAGATGGAACTGTCACGGGGGTAGAAGATGTTTCTTTTTCCATTTACCCCGGTGAGACCGTTTGTGTGGTTGGTGAATCCGGTTCTGGAAAGTCCGTGTCATCATTGTCAATGATGCGGCTTGTCGAATTTGGTGGAGGTAAAATTGATGGAGGGGAGCTAAATTTTGAAAAACAAGTTGGTGGTTCGATAAATTTAGCTAATGCGACCCAAAAGTCTATGCGACATACAAGAGGCAATGAAATTGGAATGATCTTTCAGGAGCCAATGACTGCACTAAACCCTGTCTTTACGATTGGTAGGCAGCTCACTGAAGGGCTGCAATTGCATAAAAAGTTATCTAAACAACAGGCAAGATTAAGAGCAATCGAACTTTTGGATCAGGTTAGGATACCAGAACCAGAAAAAAGGTTAAAACAGTATCCACACGAGCTGTCAGGGGGAATGCGTCAGAGAGTTGTAATTGCAATGGCATTGGCATGTGAGCCGAGACTGCTCATTGCTGACGAACCTACAACAGCTCTTGATGTAACAATTCAAGCGGAAATTCTGGCATTAATTGACCGTTTGAAGCGAGAAACAGGAACTGCGGTGATGTTTATCACGCACGATATGGCTGTTGTCGCGCAAATGGCGGATCGAGTTGTTGTTATGTACCGTGGAAACAAGGTTGAAGAAGGCAATGTGATAGACGTTTTTGAGAATCCTCAGCATAATTACACAAAGTCTTTACTTTCCGCAGTTCCAAAACTTGGGGAGATGTCGGGGAAAAAATATCCGGAACCAATGAAGCTAATTGGCGAGCGTAAAAAGATTACGAAGCCATTAATTGGTACTGATGACCTGTTGCTAGAAGTAAAAAATTTAGTGACTCGCTTTCCTGTTGCAGGAGGGCTTCTGCGACGGACAGTTGCTCAAGTTCATGCAGTAGAAAATGTATCCTTTTCGATAAAACGTGGCTGTACTTTGGCACTTGTAGGGGAGTCTGGCTGTGGGAAGTCGACAGTTGGTAGATCGCTTTTACGTCTCGTTGAACCTGTCTCTGGCGAGGTAATTATGGCTGGGAAAGATGTACTTAAACTTTCCAAAGATGAACTTCGTAATATAAGAAGTGATATGCAAATGGTTTTTCAAGATCCTTTTGCATCACTTGATCCGCAGATGCTGCTTCTTGATCAAGTGGCTGAGCCAATGCGAAACTTTTCAACTATGTCTGAAAGCTCCATCGAGGAAAGGGTCGAGGGCCTTTTCGAGCGTGTTGAGTTACCAAAAAGTTTTTTGCGCCGCTATCCGCACGAGCTCTCTGGTGGTCAGAGACAACGCGTAGCAATAGCAAGAGCTCTGGCTTTAAATCCAAAATTAATTATTGCTGACGAAGCCGTAAGTGCATTAGATGTATCAGTCCAAGCCCAAGTGCTTAATCTAATGATGGAACTTCAATCTGAGTTAGATCTAAGTTTCTTATTTATAAGCCATGATATGGCCGTGGTAGAGCGTGTTAGCCACCATGTTGGGGTTATGTATCTTGGTCGGCTGGTAGAGATTGGTGCTCGACAGGATGTCTTTAGCAATCCTCAACATGCTTACACAAAAGCTCTTATGAGTGCCGTCCCCATAGTTGATCCATCTAAAAGAGTGCTTGAAGGTGATTTGAAATTTAAGCAAATACCATCACCAATCCATCCGCTCGGTTATGAACCTGGAAGTCCAGAATACAAAGAAGTGTCTGAGGGGCATTTTGTTCTGACTTCAGATTGTGGCTATTAAGATAATTAAAAGGATTGTTTTATGCCTGTAAAAAACCGCTTTGCAGAATTGCAGGAGGAGATTACCGAATGGCGTCATGATTTTCACGCCAATCCTGAAATATTATTTGAAACCCATAGAACTTCTAAAATTGTGGAGCAAAAACTTAAGTCATTTGGATGTGACAGGGTAGTTTTTGGATTAGGGCGAACAGGCGTAGTTGGTGTAATTCATGGAAGAGAAAATACCAAGAAGAGTGTAATTGGACTTCGTGCTGATATGGATGCTCTGCCAATTGAAGAAACAACCGGGTTATCTTATGCTTCAAAAGTTAACGGGGCAATGCATGCGTGTGGTCACGATGGCCATACAGCAATGCTTCTTGGGGCAGCCAAGTATCTCGCTGAAACACGTAATTTTGACGGTACTGCAGTAGTGATTTTTCAGCCAGCGGAAGAAGGCGGCGGCGGCGGTCGTGAAATGTGTGAAGACGGGTTAATGGAGCGTTTTGGTATACAAGAAGTATACGGGATGCATAACTGGCCTGATTTGGAAATTGGAAAATTTGCTATAAGATCTGGGCCTTTTTTTGCAGCTTCAGATTTTTTTGAAATTACAATAAATGGACTGGGTGGGCATGCGGCAAAGCCGCAAATAGCAGTTGATCCAACAGTCGTAGGATCGCACATTGTAATTGCATTACAATCTATTGTCAGTCGAAATGCCGATCCTACTGACCAAATTGTCGTTTCGGTTACCTCATTTGAGACATCTTCGAAAGCCTTTAATGTAATTCCCCAAACTGTTGTGCTTAGGGGAACTGTTAGGACGCTGTCTGATGCAACTAGGAACCTTGCTGAGAAAAGATTAGTGGAAATTTCAGCTAAGACAGGCGATGTATTTGGAGCTGATGTAAATCCTGTCTATACTCGAGGTTATCCGGTTATGACAAATTCTGTTGAACAAACTGAATTTGCTGCCTCTGTTGCAAAGTCTGTAAGTGGTAATTGTGAAGATGCGCCCCTTGTTATGGGGGGTGAAGACTTTTCTTATATGGCGATTGACAGGCCTGGTGCATATATTCTCATCGGAAATGGGGATAGTGCCCCGGTACACAATCCCAACTACAATTTTAACGACGAAGCAATATCAATTGGTTGCAGTTTTTGGGCCGAAATAATTGAGAGAAGAATGCTCTTAAGCTAGGATCAGCCAAAATATTTGTAAAGATAGTCTCTCTATTTCATCCACCAGTATGGCTCATATGGCGCGTCATCTGTCCATGAACCTTCTGTCGAGTGTAATCGAAGTCATGACCTCTTGGTTTTTTAGAAATTGCAGACTGAATTGCAATTCGGAGATGATCTTCATCGTTTGGTTTTTCTCTTATTGGACCCCGTAAATCCGCTTTATCTTCCTGTCCTAGGCACATGTAAAGTTCCCCAGTACAAGTCAATCGAACTCTATTACAGCTTTCACAAAAATTATGTGACATAGGAGTAATAAACCCTATTTTTTGACCAGTTTCGTTAATTTTTACATATCTGGCCGGTCCACCAGTACGTTCAGCCATATCCGTCAACGTGTATTCTTGCGCTAACGTTTGTCGTAACTCATTCAAAGACCAATATTGCCCTATCCTTTGCTCTGAATCTAAATCACCCATTGGCATAACTTCTATCCAGGTTAGATCCATTCCTCGCTCATTACACCAAGAAACAATTCTAAATAGCTCATCTTCATTAAAACCCTTTAAAGCAACAGTATTTATTTTTACTCGAAGCCCCACTGCTTGGGCAGCTTCTATTCCTTCTAGAACTTGGGATAGTCGACCCCAGCGGGTTACTTTAGCAAACTTTTCGTCGTCCAAGGTGTCTAAAGATATGTTTACCCGACGCACGCCTACTTGAAATAGTTCATCAGCATATTTTTTAAGTTGCGATCCATTTGTGGTTAGGGTGAGTTCCTTGAGCTTTTGGTCCATCAAATGACGAGAAACCGATTGAAAAAAACTCATAATATTTCGTCTTACAAGCGGCTCCCCGCCAGTAATGCGGAGTTTCTCTACACCCATATTAATAAACGAAGAGCAGAGAAAATCTAATTCTTCCAAAGTAAGAAGTTCTTTTTTGGGAAGAAAATTCATGTTCTCTGTCATGCAATATAGGCATCTGAAGTCGCAGCGATCTGTCACTGAAACCCGCAAATAATTTATGGAGCGGTTAAATGGATCTATAAGTTTTTGCATAGTTATTGTAATCTATAATTAATAGCTTTTATAGCAAGGCAAATGTGATGGTTATATGAATTAAATAAACGTAAAAGAACTTACTACAATATATTACAACTTTTCCGCAATTCAGATTGTGTGATCAAAATTTTTAAATTAAACTTGAATTCTATTCCAAATCTGTCATGTGTGATTTGGTTTTAAATCATTAAAAGGTATTTAGTGTGTCCAAAACATTTATAAGTTCAGATATGTCCGTAGAGGGAGATATATCCAGCCAAGGCGATATTGAAGTCGATGGCAAAGTTAAAGGAAACCTATCTGGCGAGGAGATATCTGTTTTGTCTTCTGGCTCAGTGGATGGCAGTATTTCTGGCACTTCGATAAATATTGATGGTAATGTGTCTGGTAAGATATCAGTGCAAGACTTGGCAGTAAACTCCACCGGCAAGGTGAGCGCAGACGTAACTTATCAATCTATTGCAACTCAAAAGGGTGCTAGAATTGACGGAAAACTAAAGTCTAAGTAAAACTCCAACGATTTTAAATAATAAAATAACCCACATAAACTGTTCTAGAAAAGAGCTAAGAAATTTGGAAAGTTGCAGCTAGCTTTAGAAACCTAAGCGCGTCTTCGTCGTCGCCGGCCCATTTTCCCGTTTTTTTCGGATAAAGCATTAAAAGAAGGGTTAGGAATTTGTACCAATTTATTTAGTTCTGTAAATGGGTCAGTCTTATGAGGTATGGCGTTAGCAGCTACAAAATGCTCTTGGAATTTTGGCTCTACAGCGGTTTCTACTTTTGTAATTTTACCTACTATTTTTTCGATGCCAGCCCGCGCCTTTATGTTGCAAAGAGCAATTCTGGCACCAGTGCCGGCGGCATTCCCGGCCGAAGTTACATTTTCAAGTGAGACATCAGGTATCATACCCAAAATCATTGCATGTTTAGACGAAATATGTGCCCCAAAAGCTCCTGCTAAAACAACTTTGTCAACACTATCAACACCCATTTCATCCATTAAAAGCTTTGCTCCAGCATATAATGCGGATTTCGCAAGTTGTATGGCCCTGATGTCTCCTTGTGTTACTTGAATTGCAGGTTGAGATGCGTCGTTGCTAGTGTGCAGTTGGTAAGAGTAGGTTCTTCCATCAGGTTTTGATCTCGGCGTACCAGTTGCTTCAGGGCTTCCAATCAACCCACTTTCATCGAGAAGTCCCGCAACTCGCATTTCTGCCACGGCTTCAATTATTCCGGAGCCGCATATTCCTGTTATGCCAATTTTTTTTGTACTGTCGTCAAAGCCAATTTCGTCTGACCATAATTCAGATCCAATTACTTTGAACCGGGGCTCTTTGGAAATTGGGTCAATCTCCACTCTCTCTATTGCACCAGGTGCAGCCCTCTGTCCTGAACTGATCTGTGCACCTTCAAATGCTGGGCCAGTAGGGGATGAACAAGCTAGTACCCTTTTTGTATTTCCCAACAATATTTCTGCATTAGTGCCAACATCAACAATCAAGACTAAGTCTTCAGATTTATTCGGTTGTTCAGATAATGCTACAGCAGCAGCATCTGCTCCAACATGACCAGCAATACATGGTAACAGGTATATTCGCGCATCATCAATCAATGACAACAAATTTAAATCTTTAGCATTTAGATATATTGATCCCGAAGTTGCTAAAGCAAATGGGGCCTGACCCAGCTCTATCGGATCAATTCCAAGCAATAAGTGGTGCATAACTGGATTACAGACAAAAACAGTCTCAACTATATCCTCTTTATTGATACTTGCACTTTCTGCTAGATCTATAACTAATTTATCAATTGCTTTTCTGACTTCGGTGGTCATTGCCTCTGCTCCGTCTGCATTCAGCATCGCGTAACTGACACGGCTCATCAAATCCTCACCAAACCTGATTTGTGGGTTCATAACGCCAGAACTTCCAATTACTTTTCCTGAACCTAAATCGGTTAAATGCGCTGCGATAGTAGTTGATCCCAAATCTATCGCTAACCCATAAATGCCGGCATCATGGTAACCTGGCCAAATATTTATAATTCTTGAAATATTTTCGCTTGGAATCGAATTAACTGCCACAGTGACACTCCATTCGCCCTTGCGAAGAATGCTTTGGAGTTTTTTAACAATTGAGAGACTAGCGTCTAGTTGATCTATCTTCCATTGTTCTGACAAAGCTGTTTTTAAACGTTCTAGGTCACCTTTCGGTTCGTGCATGTCGGGTTCGAGAACCTCAACGTAAAACAATTTTGTTGCAGGATTCATTTCGATATGTCGGGAGCTAGCTGCTTTTCTAATTACCTGCTTATGGACCTGACTTTCTGCTGGCACGTCCACGACCAAATCACCTTGAATTTTCAATTGACATCCCAATCTGCGGTTAGGTTTTAAACCCCGTTTATCGTGATATCGCTGCTCGATTGCATTCCAAGTTGAAACCGCACCTTGATCCACTGAAACACCATGTTTTGGAAAATCTCCAAATGAAGGTGTGACTTGGCATTTACTGCAAATTCCTCTTCCGCCACAAACACTGTCCAAATCTACGCCAAGTTTTTGAGCGGCCTCCAATACGGGTGTTCCAGCCTCAAATTGCCCCCGTTTCCCGGATGGAGTGAATACTACCAAATGCTTCATATATTTATCCAATATCCCTGAATTAAATTTAGCAAGAGCTGATCAGAGAAAAACTCTAAAATCGCCAATTTGTGGTTTATCAGCGCCAAATACTAAAATTTTAGAGGTTTTTTTAATAAAAATTAGTATCTTGTTGTTTAGTTTCCAAATGTTTTTTTTGAGCTTTTATTTCTTGTATCCTCTTTCAATTTCAACAGTTTCGTGAGATATAAAATGGCCAGTGTACCTGCTATGAAAGGGATTTGTATTATGCAGATTCGCGAGGCTCTAACTTTTGACGATGTACTTCTTGTGCCGGCGGCTTCCAAAGTTCTTCCTGCGACTGCTGACACAAGGACTCAAGTTACCCAATCAATTGCATTAAATATTCCTTTGCTTAGCTCTGCAATGGATACAGTTACAGAGGCAAAAATGGCAATAACCATGGCCCAAGCTGGAGGGATGGGTGTTATTCATCGAAATTTGGATATAGACAGACAAGCCCAGCAGGTTAGACGAGTTAAACGATTTGAAAGTGGAATTGTTTATAATCCTATCACCCTAAAAGCTGGTCAAACCTTAAAAGATGCAAATGATTTGAGGGAGAGGTACAATGTATCCGGATTTCCAGTCGTTGATGAAAAAAACCGGGTAGTTGGCATTTTAACAAATCGAGATATGAGATTTGCTTCAGATGAAAATACCCCGGTGAGTCACATGATGACAACAAATGATTTAGCTATTTTGATGGAGCCGGCGGATCGGCAAGAAGCTATAAGTCTAATGAAATCACGTCGCATAGAAAAGTTATTAGTAACCGACGCGAAGGGTCGGCTTACTGGCTTGTTAACATTAAAAGATACAGAGCAGTCTGTACTGAATCCAACAGCTTGCAAAGATGAGTTGGGTCGATTGCGCGTTGCTGCGGCCTCGACTGTAGGGGATGAAGGCTTTGCAAGGTCTCAAGCTTTAATCGAGGCTGGTGTTGATATGGTTGTTATTGATACAGCTCATGGCCATTCTGATAGCGTATCAAAAGCGGTTGAACGAATTAAAAAAATGTCCAATGAAGTTCAAGTAATAGCTGGTAACGTTGCTACGGCCGATGCAACTAAGGCATTGATTGATGTAGGTGCAGATGCAATTAAAGTGGGTATTGGTCCAGGGTCAATTTGCACAACAAGAATGGTTGCTGGTGTTGGGGTTCCTCAATTGAGTGCGATTATTGATTGCGCAGGTGTAGCCGGAAATGTTCCGGTTATTGCTGATGGTGGAATTAAGTTTTCTGGAGATTTCGCTAAGGCGATTGCTGCTGGAGCAAGTTGCGCAATGATTGGGTCGATGGTAGCAGGTACTGATGAAAGCCCTGGAGAGGTTATACTCTATCAAGGCAGATCTTTTAAAGCTTACAGAGGAATGGGATCTCTGGGCGCAATGGCAAGAGGCTCAGCTGATCGATATTTTCAAAAAGATGCTGCTGACGATAAATTAGTACCAGAAGGAATTGAGGGGCAGGTGCCTTATAAAGGTGCAGCAGGTGCAGTTATTCACCAGATGGTTGGTGGATTAAAGGCCGCAATGGGTTACACCGGTTGCCGTTCAATATCTGAAATGCGTAAAAATTGTAAATTTGTAAAAATAACAGGCGCTGGATTGAAGGAAAGCCACGTTCATGATGTGCAAATAACGCGAGAAAGTCCAAATTATAGGGTAATTTAAGTATGACCCCTGCAGCACAAGTTTTTTCAGCTAGTCAAATTTTACAAGAAATCCTTGACGGTAAAAGGGCTAAGTATTCGCTTCAGCAATGGAGTAAAACGAACAGATATGCAGGTTCAAAAGATAGACGTGCAATCAGAGACTTTGTTTACGATAGTTTAAGAATAAAGCGTAGTGCTCTTTCTAAAATAATGGCACCACACTCTGGAAGAAACTGGGCGGTGGGGGTTCTGCTAGAGGCAAATGAGGATTTAGAAAAATATTTCAACGATGAAACTTACGCAAGCCCTCGCTTAACGGAAGAAGAGAAGTTTGCGATAAAAAAGGCTAAAGAATATACAAGTCCACCAGACGTAGAATTTAATGTACCATCTTTTCTTTGGCCGATATGGACGACAGAACTAGGTGATGAGGCGGTGACTGTCGCGAAGACATTGTGTCAGCGGGCTCCTGCATTTCTTAGAGTAAATATTCGAAAAACCACAATCGAAAAAGCTCAGAAAATATTGAGTAGAGATGGAATTCAGACCGTAAAGCATCCTTCCGTAATAACTGCTCTAAGGGTGACTGATGGTCAAAATAAAATAAAAAACTGTGAGGCTTATAAAGGTGGCTTTGTTGAAATTCAGGATGCATCTAGCCAAGCTAGTGTTATCGATTTACCAAGAGACAGTAATCTAAAAATTTTAGATTATTGTTGTGGCTCTGGTGGCAAATCACTTGCTTTAGACGCATGGACCGAAGGAAAAATCTTCGCTTACGATATCTTTCCGGATAGAACTTTTAATTTAAAAACCAGAGCAGAAAGGTCAAATGCACAAATTACAAAGATTAGTAAGCCAATAAAAGAAATGTTTGATGTAATATTTTGTGATGTTCCATGCTCTGGAAGTGGATCATGGCGAAGAAATCCGGATGGAAAATGGAAATTAAATGCACGCAGCTGGCAGAACCTTTTAAACACACAAATTGAAGTCCTTAATGAAGCTAAAGAACTTTTAAAAACAGATGGTATTTTAATTTATGCGACATGCTCTGTGTTGTTGAGTGAGAATTATAAGCAGCTCGAAAAATTTTGCTCAATAAATCCGGAATTTGAAGTTAAAAAATCTCACCAGTTCTTACCTTCTGATCTAGGCGATGGTTTTTTCTATGGATTTTTGAAAAAAAAATAAAAATTTTCTTGAAATGTTCTACTTTTACCTCCATAAGAGAACATTATAAGAACAAACGAGTGATTGCTGTTTAGTATTCACTATGAAATAAAGAGGTATTAACATGGCAGAGCTTTTATCAATGAGCGACAAAAAAGACGATGACAAACAAAAGGCATTAGAAAGTGCTTTGAGTCAAATTGAACGACAATTTGGTAAAGGTTCAATTATGAAGCTTGGCGATGAAAACGCCATTCAAGAAATTGAGGCTACATCAACAGGTTCGTTAGGCCTCGATATAGCATTAGGCATAGGTGGTTTGCCAAAGGGCCGTATTGTAGAAATTTATGGCCCAGAAAGCTCTGGTAAAACAACCCTTACATTGCATTGTGTTGCAGAAGAGCAGGGAAAGGGTGGAGTATGTGCATTTGTAGATGCAGAGCATGCTCTTGATCCGCAGTATGCAAAAAAGTTGGGAGTGGACTTAGATGAGTTACTAATTTCGCAACCGGATACCGGTGAGCAAGCTCTTGAAATTACAGATACACTGGTGCGATCTGGCGCAGTGAGCATGGTAGTTGTTGATTCTGTTGCCGCTCTTACACCCAAGTCAGAACTTGAGGGAGACATGGGGGATCATAATGTCGGTGTGCAAGCACGTCTCATGAGCCAGGCTATGAGGAAGTTAACTGGATCAATAAGTAGATCAAATTGTATGGTAATTTTTATTAACCAAATTCGTATGAAAATTGGTGTAATGTTTGGAAGCCCTGAAACTACAACGGGTGGTAATGCTCTTAAATTCTATAGTTCTGTCCGGCTTGATATAAGGCGCATAGGTGCAATCAAAGACAGAGATGAAGTAGTTGGGAACGCTACGAGAGTTA
>CACPPZ010000023.1 GCA_902635985.1 Paracoccaceae bacterium
TAATGGTTCTGGTTCAAAAATTAATCGAACAACAACCTGACTTGGCCTCGAAATCAGCTCTTTATGATCTCACCGATAATTTAGCAAAATTAATAGATGAATTGCAGGGTGAGAACGTCACGCCAATGATGATTAAAAATCTAAACGTAGAGGACCATTCGGGTCATTGGCAGCGTATTTTGCACTTTATGGATATAGTAGCAACCTATCTTGAGGAAAGGAGTTTGGAACCAGACTCTGAAGGTTTTCAACGAAGTCAAGTATTAAAACTACTAAAAGCTTGGGAAGAATATCCCCCAGAAAATTATATTTTTATAGCAGGCTCTACTGGTTCACGGGGCACGACTTCAGAATTAATAAAAGGAATTTATGGGCTTCCTAATGGTGTTGTCGTTTTGCCAGGATTTGATTTTCATATGCCGGAAAAAGTTTTTGGAAGTATTTCTGATCCCCTCATAGGTGAAGACCATCCACAGTATCGATTTGTTAAACTGCTTAGAGATCTAAATATTAAATTCAGAGAAGTTGATATTTGGCCTGTTGCTTCCCCCCCGAGCACTCCTCGTAACAAATTAATTTCCCTTGCTTTGCGTCCAGCGCCATTTACGGATAGTTGGATGTTAGAGGGCCCTAAGCTAGAAAGTTTGGAGAGTGCCTGTGAAGGGTTAAGCTTATTTGAAGCTGATAACCAAAGACAAGAAGCTTTGGCTATTGCAATGCTTTTAAGACAGGCAGCTGATCAAAACAAAAGAGTTGCTCTGGTTACTCCAGATCGAAGGCTCACTCGCCAGGTGACAGCAGAGCTATTGAGATGGGGTATTATTCCAGATGACAGTGCAGGACTTTCATTTCATCTAACATTGCCGGGCCGGTTTCTAAGAAAAGTGTCAGAGCTTTTAAATAGATCACCAACTTCATCTGAACTAATTGCCTTGTTAAAAAACCCAATATGTCACAGTGATGAATTAGACCGTGGTAAACATCTGCATCTAGTATCAAGATTAGAAATTTTTCTCAGAAAAAATACCATAATAAATCCAGGGGTTGATCATTTAAATAATTTTTTAAAAGAAAATAATCAGCAATTTACGCATAAATGGGTAAAATGGCTTTCATTTTTTTTAATTAAAGTTCAAAAAGACGGATACCAAAAATTAGATTATTGGTTGGAAGAACATATTTCTAACTCCAACCACCTTGCAAGTGGTAGCGATCCGGCAAATAAAAAAATGTCTGGTGTTTTGTGGCAGCGTGATGCTGGTGAGATGGCAAAAAAGATAATCGATAATATGTTTGCGGTGGCGGATTCAGCACCGTTAATGTCTTCGTTCGACTATAACAGGATGCTTAAGACAATTTTCTCTGATCACGAGGTCAGAAATTCGCATATTTCGCATAATGATATTTTAATTTGGGGAACACTTGAAGCTCGTGGAAATGGAACGGATCTACTTATTTTAAGTGGTTTAAATGAGGGAATTTGGCCAGCGCAGCCAGATTCTGACCAATGGATGAATAGAAAAATGAGAAAAGATGCTGGGCTGCTGTTGCCAGATAGAAGGATAGGTCTGGCAGCTCATGATTTCCAACAAGCTATGGGCGCAAAGGAAGTTTGGATAACTAGGTCTAAAAGAAATTCTGAGGCAGAGACAACTCCCTCGCGTTGGCTAAGTAGGTTAATTAACCTGCTGGAGGGACTAACTTCTAACGGAGGGAGACGTGCTCTTGAAAATATGCGCAGTCGGGGAGCTAAACATCTTTTATTGATAAATGAACTAGAAAAAACAAAACAAATAAAAAAGCCACCCAGGCCTGAACCAATTCCTCCTGTAAAAGTAAGGCCAAAAAAACTATCAGTAACAGAAATCAAAACTCTAATCCGTGATCCTTACTCTATATATGCTCGTCATATTTTAAAAATTGAACCCTTAGAACGTCTGGATAAGTTCTCTGCTTATGCATTACGAGGGATCGTTTACCATTCAATCTTCGAGAAATTCATGATGACTTGGAATGATGGAGCGAATTTAAAAGATCATATACAAAATCTACATAAAATAGCATCTGAAGTAATAAAATTCAGTACTTCAAATAAAATCCTACAAAAGTTTTGGATGAAGGGAATAAACGATTTATCAGTATCATTTCTTAACGAAGAGATAGAGCGCCATCATGGGGCTACTCCTTTAGCTTTTGAGAGAATTGGTAAATTGAAGATTAAGGATAAAGATTTTGAAATATCTGGTAAAGTCGACAGAGTAGATTTGAAGGATAGCGGTGATGCAATTATTTATGATTATAAATCTGGCACTTTACCATCCTTAAAACAGCAAGTTGCTTATGATAAACAACTTTATTTACTCTGCTTGATTTTACAAAAGGGGGGATTTAAAGGGCTTAGTAAATTTGAAAGCGAAGTTGCCTGTTTCGTGCCACTTAAGCCAAATGTAAAAGAAGTATACATACCAACTCACTTGGAAAGTTTAGGCGAATTTGAAATTAAGCTAGGTGAATTAATAGACGCTTATTTCATGCCAATCACTGGTTTTAAGGCTCGACGTGCTCTTTTTGCAAAAGAAGATTATTCCCCATACGATCAAATCTCACGTTACGGCGAATGGGACACATCCGATAAATGTGAAATTGAAATTTTATGAAAATAAATTCTGCAACAAGAGCTCAAATTACAGCATCAGATGCCAGATTTTCATCTTGGCTTACCGCTAATGCTGGGTCAGGCAAGACAAAAGTTTTAATAGATAGGGTCGCACGTTTACTTCTTGATGGAGTACAACCAGAACAAATTCTATGTTTAACATACACTAAATCTGCTGCCGCAGAAATGAAAAATAGGTTATTTGATCGGCTTGGTAAATGGGCAATGTTAGCAGATCAGGAACTGAATTTCAGTCTTCTTGAGATGGGTATTCAAACACAACTGGGTATTGAAGAGCTTAAAAGGGCAAGAACCTTATTTGCCCGGGCCATAGAAGCTCCCGGAGGTCTAAAAATTCAAACAATACATGCATTTTGTTCATCTTTATTGAGAAAATTTCCTTTAGAAGCCGGAATATCGCCACAGTTTGGAGAATTAACTGAAAGGGGCCAGCGTGATGTATATTTAAAAGTTCTCGAAATACTTTCTGCAGATGAGGCAACAGAAGAAAGTTTTGAGCATTTTTCAAAGATAGCCAATGCAAGTAATTGGGAAGAGACCGTCTCAAAAATAGTTTCAAAAAGAAATATTTTTTCAAAAAGCAAAAGTCGTGCAGAAATATATGAAGCATTTTCTGTAAGCTGCGAAGTTTCAATAGAGGATGATATCAGTTCTCACTTTCAAAATGGTACAATAAGTTTTTTGAAAAAAATATCGGACTATTTGCAAAAATCTACTAGTAAAGTGGATCAAAAAATTTCTAAAGAACTGAGTAAAATTTCCTCCATTGATTTGACTAGCCTTCAGCTCCTAGAAAAAATTTTTCTATATAGCAAAACTGCCAAGGCACCATTCACTGCGAAGTTAGGAAAATTTTCAACTAAAGAAATGAGAAATGGTTTTTTAGCTGATTATATAGATGACATTGATGATTTTATGGTTCGCCTAGAAACTTTTAGAAATAGAAGGCTTTCTTATCTAGCGGCTGAAACTTCATTTTCTATTCATAAATTTGCGAGTGCTTTTTTGAAAGTTTACACAGAGCAAAAGAATTTCAAAGGACTTTTGGACTTTGATGATTTGATAAATATTGCTGTTAATCTTCTTACGACCTCAGCAGTCGCTGACTGGGTCCTATATCGATTAGATGGCGGTATAGATCATATTTTAGTAGACGAAGCTCAGGACACTAGTCCGTCTCAGTGGAAGGTGATTGAAACATTAGCTCAGGAATTAACAAGTGGCCAAGGTATAAAGGAGAATAGGTCTAGAACAGTTTTTGTTGTGGGGGATCAAAAGCAATCAATCTATTCATTTCAGGGCGCTGATCCGGGGCAATTTGATAGAGTTCGTGATAGTTTTTCGGCTAAGTTAGAAGGGGCCGAGAAAACTTTACAAGTAGCTTCTCTTGACTATTCATTTAGGTCATCGCAAACAATTCTAGCTCTTGTTGATAAGATTTGTGAAGACGCTAGGGGTGAGGGCTTTGGTTGGGGGCGAAAGCATTTAGCATTTAAGTCAGAGTTACCTGGTCGCATTGATCTGTGGCCAGTTATTCCAAAAAAAGTAAATCCTAATTTGTCAAAATGGGAAGAACCAATTGAGTTAATTAGTGATGCTGATCACTTTGTAAGTTTAGCAAGCTTAATTGCACAAGAAATCAAGAGAATGATAGATCAAGATGTCCAAGTCCCAGAGCAGAAAAACATTAATCAACAGCCTACCTTTCGTAGTGTTCGGGCAGGGGATTTTTTAATTCTCGTCCAACGGCGATCAGAAATTTTTCATGAGATCATACGGGCCTGTAAAGATGCCAATTTGCCTATAGCGGGAGCAGATAGATTAAGGTTAGCTGGTGAACTCGCCATTAAAGATATATGCAATTTTCTTTCATTTATTGATAATGCAGATGATGATTTTTCGTTAGCAGCAATTTTAAAGTCGCCTCTGTTTGGCTGGAATGAGAAGAGGTTATTTGAATTAGCACATTCACGCGAAGAAATGACTTTATGGCAGGCCTTGAGAAGTGACCCAACTAAGTTTGCTCATGAGTTAGAAGTTTTTGAGGACCTCAGATCTGTTGCTGACTTTGTAAGGCCATATGAACTGATAGAAAGAATATTAATTCTTCACAATGGAAGATCTTTATTAATTGGGAGGCTTGGGAAAGAGGCAGAAGAAGGTATAGATACATTGCTGACCCAGGCGATGGATTATGAATCTTCTGAGATACCAAGTTTAACAGGGTTTCTTGCATGGATTTCCGATGAGAATATAGAAGTTAAAAGGGAATTTGATAGTTCTGTAAATCAAATCAGAGTAATGACTGTTCATGGTGCTAAGGGACTGGAAGCTCCGATAGTTATTTTACCAGAGACTCACGATTTTAAAAATGAGATATCGGATGAAATATTGTTCACTGATGATCTAGCAGTCAAAAAATTTTCCAGCACTGAGCGTAGTAATAAAACAACTGAAGTGTATAACAGTCAAAAGCAGAAAAACTCTGCCGAACGAGACCGACTGTTGTACGTTGCACTAACGCGGTCCGAGGTTTGGCTGATAGTGGCCGCAGCAGGAAATGTATCTGATGATGGAAAGAGTTGGTATAAAAAAGTTGAAAAAGGATTGATTAATCTTGATGCAAAGTCAGAATCTTTCTCACATGGTCAAGGCCTTCGCTATCAGCATGGTGAGTGGCTGGTTGGCAAGTGTTCTGAAAAGCATCTTAAAAAAGATGTAAAAATACAATTGCCTCAGATTTTTAAAGAAAACTTAGGTACGCCCGTAAAATTTGAAAAATTTATCAATCCGTCAAGCTTAATGGGATCCAAGAGTATGCAACGGATTGATAAGGTGACTGAGGGTGATGGCGCTAAACTTTTTGGTACGATAGTACATTTACTTTTAGAAAAATTGCCAAAATCCAATTCAAATGACTGGCAGAATATTGTGCCTAACCTCCTGAAGTGGGCAGAGATAAATGTGTCTGAAGAAACCCAGATTAGGGCATATAAACAGGCGGAAAATATACTAAAGAATCCAAGTTTTGAATTTATATTTGCTCCGGATACTTTGGCAGAGGTGCAGTTTTCAACAATTGTAGAGTCTGTTGGAGGAATACCTATTGTTGGTGTAATTGATAGGCTTGTGTTGTCTCAGAATTCAGCTTTAATAATTGATTTTAAAACTAACCAAGAGGTTCCTTCCAGCATTGACGAGGTACCCCTTGGAGTTCTAAAACAAATGGGAGCATATGCGGCATCAATGCAAAAAGTATTTCCAAAAAAAAATATAGAGTTGGGAATTATTTGGACTCACTCAGCCGAGCTGATGAAAATCGATGTTAATAGAGCTGTAAGTTCAATAGGCTCAATCCGAATGACTTGACCTTTCCACTACGCGACCATAGGTTTCAACTAGGATAAGTTTAGGAGAACTTCATGGCAACAGTAGCGGTAACCGATGCAACATTCGATACAGAGGTTAAGAATTCGGAAATACCTGTAGTGGTAGATTTTTGGGCAGAATGGTGTGGCCCTTGCAAACAGATTGGACCTGCACTGGAAGAGTTGGCCATGGAGCTTGAAGGGAGAGTCAAAATAGCAAAGGTTGACGTTGATACTAATCCAAGTGCAGCTGCTTCGATGGGTGTTCGAGGAATTCCAGCATTGTTCATTTTTAAAGATGGAGAAGTGGTTTCCAATCGTGCTGGTGCTGCTCCAAAAGCAGCATTACAAAGTTGGATTGAAGAGAGTATCTAGTTCGGATTGAGAAGCTAATATGTCTGTTAGCTTATTTCGTGCTTTTCGAAACCAGAGTATATTTTGAGCCAGTTTTTGATGGGGTAGAGACCTGATGGCACATGAAAAATTCAGTACATGGCATGGCACCACAATTATCGGCGTTAAAAAAAATGGAAAAGTAGTTATTGCCGGGGATGGGCAAGTTAGCTTGGGTCAAACAGTTATCAAAGGGACGGCCAAGAAGGTTCGAAAACTCTCTCCAGGTGGCCATGATGTTATTGCTGGGTTTGCCGGATCTACTGCAGATGCATTTACACTACTAGAACGTTTGGAAGCTAAGCTAGACGCTATGCCTGGCCAGTTGGCAAGAGCATCTGTAGAGTTGGCCAAAGATTGGCGAACTGATAAGTATCTTCAAAAACTAGAAGCTATGCTGATTGTTACAGATGGAGAGCAATTGCTGGTCATTACGGGGGCCGGAGATGTCTTAGAGCCAGAACATAATGTTGCAGCAATTGGTTCTGGTGGCAATTATGCTTTGGCGGCGGCCAGAGGTATGATGGACAGCAAGAAGAGCGCTGAAGACGTAGCCCGTAAAGCTATGGCAATAGCGGCTGATATATGTGTTTACACCAATGGGAAGCTAACGGTTGAAACACTTTAATTTTTTTCTGGAGAATAAAAATGACTGATCTTACTCCAAGAGAGATTGTATCAGAACTCGACCGGTATATTATCGGTCAACGAGATGCGAAACGAGCAGTGGCGGTTGCATTAAGGTCAAGGTGGCGGCGAAAGCAGCTCGGTGATGACTTAAGAGACGAGGTTTATCCGAAAAATATTTTGATGATAGGCCCTACTGGAGTTGGCAAGACAGAAATAAGTCGACGTTTAGCAAAGCTGGCCAGAGCACCTTTCATAAAAGTCGAAGCTACTAAATTTACGGAAGTAGGCTATGTAGGTCGAGATGTTGAGCAAATCGTCAGAGATCTTGTGGAGGCGTCTATAAATCAGACGCGAGAGTGGATGAGAGATGAGGTCCGTTCGAATGCAGAGCACGCAGCAGAGGAGCGAGTGCTAGATGCGATAGCCGGCGTGGATGCGAGAGAAGCTACAAGAGAAATGTTCCGAAAAAAATTACGATCTGGAGAATTGGACGACACAGAAATAGAGCTAGACTTAAATGATACTTCAAGCCCTCTCCCAATGTTTGATATACCTGGCCAGTCTGGATCACAAATGGGGATGATGAATTTATCTGATTTGTTTGGCAAAGCAATGGGTGGCAGAACCGTCAAAAGAAAAATGACAGTTGAGGAGAGCCATGAAGTCTTGATGAGTGAGGAAGCAGATAAGTTATTAGATGATGAGACAGTTACCCGAGCTGCAATAGATGCTGTTGAGCAAAATGGAATTGTGTTCCTTGATGAGATTGACAAAGTCTGCGCGAGGTCAGATGCGCGAGGTGGGGACGTTAGTAGAGAGGGCGTACAAAGGGATTTACTGCCGCTAATAGAGGGTACGACTGTGTCTACAAAGCACGGTACAATCAAAACTGACCATATTCTTTTTATAGCCTCAGGCGCTTTTCATGTAGCAAAACCATCAGATTTGTTGCCAGAGCTTCAGGGCCGTTTGCCTATTCGAGTTGAGTTGCGCGCTTTAACAGAAGAAGATTTTGTCAGAATTTTAACTGAAACAGACAATGCGCTTACCCTTCAATACAAAGCTTTAATGGCGACAGAAGGAGTTGAAGTAACTTTTTCTACTGAAGGAATAAACGCATTGGCAAAAATAGCTGCCGATGTAAATGAGAGCGTAGAAAATATTGGAGCGCGTAGGTTATATACTGTTATGGAGCGAGTTTTTGAGGAGCTATCATTCACTGCTCCCGATAAGTCAGGTACATCGATAGAAGTCAATTCAGAGTTTGTTGAAAGCAATATCGGTGACTTATCAAAATCATCAGACCTTAGTAGATATGTCTTATAACAGATTTATTTCATAAGTAGTCGGCTAAAGGTCCGTTAATTGAATCCAAAGCTTTTTTTGTGTTTAACGGAGGATGCACTTTATTGTTTTTTACAACGATTGTCTGCGACGCAATTTTATTTGCATCAGCAGGATCGTGAGTTACCATCAAAACTAATAATCCTCTCTTTCTAGCAATTTTTTCGATTAATTCTAACATTTGATCTTTGAGAGATGGACCTAATGCGGCAAATGGTTCATCCAATAGCAAAATTTTATTTTTTTGTAGTAAAACTCTTGCTAATGCTACACGACTTTGTTGTCCTCCAGAAAGCTGTGAGGGTTTTCTGCTTTCTAGGCCGTGTATTCCAACCTCTGAAATAACAGAGTGTAGTTTAGCTTCATCATCATTAGAAATTTTTGGCCAGTGAGAAACGGCTAGCGCTAAATTTCGCCAAACGCTCAAATGTGGGAACAAGTTATTATCTTGAAATAAAATTGAAATGTTTCTTTTTGAGGGAGGAAGGCCGCTAATTTCTTGCTCATTCCATAAGATAGAACCACTCGAAATCTCAGAGAAGCCTGATATAAGATTTAAAAAGGTGGATTTCCCAGCGCCAGAGGGACCTATTACTGCATAAATTTTGTCAGATTCTAACGAGAGATTAGCAGAGATCGCTAAATAGTTTTCCTCGAAAGAAAAATTAAGTTTAAGCATTTCTTGTTTTACCAATTCTATCAAAGATTAAGAAAATTCCTATTGAAATTAAAACTAATATTACCGCTGATGCCATTGCTTGGTCTATACGGTACGCGCTCATTAATTGGTATATAACAAGTGGCAGTGTTTCAAAATTCGCACCTCCAAACAGAACAATTACACCTAAATCCCCCATGGACAGTGCTGCCACCAGCCCCATACTGTAAGTCAAAGCACTTTTTAATCTTGGGAGGTATACCCAGTAAAACCAGGCAAAGGGTGTCATTCCATTAGCGATAGATAGGCGACGGAAGTTCGATATTATTTCATCGGATGCTGGACGCATAATTCGAATTGCAAATGGTAGGCCCATTATTGAATTTACTGTCAAGATTACCCAAAAGGTAACTTCGAAAGGGTTAATAAAGTTTCTAATCATAAGAAATAAACCTGCACCTATAATTAGTGGTGACACTGCGATGCTTAGTGTCCCAATCACTTCACCCCACTTGTTCATAAAACCCATTGCCAAAATTGTGGAAATAAGCGCAGAAAGAAGAGCCAGTGTGATTGAATTAAATATCGGCGTCCAGATTGTGATTTCTAACAAATAGAAATTCTGTACTCCTTTAAGTAGTACTGAAATTAATGGTATAGTTAAGAAAAGACCCATTAAAATTATAATGCCGAAGTCCCAGAAAAACGATGCAAGCCTCAAATATCTTTTATGTATTGGACGATCTAAGCCATTATTAAAATTTAGGGGCAGACCAAAGATTATGATCGATAAAACACACGTCAAAGCAGCGATTGACAATTGTATGAATGCTAAAAATGATGCCCTCCCAAAGTCTAGCTCAAACCGAAATGATTGATATATTGCAAGTTCAAGGGTAGTTGCTTTGGGCCCTCCTCCTAAAGTTAGAACAACAGCAAAACTTGTTAGACACAGCACAAAAATAAGACTGAAAATTTGTGGAGCAATTAAGCGCACGATTGGCCAATCCAGTATCCAAAAACGTATTAAAAAATTTAGATTCAAGCCGTCTGCTAATCGATCGAGTTCTTTTGGTCTTCTTTCAAGGGCGAGCAAAAATGCTCTGGTCGCTAAAGGTATATTGAAAAAAATATGAGCTAATAACACCCCTGAAAGCCCATATATAGAAAATACTGGAAACCCAAAAAAACTTAATAATGAGTTTAAAAGACCTGAATTACCAAAAACAGATAACAAGCCTAATATTGCAACTATAACCGGAAGGATGAAAGGCACACTCAAAGCGACGATTAAAAGCCGTCGGCCTCTAAATTGTCTTCGTGACAAAGCTAATGCTAAAGGCCATGCAAGTAATACTGATAAAAGGGATGATAAAGTAGCCTGAAGTAGGGTAAATTTTAATGCTGCTCTATCAGCAGTTGTGAAAGTAAAGTTTTGGTCCGCATGGAATATTAGTACCACCAACGGACCAAAAACTGCAAAAAGCAGAATACAATTTACTACTATTGAGAAAGTGCGTTGCGCCACTCTTCTATCGCCTGCTTAGTTATTTCTGACGCTTCATTTTCAGAGAAATAGACAGTGGAACTCGGCATTGGTAGATCAGAAAACACGGAAGGCCATTTCTCCATGGCTTGTGAAGAGGGATAAGACCAATTTGTCATTGGTATTAAATCCTGAAATCCGTCAGATAAAATGAATTTCATAAACATTGAAGAAAGTGCGTCATTCTTTGAGGATTTAACTTTGGCAACTAGTTCAAAGAACGGGTAGTGCCCCTCTTTAAATATTGCGGCTTGCTTTGTGTTATCCTCCTCCACCACTATGTGGTATGCTGGCGATGTTGTGAAAGAAAGAACTCCCCCTGCTTCCCCGTCGGTGAAAAGCCCGTAGGCCTCCGACCAACCTTTAGTCACGGTTAATATTTTTGGTGCAAGTTTTTGCCAATATTCACCAGCATCTTTCCCGTATATTTTTTTAACCCAAAGAACTAGTGCTAGACCTGAGATAGAACTTCTAGGATCTTGAATGACTATTTTAATATCATCAGGTAAGTTTGCCAATTCTTCAAAGCTACTTGGTGGTTTTGTTTTTGTAGTATCAAATACAAAACTGGCATAAGACCAATCAAATGGTAAAAATATTTCATCATCCCAATCAACTGGAAGGGTCAAAAGGCCGTTGTCTTGATTGTGAGGAGCAAAAATTTTCAATTCTCTAGCCTTTTTTGTTATGTCCGTGTTTAAGCCAATAACTACGTCGGCCGAAGTATTATTTCCTTCTAGTACAAGTCTGGGTAATAATTCTCCTGCCGAAAAGACTAGATTGCAATCACAAGTCTCTTCGAATTTAGCTTCTATAGAGGGACCTGGACCCCACTCAGAAGTAAAATAATCTGGTGCGTACACTGTCAAAGTGGGTATTTGAGCCAACGCCATCCCAGCGCTCAATAATCCCGCTGCAAAAGTAAGTTTAAGCAATTTTTCTCTCCTTATGCTAGCGGAGAGTGGTTTAGGACACGGCCCAGACCTTCCCTCCGCCGGTTCTAACCGGTTCAGGTTCTACGGGTTCATTGAAATGTCTCAGCCCTGAGGCACCCCGAGGTCCTTTCTTAGTATATACAGATTTAGTAATGATCAAGAGGAATTGACTTGAGGAATTGTTAACCAACGTTTACACCGTCGTTATGCATAGGAACTGGTAATGAGTATAAATACATTTGGACATTTATTTCGTATTACAACTTGGGGTGAAAGCCACGGGGAAGCTATTGGAGCAACTATAGATGGTTGTCCCCCGGGTGTAGAAATAACCCATAACTATATTCAACATTTCATGGAAAAGCGACGACCTGGGCAAAGTAAATACACTACACAACGGCGCGAGAAGGATTTAGTGGAAATTTTATCTGGCGTTTTTCAAAACAAAAGTACAGGAACGCCAATTCAGCTCTTAATAAAGAATACTGATCAAAGATCCAAAGACTATAGTGAAATTGAAAATACGTTCCGTCCAGGGCACGCTGATATAACTTATTGGCAGAAATATGGTATTAGAGATTACAGGGGTGGTGGTAGGTCTTCAGCAAGAGAGACAGCTTCCCGTGTTGCTGCAGGAGGGGTGGCTCGTGCCGTTTTATCGGAATTGATGCCAGACCTCCGAATACAAGCTTACCTAACTCAAATAGGTCCGGATAAAATTGATAAAAGTAATTTTGATTGGCAAGAAATAGAGCAAAATGATTTTTGGTCTCCAGACAAAAAAGCAGCAGAAAGATGGGCTAAATATCTAGATAAGATTAGGAAATCGCATAATTCCACAGGCGCTGTAATTGAGGTGCAAGCAACCAACGTGCCCGCTGGATTAGGCGCGCCAATTTATGGAAAATTGGATATGGATATAGCTTCCGCATTGATGTCCATAAATGCAGTAAAAGGTGTTGAGATTGGTGAAGGAATGCAAGCCGCAGAATTGACTGGTTCAGAAAATGCTGACGAAATATTTATTGGGAATGACGGTAAGCCAGAATATACTTCTAATCATGCTGGTGGTATTTTGGGAGGTATATCAACAGGACAAGATATTATTGCTAGATTTGCGGTAAAACCAACTTCCTCAATTTTGAGTTCGCGTAAGTCGATAACTAAGACTGGCGAACCAACTAAAGTGGTTACCAAAGGCCGCCACGATCCATGTGTTGGAATACGAGCAGTGCCTGTAGCGGAGGCCATGATGGCATGTGTTATATTGGATCATTTTCTTGTTAATCGAGGACAAATTGGAAACGCTGGCGGTCAAATTGGTTGAGGAAAGTGTAGTTTGATAAGTCTCTAAATATTTTCCTTTGACGTTTGTACTAACAATATACCAACAGTCACAATTAGAACTCCTAAATAATCAGATACACTAAGTGGTTCACCTAGTATCGACGCAGCAATAAAAACGCCAAAGAAAGGATTTAAGAAATGAAACGTTGCTGCTTTTATTGCGCCAATTTCATTCACTAACCAAAACCACACAACTGTAGCAATTAGACCGGGCGCTAAAGTTGTATAAATAAAAGCTACCAAAAGTGTCCAATCAAATACAACGGTATAAGTTTCGAGTATAATTGAAAAAATAGATAGTGAAGCTCCACCGATTAACATTTGATAACCAACTATTACCATTAAGTTTCCCTCAGAATTGGTGTTCCTCAATGCAAGTGTTGCAATTGACAATGCTAACGCAGCCAAGATGCAGTAGATTAAACCTAATTCACTTATTCCGGTATTAAGCCGAAATCCCATTATTAAAATGACCCCGACAAAACCAAGCCCAAGTCCTACTACACCAACTACTGATAATCTTTGTCCTAAAAATAACCACCCTAATAGTGCAACTAGTAGAGGCATGCTTGAAGCAATTATTGCTGCTAACGAGGCTTCAATCCACTGCATCGCCACAAAGTTTAAACCTAGATATATCGTATTCTGACAGACCCCAAAGACTACCGTTGCTTGCAACTGTTTTTTTGTAAGTTTGAAGGTTTGTTTTAACCAAAGTGCGATGATTAAAGCTAATGCGCCTGCTAGAAAAAATCTTAATGACAATGCTCCCAATGGTGGCGCGTGGGTGACGATAACTCGTGCAGAGGTAAAGGCGGAAGACCAAATAAGAGCAAACACCAAACCGAGAAGTAAAGCTTTGAGACTCAAATTTCCTCCAAAAATTAAAGATCTAAAGGCAATTCCACAAAATGCAAAGGGCCGCTTAAAGCGACCCCTTCAAAATATCAAATTTAATTTATATTAGTTGTTTACACTTTCTTTTAAAGCCTTGGCAATTGTCATTTTGACAACTTTGTCTGCGGCTTTTTTGAATTGTTCACCGGTTGCAGGATTGCGCACCATTCTTTCTGGGCGTGCACGACACATGATTTTACCAACACCTGGTAAAGTGATTGCTCCCCCGCCTGAAACTTCTCTAGTGATGAGCCCACAAATTGCGTCTAGTGCTGCACTAGCAGATTTCTTATCTGTACCCATTTCTTCAGACAAAGCTGCTACAAGCTGTGTCTTTGTCATTGGCTTTGACATAATTTTCTCCTTATTAAATACCCAATAGGTTGGGCTTCACTATCTGATTGTAACTGAATATTGTGCAATAACACAACAAATAGTGTATAATTTTTAGTATAAAATAGCACTTTTTTTAAGTTTTTGGCAGAAAATAGCGTCTAATCGTAATAAAATACGAAAATAGTAGCTCGAAATTTGCCCTTGTTAGTAAATTTGATATTTTATGTTTGGGCTACTACAAACAGCTATAGTTTTTATTAGCAATATAAAAAATAGCTTAATTTGTTATTAAACTAATCAAAAGAAATATCTTTTGTGGAAATTCTGGCTCGATTAGATTTTAATCCAGCTCGATTTTTCTTTTCAGACAGGCGTTTTCTTTTACTGGCCAAAGTTGGCCGAGTAGGCACTCTGCTTTTAGGTTTTAGTAAAGATTTTCTAATCATATCCTTCAAGCGTTTTAGTACAATCTCACGATTACGAACTTGGTGTCTTGTATCATCGCATTTGAGCAAAATGGCACCATCCTTTGTCCATCTACTCCCAGCGATTATTTTTAGCCTTCTTTTTACAGGCTCGGATAATGATGGTGATTTCTCAGCTTCAAATCTCAATTCTACTGCGCTGCTTGTTTTATTTACGTGTTGGCCTCCAGGCCCGGAAGCCCTAATAAACTGCTCGCTTAATTCCCAGCTCTGTAAAGTTATTTGTTCGTTAATTTTTAGCATCTTTGGAAGTTACCATTTTTTGCTCTATTAGTCATTTATTAGAAAAGGCCGCTCAGTTTGAGCGGCCTTCCAAGATTTTCGGAGGTGGGCCGGTTAGGTGGCTCACCAATTAAAAGCTTTGCATTTCAGGACTGCCCTAGATGCGACTACCCCTAACTGTTCCGACACCTCTCTCCAATACCTTTTTAGACACTGGACCACCTCCTTTCATTTGTTAACTCTACGACATATGGTGTCATAGAATGAAAATTTTTCAAGATGTTTTATCATCTCGCGATAAAAAAAATGAAACAAAAATTCGAAAGGGAATTAATGCCGCTAATCCAATGAGCCACTTCACCATTAAATCTGCTACAGCAAGTGATACCCATAGTGGCGAGTCAGCACCAAAGGTTAGAAAGGGAACTATCTCCCATGACCATGACACCTCATTATTTGCGGCCTCAGAAAAGAATGCTATTCGTGCTGAAAATGCAATCGTAAAAAAAACAGCAGTATCGATTAAAGATGCTAGCAGTGTTGAGGCCAGAGGCGCCTTCCACCATTCAGCTGAGCGTAATTTATTGAACACAGCTATATCAAAAAGTTGTGCTATAATAAAAGCCAGGCCTGATGCAAATGCTACTCTTAATGCTACGGCTGGATATTCATAGCCATCACCTTGTAGCATAATTTTGCTTCCAACAAGAGAGCATAAGATGCCTGTGATAAATCCCGCCAGCACTATTTTCCGAGCTGCCGTGGGGCCATAACTTTTGTTCATCAGATCAGTAATTAAGAATGCGATGGGATAAGTAAATGCGCCCCAGGTGAGAAGGCCATCTAGCAATAAGAATTGGACTAGAATGTTTGACGCAACTACTACTGACGCCATGGCAAGAATGCCAATAAGAAGTTTTTCCATAAAATTTATTCCCGTTTTTTATCCAAGGTAGCGGTGACTTGTTATTTTAAATTAACGTGTGAGCGTTATCTTCAGATCAAAAATTTTGCAAGCGCAAAGTATAATAATTAATTTAGCTCGTATCTCCATCGGGGTTTACTCTAAGCATAAGAACTAAACCAATTAAAAAGAGCAAAATAAGTGGAGATACACCAAGATTGTTACTGTTTGTTACTGAGGTAACATAGGCAATTAATGCTGGAGCAAGAAAAGCGGTAGCTCTACCAAGTAATCCGTATATACCAAAATACTGAGTTGAATTAGAAGTGTTCGTGTGTCTTACCATCATAGTTCGACTTGCCGATTGTAGAATTCCTCCAAAGCCGCCAATTAGAACCCCACATCCATAAAAAATATTGTCTGGAATACTTGAGCCTTCGGCTAATGGCATGCCAAAGAAAGATACTCTGGACATTCCAACAACTATAACGCAAACAGCAGTTAAAACTATAATACTTACAAGTATTACTGGCTTCGGCCCTACCCGTCTATCCCACTTACCACCGAGCCAACTACAAACAGCTGCTGCAAGTGCTGCAACTATTCCAAAAGTTCCAATTTGAACAATCGACCAGTCTAGAACTAAGGCGGCATAAACTCCTCCAAAGCTGTAAAGCCCATTTAAGCTATCGCGGTAAAACATATTTGAAATTAGATATCTAACTGTACTTTTTTTGTCGCGTAAGCTCACTACTGTTTTCCACAGATCTTTCAGACCGCTTCCGAAGCTGGCACCTATGCGTGGCTTGGACTTATCATTAATCCATACGAAGTAAGGTATGGAAAAAATAATAAACCACAAAGCAACGAAAGGACCAACAAAGCGTGTTCCTTCTTTCGCCTCAGCGTTAAGGCCAAAAATTGGATCAAAACCAATTAATGTTTTCCCATTCTCCTGTTCAACAAATAGGGTAAGAACTATTACAAGAGAGACTAGGCCGCCAACGTATCCAAATCCAAAACCACTCCCAGAGATTGCACCTGTTTCGGATCTATTACCCAGTGAGGGTAGTTGCGCGTTACTGAAAATATAAGCCAATTCAGCTCCAACAAACCCTATCCCAAAAGAAATCAAAATCCACTGCCAATTTGATCCATCGGGCAGGCCGAACCAGGAGCTAAAGGCGCCTATTATCAATAAAGCAGAAAAAAGATAAATCCATTTCATCCTGTTCCCGTAATTATCAGCAATGGCACCGATAATTGGTGCGGTGAAACCGACTATGAGGCCAACTATTGTTATGGTCAAAGACCAATAATATTGAGCATTGGCTCTGGAAGATGCGCCGTCTAATCCGTTAGTTATAAAATATTCAGCAGCTACAGTGGCAAAATAAGGGCCTATGATAAATGTAACCATCAGCGTATTGTAAGGCTGACAGGCCCAGTCATAAAAAAACCAGCCCCATATTTTTTTTGAAGTGTTCATAAGACTAGTCTCCCATTGCTCTATGTACTAAAACAAGTTCGCATAGACTAAAGCAAGTTATTCTTGCATTGGGGGCCAAGGTCTTTTTTCTTCTGATTCAACCCAATCTTTCAACCAGTCTGGCATTTTAGGTGATACAAGCGCCACTTCAATCTCATCAAAAATCTGTTGTGGATTAATAATTCCATTATTCCCTACAAAGGCTGCGCGATAAATAATATGTCCAGCGCACTCTTTTCGGGAATTCCACATAGCTTGTTCAATGTACAAGAACCTCTTGTCCCAGCAGACCGTTCTGGTCTGCATTCGTATCCGGTCAAAAGCCCTTATACGTTTTCGATACCTTACATTTGCGCCCGCCATTGTCATTGACCATCTGTTTTTGAAAATGACCTTGCTAAAGCCTGACTTGCTCGAAAATGGTATACGGCCTAAGTCATACAATGTTAGTGCACGCCCATTATTAAGTTCAAACCAGAAATCAAGATCCCATGGCCAGCAAATGTGGGATGATTCATGGATTTCACCTACAGATATATGCTGGTGAGATCTGTTAACTAATAGCTCTTTTGCCATTCTTAGAAATGGATACATTTAATTTTCACAATTCTTCCATGGTGGGATGTTATGTATGGGTAGATATTTTTATTTTAAAACTTGGCTCAAAAGCTAATTCAAATAGTCACCGACACTTCGAACGTCAGACGCTAAGCCTTCAAGAACAGAGCCTGCGCCATCCAGAACTCCCTTGGTCGTTCCACAAGAGCAAAGCAGTAAAACTAAAGATGTGAAGAATACTTTTTTTAACATTTTCTGATATCTTGCCATAAATACGCACAAGTAACTTACATATTTTGCTGCAAAACATCAACGTCTGGTAGTTAGAAACTGTATATGCTTTTAAATCAAGCTGCAGTCTGTTGTTCTATTACGGGGCGTGACTGGAAAACAAACTTAGCGTCTTGGAAAGTCTCAAGTACAATTTTTGTTGCATGAGCCTCATCATAGGCAAATACTAACTGGTCGTCGACGTCTTCGTAATGCTCATTAACGTATCCAATTAAGTATGGTTTTAAGTATGGTGTGAACATGGCGATATCCTTTTATTATATTAGATACGATGGCTTACTCCTTTTGGATCACTCTAACCTTCTGAAAGTAATACATGTCTTAGTATATAAATTTATAAAAAAATCGCAGAGCCAAAACGATTTGATTAAATAGTTTATGGCTCTGCTAAATTAAAAAAACGCAATAGGGAGACTATTCGTTTAAGGCTAAGATTTAATTATAAGGACAATTAGAGAACTAAATCTTAGCTTAGTGAGACTATATTACAATTTCTGGAAATATAATGAGATCGTTAGTTTAAGCCTTAACCCACTTTTATAAGTTCTAAAACTAGGCTAAATTAAACACCGACGCTTAAGAAATAAGCACGTTTAAAAAAATTAAAGGACAACTTAGGTTGATGTCATCAGTGCCGGAATTCTTTATCTGTTTGATGGTCAGGCTCATTGATTTTAATGGTGACGAATTATGACTTCCCCTCCTAACGTTTTATGGATTATGGCTGATCAGCTTAGATATGATTATTTGAGTTGTTATGGTCACTCAAGTTTGCATACGCCAAATATAGATGCCCTTGCTAGCCGGGGAGTTCAATTTAGTAACGCATATGTACAATCTCCAGTTTGTGGGCCATCTAGAATGTCAGCATACACTGGTAGATATGTCAGAAGTCATGGTTCGACTTGGAATGGCATGCCGCTTAGGGTTGGTGAGCGCACTATTGGTGATCATCTAAAAGAAAATGGCATACAGTCCGTTTTAGTCGGGAAAACGCATATGGTTGCCGATGCTGAAGGTATGGCTTGGCTTGGCATTGATCCGAGTAGTGAAATTGGAGTTCGTGTTTCTGAATGTGGGTTTATGCCTTTTGAACGAGACGATGGTTTGCATCCAAATAGTGCTCGCCAGCGGTGGTCTTCCTATGATGATTATTTAGCAGAAAAGGGATATATTTCAGACAATCCATGGGGTGATTTTGCTAATTCTGGGTTGGATGAAAATGGAGATTTGTTATCAGGCTGGCTTTTGAAAAATTCAAGATTGCCAGCAAATATTCCGGAGGAGCATTCTGAAACTTCTTATATGACAAATCGGGCTATGGATTTCATGGCTCAAGCTCGCGAAAGTGATCAGCCTTGGCTCTGCCATTTATCCTATATCAAACCGCATTGGCCATATATTGTTCCTTCTCCCTATCATGAAATGTATTCAGATGACGACATCAATAACCCAATTCGTTCCGATAAAGAAAAGCAGACCAATCATCCGCTACTTCGTGCTTATCAAAATGCAAGGGTTTCAAAATGTTTTTCTAGAGATGAAGTGCGAGAGCATGTAATACCGGCTTATATGGGATTAATAAAGCAGCTAGATGACAATTTAGGTAGATTATTTCAGTGGATGGATAAGTCCAATTTAAGTGAAAATACGATTATTATTTTTTCATCTGATCATGGCGATTATCTCGGTGATCACTGGATGGGAGACAAGGATTTTTATCATGAAATGGCAGTAAAGGTGCCGCTAATAATACACGACCCGAGAAAGGTTTCAGATAAATCTAGGGGCACCGTTAAAAATGATCTCGTGGAGATGATTGACTTAGCGCCTACTATTCTAAGCCTTTTTGATTGTCCGCCCAAGCCGCATATAATTGAGGGGCGTGATCTTACGCCCATTCTGACTGGAACGGCAGGCTTTTCTCGAAATTATATTATCAGTGAACATGATTACCATTGGTCTGAAATGGCAAAGGAGCTTGATCAGCCACAGGATTTAGCCCACACAAAAATGATATTTGATGGGCGATGGAAATATATAAGATGTGAAGGGTTCGAACCTATCCTATTTGATTTATTTTCAGATCCGGATGAACTTGTAGACCTTGCAGGCTCAAAAATTGTGATGCATCGAGACGCAAGGTTGCGGTTAGAGACTGCTCTTGAGTCTTGGGCAATGCGTCATCATACGAGAATTACTGCAACCGAGGAATTATTAGAATCTCAAAAGAAAGCAGCCGAGTTAGGTATATTAATTGGTTTCTGGGATGAAAACGAGTTCGAAGCCATAACTGGGAAAAAGTTTGAAAACTTAAAAGCTGTCGGTAAAAAAGAAAAATAATTTTTCATTATTTCCTACGGCTTTTAAGTTAGGCCAGCATCTTCGTATCACCATCAATTGCAATCGACTGACCAGAAATTCTTGCCCCCAGTGGTGATGCTAAAAACATGATCTGATTAGCTATGTCCTCGGCAGTGACGTATGATTTTATCGATGTAAATGAGAATGCTTCTTTTTCGATTTCGGCAAAGCTTTTGCCTAAGCGCTGTGCTTTTGCCATTAAAACATTTTTTTGTCGTTCGCCTTTTACTAACCCAGGCAAAATAGCGTTCACGCGTATCTTGTCGTCACCTAATTCAATAGCAAGTGACTTTGTCAGGCCTATAACGCCCCACTTGGAAGCGGCGTAAGGTGAACGTAGCCCAAAGCCCATTTTACCTGCCGCGGAAGAGAGGTTTACTATTGAAGCATTCTTGCTTAATCGCAGGTTTGGTATGCAATTTTTAATGAACAAAAATTGGCTTGTTAAACAAACATTTAGACATTCGGACCAGTCTGCAGTGTCAATCTCTTCAATTTTACTGGTCGGCCCAGCTATTCCTGCATTGTTTACTAGACAGTCTAGGCCTCCTAATTTATTCAACGCATTCGAACAAAATGATTGAACTTCATGCTCATCCGAAACGTCCAGCACTTCTGTATAAATATCGGGGTATTCGTCCTTTAAAATCTTAATCAAGTCTGAATTAATATCACAAGTTGCAATTTTTGCCCCCTGTGAATGGAAACCTTCCAAGATTGCTTTTCCGATACCGGAGCCTCCTGCAGAAATCACTACTTTCAAGTTTTTTAACGAAATATCCATTATTACTATTTTCCAAAATGGTAAGTATTTAATTGCCTAAGTATATTAATCACAGTGTTTTTAAAAATTAACAAGCTTTCAGTTCTTTTCAGGATTCTGCTTGCTTACTTTCTCTATTTGAGTCCAATCTATTTCTTGGCAATATCTCAAAACTACTAAGGGGAAGCAGTCATGGCTTGGGATTCCTATCTTGAAAAAAATCAGGACCGTTTTGTGGATGAGCTAAGAGCATTCATATCAATTCCATCAGTATCGGCTGCGGATGAACATTTTCAGGATGTTGTTAAAGCAGGTGAATGGGTCGTATCTAAGTTGCAGTCAATTGGAATTTCAAATGCTCGGCTGATGAAAACACAAACACACCCAGTTGTTTATGGAGACTGG
>CACPPZ010000024.1 GCA_902635985.1 Paracoccaceae bacterium
AGGCAAGGATGTTTTTGTGACAACTGCGGGTAGTGAATATGTATCCATGGGCGGGCGTGATGCTGAGATGACTTTTGGTATTGGTAGGATTGCGTATAGTAACCTCTATATTCATAATTTTGATACGTTTGCTACGGAGCTAAGTCATGCTGATGCTGCAACCGCCCAGACTGCACTATATGCTGCAAATGGTCTTGAAACCCAACATATCGTTGAGGGTGTAAAATATACTGTAGAAGTACAACTTTCAGATGGAACAAGTTTTGGTGCTGCTTCTGATACTGCTGCAGTAAATGCTGATTTTACTGCAACAGCTCGAGGTACTTTAGGGACAACCGGTAGTGTTCACAAACAAATCAATCAGCTAAGATATGCCGCTAGTGAGGGTTTGCTCCAGAGTACTGTCGACACGAATATGCTCACTTCTCAAATCGAAGATGTTCAAGCGAAGATCAATACGGCACGTGTTCAAGCTGGTTCGCAGTATGCAGCCATAGAGAGTGCTATAAATTACACAACAGATTTAACCGCACAATATGAGCTTGGTTTTAATACTGTGAATGACGTTAATTTCTCTATGGAAACAGCGCATTTGGCTAAAAACCAAATCCTTCAGCAAGCGGCGACAGCGATGTTGGCACAAGCTAATCAGGGGCAACAAGGTTTACTACAGCTCATACAAATATAAAAACCACGATAACTATCTCAATAACTTCAAGGCGGTGTTAAAACCGCCTTTTTTTCCAAATTTAGTTATAAAATTCTTTATTATTATATGGTATTTTAGTGCGTCTTATAATATAGCAATGAATATAAGTTTATAAATTTTGAGGTTATAAAATATGCCTCCATCTGAGGAAAAAGTAGCCGAAATGGATTTTGATGTTGGTGATTTGCCAACGAATGACAGCAATGAATCAGAGCTTCATCAGGAAGAAAAAAAACCTGACGTGGAAAGTTCGGAATTTGCTTTAAAAATGATAAATTCTGTCAAGGCAATGAATAATGGAGAACTCAGTCATTACGAAATGGTGAACGCGTTTTCTCTTGCAGATGAATTAAAATGCTTGTTTATGTTCATTCAAGCATTACCCCACAGACCGATCGTACCGATGTATCCAGAAGCGCCTTTTCTTTTTTTTAAAGGGGTGCTTTTACCGCGATCGTTTGATTTGACTGAAGAGATGGCACATGACGTTGAGACATTTATGAAGGGAAAAAATAGTGAGTATTTTAAAGACCTACATCTTCACGACTTAGAGGCATATTATCTTGATGCTTACGAAAGTGCTGTTCGAATTTATAATGATATGGTGGAAAAAACACGGGCTTCTTATATTTCAAATGTCAAACAGGCAAAGTCTCAGGTTATAGAAATATCTGCCGCAATAATTTGTGGACTGGTGATTATTTTAGCTCTTGTTGGCCTGAGCTAGCGATCTCTAACAAATAAAACTGGTAATTGTTGATAAGCATGGAACCGGGAGTAATTATGTCCCGTCATAAAGTTGACAGTCCAGACCATTTTTCGGTTTAAAAAATTTCTTTTGCTCGTCCAATAAGCCTCTGGAGAAATATTTGGAAAGTATTTTTTCTTGATTTTTGGTGGTTCGCATTCCTCGCAAACCAGACTTTCTAGTTCATCCAAGGTCGGAAGGCGCCACTCACCACCGAGTTGTTCTGACGCTTGTTGCAGAGCAATCTCAATTTCATCATGATTTAGTTTCACAAGTTCGCCAGTACATGTTTTTGAGTCACCATCCCACGTCTGCCCAACAGAACACCGAAGCCAAATTATATTATTACGTACATCCGTGATTAAATGATCTTCTTCAAAGAATTGAGCATTAGCTGGCGAGGACACTGCTAATGGAAAAATTATTAGTAACAATTTCAGATAGTTCATTTTGATTAATCACCTTTATACACTATAATCAATAATATATACCGTTTATTAGCATTTAAATTAATTAAATGGTACGATTCTTGAATACACGATTGAAATAGTTGGAGTTTTATAATGGATTTAGCTTCGTTAATTGGACTTATAGGTGCAGTTGGAATGATTTTAGCCGCCATGATTGCTGGCGGGGGCGTTGCTCCGTTTATTGATACCCAGTCAATCCTAATTGTCTTTGGTGGTACATTCTTTGGCGTTATGTATTCAAATCCACTTCCGGTTTTTTTGGGGCACTTCGGCGCTATGGCAAAAGCGTTCATGCCGAAAGCAGCAAAGCTAGATGAGTGTGTTGAGCGCATGGTTGAATTAGCGGCTATGTCGCGTAAAGACGGTATGATGGCTCTTGAGGGGCAGCCAGTGCCCGACAAGTTCTTTGAAAAGGGTATGCAAATGCTTGTCGATGGTGCTGATGAGCAAAAATTAGTCAAACAAATGAAATCCGAGATTGCGTCCATGAAGGCACGACATGAATCCCAACAAGGCGCTGTGCAAGGTTGGGTGAATTTAGCACCTGCCATGGGTATGATTGGGACCTTAATTGGACTTGTGTTGATGCTTGGGAACATGGGTGATCCGAAGTCAATTGGACCGGCGATGGCGGTCGCTTTGCTTACAACCCTTTACGGAGCATTTGTAGCGAACGTTATGTTTATGCCAATTGTGGGCAAACTAGAGTACTACTCAGCTTACGAAGTTGTTTATAGAGAAATGGTGTTAGAAGGGCTACGAGGTATTGCGAGAAGTGAATCGCCGCGTAATATTCAGGATCAAATGGCATCAGCCCTTCCACCCAAATTGCAAAGTAAGTTTGAAGTAGCGGCCTAACGCGTAAGTTGAAGTTAAGAACTTAATATAAGAGCGAACATAGAATGGCGGAAGAAGCATTAGACGACGAAGAACAGGACGAAGAAGACTGTCCTAAATGCCCCCCAGCGGGTGCGCCCGCTTGGATGGCAACATTTGCCGACATGGCGACACTTCTTATGGCGTTTTTCGTTCTAATCTTATCTTTTGCTGAATTTAATGTACCAAAATTTAAACAAATTTCTGGGTCGCTAAAAGAAGCGTTTGGTGTCCAAAAGGTTGTACCTGTGGTTGAGCAACCAAAAGGTACGACAGTAATTGAATTGAATTTTAGTCCTAATCCAGATCCCTCTATTTCAACTACCTTAAGACAGGATACGACAGAACTTCAAAAGCCTGAATTGGAGCTAAAAACTGAGACAGAAAAATCACCTGAAGGAACGGGTGATGAAAAGAAAAGCCAGTCTGATTTTGAAGGAGCTGGCGGTGAAGGTGAGGAGCAGCTTGATGCCCAAGAGTTAGCTAAGCAACTGAAGAAGGCTATCGATACCGGTGAAGTGACAGTAGAGACACTTGGTGAAAATGTCGTAATTAATTTTCCGGAAGAAAAAACCTCAGATGAAGACGTCAGTACAATGATAGCGGAAACGCTTGAAGCATTAAATGAAGCTAGAGAAAAATCGGGTGCATCGGAAAGTGAAGTTTTGTTTGGAGGCGTTGAACAGGAACTTGAGAAACTTGCTGCGGGGATTGATGAAAGCTTGCCGCAAGATGGGCAAGGGCAGGGCGGTTCATCATCCGAAGGTGAGGAAGAGAGAATAGCATCGAGAACCACTGAAGAACTTACCGTTGCTCTTAAGGAGCAGATTGACCAAGGTCTGATTGAAGTAGAGCAAAGAGAAGGTAAAGTATTCGTAACCGTGGGGTCTGGAGGGGCATTTCCTTCTGGTACTGCTGATCTTACAGAAGAGGCACAAAGAATTATTGACCGAATTGCGCTGTCGGCAATGAGCCCGGACAGCTCGATAAAAGTCACAGGGCACACTGACGACGTACCAATTTCTAATGGACAATTCAGAGATAATTGGGATTTAGGCGCTGGCCGAGCAGCCAGTGTGGTTCAGGCCATCCAGAACACTGGATTAATTGGTGGTGATCGTCTTGAGGCAGTCAGTAAAGGTGAAATGGAACCCGTTGCAGATAATGCTACTGCCTCTGGCCGAGAAAAAAATAGACGCATTGAAATTGAAATTTCATATGAAGACTAAAGTCTCATGAAAATGGTCGTTCTGTTTTTTGAAGGGTAAATCTTTATGGTGGAAATTGCTAAACCAGATTATCTTAGTTTGGTAAACAAAGGCGGGTCAGGTTTTAATATCTCTGAGCTAGTCACATCCATTGTTGCGGCTGAAATTGAGCCCAAAAAAGCAATTCACACCTCTAAGCAAACAAAAAACGATAATGCAATAACTGGGATTGGTTTTCTTAATTCAAAATCGTTAACTACTAAAACTGCTTTTACGGCTGTTACGGACGATAAGTATTATTCTGTTTCTTCATCTAAAGCCGCATCTGTAGCCTTTACTGCGACAGACGAGACAAAAATGGCTGCCGGTATCAATTCTGTTTCTAATATAACAATTGCAAAAAAGATGGTATTTGAACTACCTGGTTTTACAGATCTGACTGGTCCATATAACCAAGCCGTAACGATCAAACTTGGTTCTTGGGCGCAGACAAGTACTGCGGGATCTTCTGCCTCAAGCACCGTTGAGAGTGGTAAAACTTATAAGGTGACAACTAGATCTGGAAGCGCGGGTACTGATGGAAATGGCTTCAATACTTACACTAGGGATCCCAACGACCCAACAGATGCTGACGGCTTTCATGGTTTGCCTGTAGAAGTAGACGATGTTTTCCGAGCTTCTCAGGCATTTACTGACAGTGATTACACATTTACTCAGGTTGATGCGTATGCTTTTACGGCTAATGACGGTACCTCTGCCGCTATTACTTTATCCGGAAACTTACAAGCGGTGGTTTCTCAACTAAATGCTGTGACTGGTATATCGGCTTCACTTGTGAACACCGGCAAAGATGGTTCAGGCAATCAAGTCTACTCAATTGTTGTATCGAGTTCAGCGACGGGTAAAAATAGTGGTTTCCAAATTACTGCAAGCGGGGCAAGTCGATGGGAGACGCCTGCATATCCAGGAGGAAATTCAGATAATAACAGATTTACCCAGTTCGCTGCCGACTCAAACTTTAAATTGGATGGAGTTGAGGTATCTCGAACGACCAATTCTATCACTGACTTGATACAAGGCGTAACCATTGATCTGAAAGCGGATGACACCGGATCGGTTCAGTACACAGCAGCGAGGAGTGAGGCAAGTGTTAAAGCCACAGTTGAAAAAGTAATAAGTACACTTAATGATTATAAAAAAGAGCTAGACCGTCTTACTTATATAGATGTAGAGGGTGACAATAATGGGCCATTAGTAATGGATCCGGCTGTTGGAAGGCTTAAGTCGCAATTAAAATCACTCACAATTACTGCGCTTAAAGGTCATGCTGACAAAGATATTTACCTATCTAATTTGGGTATAAAAACTAATTCATCTGGTGAGTATTTCTTTGATAAAGTTACATTTGGTAAAACTTATACAAACAATCCAGAATATTTTTCTGCACTTAAAGATGACAATATTTCTACCAGTGTGGTGACAGCAACTGCGACAATGTCTCAATTCACAAAAATTCCTTCTGGAACTTATGAGGTGCAATATGATTCAGGTACTAGTACGTGGAAATTTGGTACGACGAATTTAGTTCGGTCTGATTACAACGGTGGAAGTAGATTTAGTTCTGTAACTTATCCTGGCCTTGTAATTGATACTACCGATGCAAGCCCATCAGCCTTTAATGTTTTTGTTGGAAAAAGTTTTAGTCAAAGCATGGTGGACTTAACGGAAACAATTCTATCTGCCAGTTCAACAATAAAAACTGCTGAAACTTCCTATAAAACTTCCAATACTGACATCGCCAAAAAATTGGTGGATCTAGCTGCCAGAGAAAAGTTACTTACAACACGGTACACAACACAGTTTGGAGACATGGAACAGTCGATGTCACAGTTTAATAGTACGAAAACACTTCTTGAAAATTTTGTTGAAGCCTGGAAAAAGCAGAAATAGTTTTAAATTCCATATTTTCTTATTTTTTCAATTAAAGTTGTTCTTATTAATTTAAGGTCCTTGGCTGCCTCGCTAGTGTTCCCGCCATTTCTGTCCATTGCGGCTTCTATAAAAACTATTTCAATATCACGCAGGAGTGACCTCAAATCAACAGAGTTATTTGTATCAAACCAATTGGCAAAATCTTTTGGAGATGGTGGATTGACGTCTGCTAATATCTTTTCAGGAGGTGATAAATTTTTACCTAATTCATCTAACTCAGACCAAATCGCATCCTGTTCCTCGGCTCTGATAACGATATCACTGTCAATTCTTAGGAGATACTTTTTAACATCTTCATCAGATATCTTTGCTTTTGGAAAAAAAACAATCGCTCTTTCTACAATATTCCGGACCTCTCGAATATTACCAGGCCAGTCATACTTTTGCAGAACTTCAAGTGCTTTTGCATCAAAAATTGGTCTGGAGGTAGAACCACTTTTTAAGCTTTTCTTTTCAATAAAGTGCTCAATTATTTCTGGTATATCTTCATGGCGTTGGGATAGATCGGGGACATCAATTGGAAAAACATTTAATCTGAAAAGCAGGTCCTCTCTAAATTTATTGCTAGCAACCATTTCATTCAGATTTTTATGTGTCGCGCATATAATTCTAACGTCTAATTTTACCTCTGAATTACTTCCAACTTTCGAAATTACCGAATTTTCTAATACTCTCAGGAGTTTAGTTTGAAGATCAGCCGGCATGTCTCCAATTTCATCCAAGAATAGTGTGCCTTTTTGAGCTTGCTCAAATTTACCGGTCGTTGATTTAACGGCACCAGTGAAAGCACCTTTTTCAAAGCCAAATATCTCTGCCTCAATTAATTCCTTTGGAATTGCAGCACAATTGACTGTAACAAACCGTCCCTTTCTTCTACTTTCTTCATGTAGTGCCTCTGCGACTAGTTCTTTCCCTGAACCAGTGGCGCCGTAAATTATCGCTGGAGCGTCAGAAGGGGCAATGAGTGCAATCATTTTTTTTAATTGAACTGCAGAAGGGGATTGTCCAATTATTTTTTTATCTAATGGTTTCAATAACTATTTGCCTTTAATAGTCTAACGAATTTGGTTTATGTTACTATGCAAGCTGTTATATTTCTACTTTAAATCACTCTATTTCTATTGCTACTGATTGGTGTGGCTTTCCGAGGACATTCGTTTGTTTGATATCATAAAGAAAAAAATTGGATTCATTTTAAAGAAGAGATCTCAATCTCGACCAGTCTTAGATTATCTTGACGAACAGGATTTATCGCGGTTTAGTGATCAGGATATTGTATTGGAAACTGAGGATCAAATTCAGGAGTTTCTTCCTGAGGTGTTGGGTCAGGCACTGGCAAGAACGTGGATAGACAAGCGCTTTTTGGAAGCATTTTATGAATATCCAGAAGAAATACTTGAGCGTGGTGGCGTTTATTTGCCGGATCATATATCTGTTGAATTTATGAAGAAAGATAAAAGCAGACCAAAAGTTGTCGTGTATGAAAACGGAAATAAAAAAAGAAGAAAAATTCTTGAGTTAAAACTGATTATGGTGGCGGAAGAGTAATGTTTAAAAATATTTTGTTCACATGCTTGCTTATATTTTATTCAACAATGTTAGGTGCCGAGAGCCATCAGAAAAGCTCCGTTGATTCTGACTTTAAAACGGCAGTAAAACATATTGAGAAAAAAAGATTTTTTGAAGCGTATAAAATTTTTTCAACTTTAGCTGATCAAGGAATTCCTGAGGCACAATTTAATTTAGCATTACTTTACTCAAATGGATTAGGCGTCCCTAAAAATTACAGATTAGCTTTGTATTGGTCCTGGCAAGCTCATCTAAATGATCACGAAACTGCTATTAATAGAGTAAACATCATCTATGACTTGATTGACGAGAAACTCCGTAACTCCGTTGCGCAAACTATTATTGATGAGATGCTTTTAATAGCTCAGGCGGGTGATAAGGCTGCTCCGCTAAAACTTGGGAAAACTTACTTAGGTTTATTTGTTGAAGCACAAAATAAGCCAGCATACCTTTGGTTATCCATTTCGCAAGCCTACGGTGAGGAAAGAGCTAATGAATTTCTTGAGGAAGCGTCTAGCCAGATGACGCTGGAAGAAGTTTTGGCGCAACAAGAAGAAGCTCAAAAAGTTTTTGAAAACATAATTAAAACTGATTAACTTAAAGGCTTCAAGTTATTCAAAAAATTTAACTTCCGTAAATTTAAATCGCAGTAATTATCAATTTCTACGATGAGCGAGTATAGTTCATTGAATATCTTTTTAAAGTTTTCATTAGAAACAGAAAAATCGCCCTGTTGAGCCCTAATTTTTTCAACAAGCGTTTCAAATTCTTTTACTTTAATCCCCAAGTCTGGGTCTTTATCAATTTGGGTCGTAAGGCTAGGCGTATTGAGGATTTGTGAGATTACTGCGATGGTTTCGAGCAGCTTATCTATATCCATATTTTTACCTAGCCTTCCGCGTCTTGAATGCTCTCAAACAGTTTCGACGAAATTGTGTCTAGGTCAATAGGATATCTTCCCTGTTCAACCTTTTCACGAATTTCATTAACAAGCTCCATATTAATAGGAGGCGAGCCCGCTAACGAACTGACTTTCTCACTAAGAGACAAATCAATGCTTACTGAAGACTTATCAGCTTGCGCGTTTCCATTTTCAGATAACTGGCTTGCTTGACCACCAGAAACATTTGATCTCTTCTGATCGTGGACAGTCAGACCACCCAAATTAGGACTATTTCTAACTGAGTCTACCATTTCTTTTACTCCTTCCGAGTACTCATACGACGCAAACCTTTTACATGTTAGCTAAAGGAGTAACTTTTTTTTCATCTAATACAATAGCTTTGAATGTTTTCTTTGATTTTATATTTTCTACTGTGATTAAATCACCCTTTTGCCCAGATGCTAATGCAATACCATAGGTAGTGATCGATAATTTACTGTTACCTAAAATAATTAGGACAGTATCATTTTTATTTACATTTAACCTAAATTTCACGTGACGTGGCTTTAAAATAGTGCCTTTCGCTAGATTATTAGTGACTTTTCTACCAACCAGATCCTCAATCCTTGTAAAGCCCTCGAAAACTTTTTGATTGGGCATGGAGACAAGCGCTAGATTTTCCTCGCCAATGATTTGGCCTTTTGACATATTACTTACGATACTCACGACCTGGGATAAAGATGAACCACCCTGTTTCTTTTCAAAAGTGTCGTTGGGTGCCACTGCGGTGGTTCGAAGAATTGATTGCCAATTTTGGCTTTTACATGTTGCTCGTACAGTTCGCCAATCATTTTGAACGTGTGGGCTGAATTCTAAGTCTTCTGTACAACTAAAAAACGCACGTCTATCAGAAGTAAGTATTTCACCAGTTATACCAATTTCTTTGAAAAATTTTGAAGCTTGGTATTTAATATCTTTACCATAAAGAATATCGCCAGCCTGAGATAACATTGGCCAAAAAGATATCAATATGAGTAGTAAACGATAATTAATTATAGCATATAAAAATCTCATAAGCCCTCAACAATTCTTACGGTATGACCGTCTTTGACTTCAATATTTCCGGCTTGAGAGATTAATTCTAGGAATGTCTCTGCCTTTCCAAGATCTGTTACTTTGAAATAAAATTTCTGTGTTTCAGGCGTTTCTAGAATAAAAATGTCTTTTTCTTTTATTCCATCAATTGTTCCGTACTGTATAAAATATTTAGCTCTCGTTTGCTTAAGTTTGGCTCTAATAGGCATACACTTAAGTTGGTTAAGCCGCTGGTTAAGTTCAGAAATTATTACAGATGCGATCTGCTTTTTCTGAGATTGCCAGATTTTTTTGTTATTTTGAACCGGAATACCTGTTCCAAATTTCTTTGCAATTACAAAGTCGAAGTTTTCAGTACCATTTTCGATAATCCGCCCGTTTCTCAAAATTTCTGAGGTAAACGCCATGCTGAGCTTTTTGTTTTGTACAAAGAAAGTCTCATTCTGAGCTTTATCTAATTTTAGCATCAAGTTTATTTGATATAAATTTTGAATATCTAAGTTTGTGTCATTTTTCTCAAAAAGGGTGTAAAGATCATTATTGCTGCTTGTTGGTCGGTTGGCAGAAACAAATGAAAGCTTGGGTTTAAGGTTAGCCTTTTTTATTTCAGATTTTAGCCAATTAATATCCAAATTCATCCAAGGTGGAAATTGCTGTCTGTCAAGATACAAAGCCAGGTCTAGGTTAATCTTAGATATGTTAGTCTGTCGACAAAAGTCTGATTTAATTTGACCTTCACCATCATTATTAGCGTCTTGTACTACCGCTTCAATTTTCACATAGTAAGTTTTATTTTTTTTTTCTTCTTTTAAAATTTTATAGCTTAAGATACCTGCCTTTGAGGTTGACCTGACTTGATCAAGAAGCATTTGGCCATTTTCAATTATTGTGAAACTAGTTAACGCTTGCTCTCTATCAAAAGCAATATTTTGCAAAGCGTTTTCGATAGCGCGCTTTCTGTACTCTTTTAAGTGAATATCAGATGTAATCGCCGCAAAACCTTCTGATATAACCGTAGATGCTGCCTGAACACTTCCAACAGCAAATTGGAGGATGATAAGTGCAACGGATATAAACTTGATAAATTTCATAGCTCACAAATGACTAATTAAAGAAGTCCTCGACGATAAGATTTTAAAAGCCGGTCAATGTGCGTTTGGCTGACAGATAGTTCGACTTGATATGTATCACTACCTGTTGGTTCAATTTTTACCGTTCTAGCACCCATAACGGTACCGCGAAGTGCTGCTCCCAACTTATCTGAAGTTAGTACAGCTTCACCTACAGTGGTCTCGCCCTGAATATAAATACCGTGAATTTGTTCTGTCAGACTTCGGTAGGCGTCTAATTTGGCGGCACGCATAGCCATTAATCTTCGTTGGTTTAAACTTTTGGATGGTTGAATGGCAATTGACGAAAAACCAACCGCAGTAATTGTAGGAACGTAATACTTGGATGTTTCAGCGTCTCTCCGCTCATTCAGTAAACTAGTAGAACTAGTTATTCCAGCTCCTGGAGTAATTTGATTAATTCTCTCAGAATTTAAAGAGAAAGCCTGTTGGGTAAGAGGATTTGTTATAGAACAGGCCGTCAACAATATGGTGCTAGATAAAACTAAAATAAACGGTTTCCATTTATGTACTGAGAACATCTTTTCATCCTTAAAATTACTTTCTCTAACAAAGCAACTTATGTGCCATCCTTTCTATGGATAGAAAATTTAAATTTGCCTAATAATATCGTAAGTGCTGATTAGGCTATGTAAATTGTTGAGTTAAAATCCAAAATGATGATTGGCACACTTAATGCTTATAAATATCAAGTATTAAGAAAAGATGAAAAAAAGTTATAATTTATTAATAAAAACAGTGTCTTAGACGTTCAAAAATTTGACACAAGGCGGATTAAACTAAGTATGCAAGAAACGCAATCGATAACTTTGAAAGGCATTGGGCCAAATTTTGTTAACTCACTGTTACCATTTGGGATAATAGCTCTTGTAGCAATGCTGGTATTACCGCTTCCCATTGCTTTACTAGATACCTTTTTTGTTTTGAATATCACCTTATCGCTATTGATCCTAATGGTTGCGATGCATACGCATCGGCCTTTAGATTTTTCTTCTTTTCCAAACCTTCTCCTCATTGCTACAGTACTCCGCCTGGGCTTAAATGTAGCGTCAACTAGAATTGTTTTAAAAGATGGGCATACAGGTCCAGATGCAGCTGGAAAAGTTATTGAGGCTTTTGGTGAGTTTATTGTCTCAGGAAACTATGCAGTCGGTATCTTCGTTTTCTCGATCCTGGTGATTATCAACCTTGTCGTAATAACGAAAGGTGCAGGGCGTGTTTCTGAGGTATCGGCACGTTTTACTCTCGACGCACTCCCTGGAAAACAAATGGCAATTGATGCTGACTTAAATGCAGGCATTCTAACTCCAGATGAGGCAAAAGCTCGAAGAGAAGAGGTTACTAAGGAAGCAGATTTTTACGGCTCTATGGATGGTGCGTCAAAATTTGTTAAAGGGGATGCGATAGCCGGCATTTTAATTTTACTCGTAAACATTATCGGCGGCTTAATAATTGGTCTTGTTCAACATGATTTGCCGATCGGTCAAGCTGCAGAAGCTTACCTTCTTCTTTCTATTGGTGATGGATTAGTCGCTCAAATACCTTCGTTATTGTTATCAATAGCTACAGCAATTATTGTGACAAGAGTGTCGTCAGCCCAAAATATGTCTGAGCACATAACAAAGCAGGTAAACCTATCTGCAGCATGGATGCCTACATCTCTAGTTATTCTCGCTCTTGGATTAGTTCCAGGTATGCCCAATCAACTATTTCTCTTTTTTGCTGCAATTGCAGGCTTATTAGCATTCTTTTCGCGAAGAAAGGAGCAATCATTGATGAACGAAAGTGATGAAGAGTCAGAGACTGAAAGTGAAGACGAGACCTCTGATTTTGACGTCAATTCGGTTAAAGATGCATCAAAAATTTCTCTAAATATAGGTTATGGATTAGTGAGCCTCGTGTCTAAAGAGAACGAAGATAGCCTCGTTCCCAGCGTAACTAAATTACGTAAGGAAATTTCGAAGCGATTAGGTTTTGTAATTCCTGGTATACGAATTAGAGATGATGTAGATTTGGAACCCTCTCAATACCAAATCAAGATTGGGGAGAAAATTGTAGCTGATGATCTCATTTTCTATGATAAAATCTTAGCCATACCAGGTGATGACGTGCAAGTTGAGCTTGTCGGTACAAAAGTCACGGAGCCATCGTTTGGCGTTGAGGCCTACTGGATCGAGCCTGAATTAGCAACTGATGCAAAATCAAAAGGTTATGTTACAATCGATCCAACGTCAGTATTAATCACGCACGTTGGCCAGGTGCTGAATAACTTTTCTGCTGAGCTTTTGGGGCAGGATGAAGTCCAAGACTTGCTTGACAATTTGGAGTCTTCACAGCCAAACCTCGTGCAGTCTGTTGTGCCCAAGTTGGTTCCTTTGCATCAGTTAACAAGCATACTGCAAAATCTACTGAGTGAAGCTGTTCCAATCTCAGATTTGCAGGTAATACTTACTGAACTTGGCGGCTTGAATATTCAAAAAATGTCTAACGATGACATTTCAGAAGCAATTCGACCTAAATTAATACCGCTTTTAATCCAAAAGTTAACTAAATTTAAAGACACACTTCCTTTGATTACTTTAGCTCCAGAACTAGAGCAGATGATCTTAACTGCGGTCCGGCAGAACCCAGATGAAAAAATGCTGCTTCTAGATGGTGCCTTAGCAAAAAAGATCTTGCAAAACCTTAATGATGCAACAGAAACACTAAGTCGCGAAAACAAGGCAATTTTTCTCATAGTAGCGCCACAAATCCGACGACATGTTGCTCAATTTGTTCGGGCTCAACTTTCGGCTGTAAATGTTCTAAGCTTTACTGAACTACCCGAAAACCGTAGTGTAGAAATAGCTTACACGGTTGGTGGAACTGATACTTCGGAAGAAACCGAGTAATTCAACATTCTGTAATGGAGGCAAAGTAAATGGCGGAGATTACGGTAAGGGCAATAGATAGTGCTCTAGCAATGGAAGAAGTCCAAAAACGTTTAGGTGATGATGCACTTATCATTTCAACGCAGAGAATTGACGGGCAGATCGAAATTACTGCTACGGATGAAGAAGTTGTAAAGCCAAACAAAGAAACTAAACCATTAATTTTAGGCGATATTTATCGGCAGGATAACTTTTCTGCTGTTTTGAATAGAAAAGTTGGAGAAGCAAGAAACAGCATGGATCTAAATACTCCCGGTGATTTATATCCTGAGGTAACCAACAGAATAGAAAAAATTTCTGAGGAACTATCACAATTAAGGCTGTTGGTTGAAAATTACGATAAAGAGCCGATTGAATTTGGAACTTTAGATAAGCTACGGGTAATTGGTTTTAGACCGTCGGCATTAAATATTTTTGATGATTTATCTAATGAAACCGAGATGGCAGTTGCCGTTCGAAAATTAGCAAAAGCCTTTGTAAATGGAAAATGCAACCATTTTGAAAGTTCTGATATCTTCATAATTACTGGTGCAAAAGGTTCTGGAAAAAGTACTTTTGCTGATAAATTTATTTCGCTTCAAAAGAAAAATAACCAAAATAAGGAATATATTGCGTTTTCAGACCAAAATAAAAGAAAATTGATGGCTGCGGTGAAAAATCTCAATCTTTCTAAAGACAAAAACGACAGTTCAAAGCAGCAAGCTTTAATAATTGACACCTCAAATCAAGAAATTGACTTAAATCTTATTTTAATAGATCTTTGCAAAGCTAATCCCGAAGCAAAGATTAGCGTTATTCATACGGTGCCGGTTGGTAGTAGTTACGAGCGGTTGAAAAAGGAATTTAAGATTAATTTATCAGAAAAACAGTATTGGGCTTTCACTAAATTAGATCTTTATGATCTCTCTGTGGGCGAAATAGCTGCCATGATAGAACTAGAAAATAAATGTATGTTTTTTTCGGGTATGGATAAGGTAGAAGACGGTGCATATTACTCAAAAATCGATCAAATTGAAGCCTACCTATTAAAAAAACTTAAAGAAGAGATTTTATAGACATGGTAGATACAATTGCAATTGCAAGTGGTAAAGGTGGTGTTGGTAAGACTTCGCTTGCTGTAAATTGTGCGGTTAAGCTCTGCTTAGACAAAAAACGGGTGGCTTTGCTGGATGCGGATTTTGGCTTAGCGAATGCTCATATAATGTTGGATCAGAAAGTTTCTGCCAGCATAAGTGATCTCTTGGATGGTACCGGTAAAATTGATCAGTTGATACATGACACACCATCTGGACTTAAGTTAATACCAGGTGGCTCGGGCGTCTTAGAATTGATGAATATTGATAGTAAGAAGCGCTGGGAAGTAATTAAATCTCTCGATTATATCGAAAATGAAATTGATTTTCTTTTTGTGGATACTCCTGCAGGTGCTTCGGATTCCAGTGTGGAGTTTGCTGCAGCATGTGACAAAATTATAATTGTTTTAGTTGGCGAGCCCACCAGCTTTATGGATGCTTATGCATTTATAAAAGCTTTAAATTTAGAAAAGAAGGTGGAAAGAGTTTCCATAGTTGTCAATATGGCTAAAGATGCGAAGGATGCTAACAATAGCTTTAAGAGTTTCCAGAAAATCGTATCACAGTTTTTAGATGTTGAACTAATTAATTTGGGTTGGCTTCCAAATAGTAAACTTGTCGCTAACTCAATCTTAACAAGAAAACCATTTATTCTAAATAGTAAAGCGGACGCACAATTAAACGCACGACTATCCGAAATAGTGACGAATATCGAACGTGTGCAGTCCTTTCAAACAAATAGCGTTAGATTTTTTGATAAATGAAACAGGTAAAACTCTGATGCACGGTTACACGCAAAAATCTGATGATAAAAACGAGCTTATAAACAAAAATATGAGTATCGTTAAAAAGATTGCATATTATTATCTAGGTCGTGTACACCAAGTTGTGGAGATTGAAGATTTACTTCAAATTGGAATGGTTGGTCTGATTGAAGCAGCACATAATTATCAACCACATGAAGGTGTTGTATTCGAAAATTATGCACGTTTGCGTGTTAAGGGAGCGATAATTGACTTTCTACGAAAGTCATCGAATTTATGCAGGGGTACTATCAAGAGAAAGCAGGATTTTGATAAGGCAAGTAGAAAATTAGAGATTGAGCACAAGCGGCTGCCACAGGCAGAAGAAGTAGCATCCGAACTAAAAATTGAAGTATCTGAATTAATGTCGTGGAAACATGATTTTGCCGCGAGCAAACATCAAAGCATAGAGGAAGCTACAGAAGCATATGGTGATTTCTTATTCTCAGGTGATCCAAGTGTTGAAGAGAAGATCCTAAATGGAGAGTTAAAAAGTATATTGCGAGAAAATATAGAGCGCTTGAACAAACAGCAGTTACTCGTTTTACAACTGTACTATGTGGAAGAGCTAAATGTGTATGAAATTGCCGAGGTACTTTCAGTTTCAACTGGTAGAGTTTCGCAAATTAAATCAGCAGCAGTTAAAGCCTTGCGCGAATTAATTGAGGGCCAAGTTAATGCGTGACATTGAGCATGGAAGGCCAATTAAAGAATTTTCATTACATTTAACGTTGTTAAGCAGTGATATAATAAAGAGTGGTATGCGAGATACTTCGAAAATATCGGTATCCTGCGATATTTCAGAAATTCCAAAGGTAAATTGTACAATAATTTTTTCGCGACAAAACCAAGACCTCGGCCCGATAGGATCAATTAAGTTCTCAAAAAATAGACCGGTTGCTTCTGCTTTTGTGAATTTATCTGAAATTAGTTTTGATGAATTAAAAGACTTATTATGTTTGCCTAACTCACCACGTCCAGCTTCTTTTTTTCTGAGCACCTCAAGATACTTAGAGGGCAATAATGGTGAAGCGACAATGAGAAACTCTGGTCTGTCTCTCGAAATTTATGACTTGAGCTGGAGATATCCAGTTTTATAGGTAGTTTTCATATATACAAACCTAAATTATCATCTCCGATGAACTCCACTGTAGAATCTCGCTACTCACTCGGAATTTAATTTTGCGTTACCCGCTTTTATCAAGTTTTTTGCTTCTTTTTCTTCTATTTCGACAATTGTGTCTTTTGCAATTTTCTTCCCACCAATCGTAGTTTCTTTTAGAATTAAAATTTCGATCTTAACCTCTGGGGTATCTTCATCGAAAAGACTATCATAATCGTTATAATCATCCTCGTCTAATCCATCAAAAATATCTGTATCCTCAATCTCGCTCAAGGCTGATATGTATGGATCATGCAGGGCAACGTACAATTTTTTTCTTAAAATCCAGCTTTGAGCTGCCAATAAACCAAGTCGTTTGTGGAAATCTTTTTCTACTTTTAGCTCGCCTTTTACTTCTTCTAACGCTGCTGTAAAAGAAAAATTTGCGTATTTTACAAGCGTCTCGTTACGATCTGCTAAGGTATATGGCGTAAGAACTTCTTCTTTTTGATCTTCCATTTTAACTCTCCATCATGTTGGCACACTACTTGCAATATTTGAACCAAATCAACGCAAATTTGGACAAAAAATTGAAATTTATAGAAGGTCATCTCAAAGTACACTCTGAATCTCTGGCACTGAGATCTAAGCGCAATGAAATTTTGTCTTCCAATATAGCAAACGCCGGAACTCCAAATTTCAAAGCAAAAGATTTAGATTTCACAGAAATGCTCAATAATAAAATGGGGTTTGGTGAAGTTAATACTTCGAACCAAAGGCATTTTAAAATGACATTTGGACCAAATGAGCAAGGTGTAAAGTTTAGACAAAATGTTACGCCCTCAAAAGATGGAAATACTGTAGAGCTCCATGTTGAGCAAATGCAGTTTTCTGAAAATGTTATGCGTTACCAATCTTCATTAGAATTTCTAAATCGAAAGATATCTGGCCTGATGTCAGCTATTAAGGGTGAATAAAATGGCCGATATTAAAAATGTTTTTGACATTGCTGCAAGAAGTATGTCGGCCCAGATGGTACGTCTTAACACGGTTGCAAGTAATCTCGCTAATGCTAGGTCAGTAGCTTCGTCAGAAGCAGAAGCATACCGAGCTATTAAGCCGGTGTTTAAAACTATATATGCGGACGATCTACAAAAATCTGGAGTTTCTTCGGTAGACGTTGTTGACATTGTCGCAATAGATCGAGCTCCCGATAAATCATATCAACCCGGGCATCCGAAGGCGGATAAAGACGGTTATATATATACTGCAGCAGTGGATACAGAGGAAGAAATGGTCGAGATGTTAGAAGCGTCTCGCCAGTATGAAAATAATGTGGAAGTCATTAGCACCCTTAGAGGCCTAATGATGCGCACGATTAATATGGGTAAATAGGAGCCATCATGACAACAATCGATCCAAATAGCGCACAAGCCGCTCTTTTTGAAAAGTTAGGTTTGACACAGCAAAGTGACGCCCAAAAGGCAAACAGCGACAAGTTAGGTCAATCTGATTTTTTGAAATTAATGACAACGCAATTACAAAATCAGGATCCGTTTGCACCTATGGATAATGGAGACTTTATTGCTCAAATGGCTCAGTTTTCCACGGTAACTGGAATTCAAGAAATGAACTCTTCAATTGGCAAACTCGTTGAGGAGTTCGATCAGGCAAGAATTGCTACTGCTTCAAACCTTCTGGGTCATTCTGTTTTAGTTCCGGGAAATATTGGTAGGGCAGATGAAAATGGAGAGCTTCATGGTGTATTAGACCTGCCTGACTCTACTATTTTAACCCAGCTAACTTATCGAGATGCTGACACTAATGCAGAGCTATACAAAGAGGAGCTTGGTCCTCGATCAGCTGGCTTGGTAGGATTTAAATGGTCTGATATTCCGGAAGAAATACTAGAGGGCAATAAAAGAATAAAGATTGAGGCCATGATAGATACTGGCTCGGGCCCAGAACAGCTAAGTCCATCTATTTACTCAAAGGTTATCTCTGCCTCAGTCGGGTCTGGAGAAACGAAACAGGTTCTTCTCAATGTTGAAGACTATGGAGATTTAGATGTGTCTTCAGCAGTCAACTTTAGATGAGAACTTAGCAAGATAAACGAACTGAATTAATTTGGCACAAATATTGCTGCCCTCTTTGAAATATAAAACCGCTCAATAGGAGTTAAACATGTCTTTTTTCACAGCACTTACCGGTTTAAAAGGTGCCCAAACTGATATCTCTACTACCTCAAACAACATAGCAAATGTTGGATCATCCGGCTTTAAGAAAAGTAGAGCTGAATTTGGAGATATTTTCAGCACTACGCCCTTACAAACTAATTTAACGGGAAGTGGTACTCAGCAAAAGTCGATAACTCAACAATTTTCGCAGGGTAATATTCAGCAGTCTACAAACACTTTAGACATGGCTGTTTCTGGGCAAGGGTTTTTCGCTTTAAAAGCTGGTGGCAATACAGGTCAGACAGTTTACACGAGAAATGGTGCATTTAATTTAAATGGCGATGGATACATTATTGACAGTAATGGACAGTTTTTACTTGGGTATCCTGTGGACTCTGATGGTGCGGTAACAGATACCACGTTGAATGGCGCAGTTAAACTTCAAGTTCAAACTGATTACGGTGATCCGAAGGAAACAAATAATATATCAAAGGGCGTTAATCTGCCGGCAGGTGCTCCTGTCATTGCCAGTAATGTAACGTTTGATGCTAATGATCCAGAGACATTTTCTGCGTCTTCTGCGGTTACAATTTTTGACAATATGGGAAATCCCAAATCTGCAACTATTTTCTATATTAAAACTCAAAACCCAGCTGGTTCTGATCAGACATATAAATACGATACAAAAATGTTTGTAGATGGTGCAGAAATCATACCGCAATTAACACGAGCAACTGATAATAAAGGGACAGCTCAGTTTATTGATAAATTTGGGCAGAGAACAACACTTCCAGCCGACCCAGCGTATATTCTTGAAGGTAAAGGATCGCCTTTATATAGGGCAGATGATTTAGGTGAGGCGGTAGCTTCCACCCCAGCCAAATTAACAGGCTTGAACCTTCAGACGTACTTGGGTGATGGTAAAACAGTTGATATAGTAACTGACCCTTTACAGTATAAACGCACTATTGAATACCACACTGATATTGGAACAAGTCCACTCCCCACGAATGCTCCATTTTGGGGGAACGATTTTTTACTTGTTGATGTTGATAGCAGTGGACCGGTATCAGTCAGTATTCCGCCCGGTACCTACAACGGTGTTCAATTAGCAGCTGTTGTTGAGAATGCTCTGAGGGATGGGTTTGGTGATGATAAAAAGATTAAGCTACTTCCTGGCGTTGATAATAAATTTTCGATTGATATCAAAAAGACTGCCGGTGACGGAAAATCAACAGGTCTCGCCTCGCCGATTGAAATCGATATTCACACGGCGTCTTATGTAGAGAGTAATGTGAATACAATTCAAGAAGGGCTAGAGTTAGATA
>CACPPZ010000025.1 GCA_902635985.1 Paracoccaceae bacterium
AAAAATCATGATTTAACTTCTTTTTGGACATCTCCGAAAGATGCTGCAGAAAGCGCCGTCGATTTAGTCGCCAGAGGATATACAGCAGTTAAATTTGATCCAGCGGGCCCCTATACGATGCGTGGCGGCCATCAACCTGCGCTTAGTGATATAGAGCTTTGTGTTTCATTCATGAAGGAAATAAGAGGAGCAATCGGTAATAAAGCTGATTTGCTTTTGGGAACACATGGACAGTTTACTACCGCCGGAGCAATTAGGCTTGGCGAGGCTGTCGAACAGTTTAAACCGTTGTGGTATGAAGAACCTATTCCACCTGATAATCTACTAGAATTTCAAAATTTAGTTAAATCTGTAAAAATTCCTATAGCAACGGGAGAACGACTTACAACAAAATATGAATTTGCCACCTTACTTAGAAGTGGCGGGGTTTCAATACTCCAACCGGCATTGGGGCGTTCTGGAGGTATTTGGGAAACCAAAAAGATATGTGCAATAGCAGAAGTATTTAACGCACAAATGGCGCCTCATCTGTATGCTGGCCCAATTGAATGGGCAGCAAATATTCAATTGGCTGTATCTATTCCAAATATCTTAGTTCTTGAAACTATTGAAACAAATTTTCATTATAAGCTTATAAAAGGTACGATAAAGGTGGAAAAGGGATACGTAAATGCGCCAGAAGCCCCAGGACTTGGCATAGATGTAGACGAGGACCTTGCCAGGCAGAACCCTTTTAAAGGAGATGGCCTGCACCTTATGATGCAGGACGAACCTTGCGATTATAAAAACGGCAACGCTTTCCTTGGTGGTGCACCGCCTATAAGCGAATAAATCTACTTTATGCTCTTTCCCAAGCGCCCGCGAAATCTTGCAGCGCCGCACCTATTTCTTCATCTGAAGCAGCACCATGAACCTTCGCAGTGAGACCTAATTTTTTATTATCTTCGACCGCTGTGACCTTTGCATCTGTTTGTTTCGCAAGCAAGGCTTCGTTATATACCCTGGTTATGGCCATTTTTCTTAGGTCTGGCTTAAAAACTTTTCCAACAGCTGTCTTTGGCAACTCGTCCAATACTTCTAAATGTTTGGGTTTAGCACCAGGTTCTTTGATATTTTCGTTAGCATAATCTAAAAGCTCAGCCTCCGATATTTCTGCTCCATCAACCAATTCAACATAAGTACACGGAAGCTCGCCAGAATAAGCATCAGGTTGACCTATGGCGCCTGCGAAAGCAACTGCGTCATGGCCGAGTAGAGCTTCTTCTATAATAGCGGGGTCAATATTATGCCCACCTCTTATTATGAGGTCTTTTGCTCTTCCCGTTATCCATAAGAATTTATCAGCATCTACACGACCCAAGTCACCTGTTCTCAGATACTTTTTCTTGTAATAAAGGTCTTTGTTTTTATCTTGATCAGTATATGTATTTCCGTCAAAAACCCCAGGGTTTGAGATGCAAACTTCTCCCACTTCATCGACGGCGGACTCTTTTAACTCGCCATTTTCTTCCTTCACTATTTTAACATCTGTGTAAGGAAATTGGTATCCAACAGATCCTATTCTCTTTGATCCTAAAGGAGGATTACACGAGACTAAGCAGGTTGCTTCGGTCAAACCATATCCTTCAATAACCTCGACTCCTGTCGCTTCCTCAAAACGTCTGAATAATTCGGTTGGCATCGGAGCTGAACCGGAAAACGCTGTCTTTATGGATGAAACGTCAGCATTTACCGGCCTTTGCATTAATTGAGAAACAGCCGTAGGTACTGTTATTATGAAAGTTATCTTCCACCTTTCAACTAATTTCCAAAAATTATCGAAAACTCCTTCACCTCTATATCCCTGCGGTGTTGGGAAAACGACATGCGCGCCTGAACTGACGGCTCCCATGATGATCACATGGCTTGCAAAAACATGAAAAAGCGGTAGAGGACAAATTATATTGTCGTCTTCTGAAAATATCAATTTTGCGCCGAGCCAGCCGTTATAAACTAATCCAGAATACTTATGCTGAGCCACTTTTGGCATACCGGTCGTTCCTCCGGTATGAAAATATGCTGCAACCCTATCTTTCTGAATATCTTCAAAATCAAGTTTCAAATTTTGCTGTGACAGCAATTGATTAAAATCAATAACTTTTGCAGAGTGCTGAACGTTACTTTTGGGCCTAATTAATGGAACAATCCAAGATTTGGGGGGAGTTAGATATCGAAGTAAATCCACTTCAAGTACCGTATGAACGTTGGGAGCTAAAGCGACAGCCTCAGCAGTCTTCTGGCAAACATCGGTTTTTGGAAATGCTTTTAGTGTAACTACCACCTTAGCATTTGTTTCTCGCAAGATAGCCGCAATCTGCTCCACGTCTAAAAGTGGGTTTATTGGAGCAACGATACCAGAAACTGCACCACCTAATAGAGATAGAAGTGTTTCGTTAGAATTTGGCAATACGTAAGCAACCACATCCGCCTCGTTTACACCTAAAGCCCGAAACATGTTCGCAGCCTGAGTGGTTTTATCAAATAACTCTTTCCAGGAAAAAGTTTCTGCCTTGTCTTTTGGGCCAGAAAAAATTTGATAACTCACAGCGTCATGGTTTGGAAACCTTTGAACAGTGCGCGAAAGCATCCCGTACAAAGTCTTTGGATTATCTCTATCCTTCCAAGCTGCCTCATTTTCAATATTTTTTAGATCATCCGGTAACGCATAACTCATTATCAGCCCCATTTTTACATTCACAAATATCATTTTGGTTTGAAAAGATCGCCCTTGCAAGAGATAAGATTCAAATAAAGAATTAAATTAAAATTATTATCTGCTAAGCTGCCAGATCTTTACCATCTGAAAATTGTAAACGGGCTAATCGAGCATAAAGGCCTCCATTTTCTAGTAACTCTTCATGAGTGCCGGTCGCTACGACTCTACCGTGGTTTAAGACTATAATCCTATCTGCCTTTTTAACGGTCGCGAGACGATGCGCAACGACTAGTGTCGTTCGATTTTTCGAAAGTGCCTCAACAGCTGTTTTCACAGCCAGCTCATTTTCAGAGTCTAGTGCACTTGTTGCCTCGTCTAATAGTAAGATAGGTGCATCTCTCAAGATTGCTCTGGCAATTGCTATCCTTTGCTTTTGTCCTCCAGAAAGCATCACACCACGCTCGCCAACAAAAGTTTGATAAGAACTGGGTAGATTTGTTATAAAATCGTGTGCTGAGGCGGCTTTGGCAGCAGAAATAACGTCTTCATCCGATGCATCGGGTCTACCAAACCTTATGTTTTCAATAGCTGACATTGCAAAAATAATTGGATCTTGAGGAACAACCGCAATGTTTTTCCTGAAAGTTTCTCGCGACAGCTGTTTAAGATCGATACCGTCTACTTTGACAAAGCCCGAGATCGGATCATAAAACCGCAGTAACAATTGGAATATTGTGGACTTACCAGCGCCTGAGGGACCTACGAATGCTACTGTTTCACCCGGCTCAATCTTGAAATCCAGTTCGGATAATGCCGGGTTATCAGGCCTGGACGGATACTCAAAATTGACTGAAGTAAATTCAATCTCACCTCTTACAGGGCAATTAAACTCATGCGCTTTCACGGGATCTTTCACAAAATCTTGTAAATTGAGCAGTTCTACGAGCCGTTCTGTAGCTCCCGCAGCCCTCTGGAGTTCTCCAAGAATTTCTGACAAAGCAGCAACGGCACCAGCGACCATAACTGCATAGATTACAAACTGAACCAAAACGCCAGTCGAAATCACTCCCGATCGTACATCTCTAGCACCAATCCACAAAACTCCAACTATTCCTGAAAAAACAAAAAATATAACAATTGCTGTCATCCAAGCTCTTGTTGAGATTCTTTTACGTGCAGAACGAAAGGCCTTTTCGCTTACTTCGTTAAAAGCCTTAATACTTAATTTTTCGTGTGTATAAGCTTGAATTGTTTGCACAGCACCCAAAGCTTCTGAGGCATTTCCTGAGGAAGAGGCAATCCAATCTTGATTTTCGCGGCTCAACCTTCGTAGCTTTCTTCCCAAAGTGAGAATTGGTATCACAACTGCTGGGACTATAAGAAGGACCAAACTGGTTAATTTTAAAGAAGTAAAAAGCATAAGCCCGAGCCCACCTGTAAATATCAAAATATTCCTCAGCGCGACAGAAATAGAAGACCCAATGACCGACAAAATTAGCGTCGTGTCAGTAGTTATTCTACTAATTACCTCCCCAGTCATTATAGTCTCATAAAACTGTGGGCTCATTTTGAGAACACGCTTAAAAATAGTTTCTCTAATATCCGTAACAACGCGTTCACCTAATTTTGTTACCAGCGCATATCGTATTGCTGTCCCCGCTGCCAACAAAGCGGCTACCCCCAATATTGCGGCAAAGTATAAATCTAAAATACTTTCATTTCCGTTTTCGAAAGTGTCGATTACTCTTCTTACGGCCAGCGGCAAAACCAATGATAAGCCAGCCGTTATAATTAGTGCCAAACAAGATGCTGCTATTAAACCTTTGTAGGGAATCAAAAAAGGCAAAAGACCTGACAACGCGCCCAATTGTTTAGAGGGCTGTCTCTCTTTTGATCTGATAGGTTGCGACATTCCCTCTCCATGGCTTTACAAACAGCGCTAATACGAACGCGGAACGTAACAGACATCAAGCCGCCGAGTAAAGATTTATATAAGAAAAATCTTTTGTATGAACAAAAATAATTTCTGAGTTACAGTTGATGAGTTAAAACAACAGTCTAATGCTATTATAAAAACACCTTATTTATTCTTACGTAACCTAGAGATATTTTTCTAAACTATGCGACGGCACACCTTAAAACACAATAAACGAAGGGCCTTAAATCACAAAGTTTGATTAGCTATTAACTTTAATGCTTATAACCGGCCATGGTCAAATTGTTCAAAAGCTTCTCATGAGTGGACGTATTGTCCCAATTAACTATATCGTCAAATTTTTCCTGATTGCGTAAAAGTTCAAGTTCATCGCATGACAAGCTATAGGGGTTGTTATCAAACCGCCTCCTAAGAACCATGTCATTCCAGATAGTCTCTATAAGCTTTTTATCATTCATAAATATTGAAACGACAAATCAAAAAAATTTTTAGCAAAACCTCCATCTAAATATCTAAATGGTCTTCAAATAGTATTAAATGTTGCTAATGCTAAATTATTAATTCTATATAACGGACATTTTTGTCGAGCCGGTAATGAAATTTATTCACATCTCCGATATTCACCTAGTCTCTAGAGACGGCCTACTTAACGGTTCTATTCCATCAGAGCGTTTAGAAAAATGCTTAGATGATATACTAAAATGGCACTCAGATGCAGAATTTTGTGTTATCTCCGGTGACTTGTCAGAATTTGCAGAAAAAGAAGCTTACCAATCATTAAAAAATAGAGTGCAAGAATTCCCTATTCCATTTTTTCTAATGATTGGCAATCATGATGATCGAGATTTGTTTCAAACAGTTTTTACAGATAATCCGTGCGATCAAAATAACTTTGTGCAAACGTCATTTGAAACAAGGGAAGGAATATTCCTATTTTTAGATACAAAAAAACAAGGGGAAAATGTGCATGAAGGTGAGTTGTGTGAGAAGCGGCTCGCTTGGTTAAAAATGCAACTAATAAATGCCGGAACCAAACAAACATACTTGTTCATGCACCACCCTCCATTTGAGATAGGTATTCCATATATGGATAAAATTCGCCTGTTTGGTGCAGAGCAGTTTTTGTCCACCCTCTCACATGGTGAAAATATTCGTCACATCTTTTACGGACACGTTCACCGCATAACCTTTGTTAAATGGCATGGCTATACATTTTCAAGTTTAACAAGCCTTAATCACCAAAGTCCATTAGTGGCAGAAAGTGTCGAGGGAGAATTTTGCGATGAACCTCCTGCCTATGGAGTTGTGTTAGTTAATGGGGAACAGTTAACGGTGCATTTTAACAACTATTTAGCTCGTAAGCCGTTGCACCAAACACGGCCAGATAGCGCACTTTAATGCTCTTTTTCCAATCATCGGACGAAACAATAAATTCTCAATTTGCGATTAACTTTTCATACATAGCAAAAGCTACTTTCAAATAATGCTCAATTTAATGGCAAGGTGCCTTTCAATTTTTTGGACGGCACGTTAAATACGCGCCGTGACCAAAACTAGTACATTAATTGAGTACCACCTCAATAGCTTTCTCCAACATTTTCTTTTCCTTGCAAACCAACCAACAAATCTGCTTTATTTTTTCAAGATTTTGCTTTGCCTTATCTATTTCACCTAGTTGTAAATATAATTCCCCTTGATATTCCAGCGCTTGAATGTGTTTCGGATTTATTTCCAAAGCCTCTGAATAATACTGTGCAGCTGAACTTAAATCCCCACTTTTTCTAGCAGTAAAACCTAATAAATTTAGTCTATCAGCCTGTTTCGATGGCGTCGGTACACTGATATATTTCAGTGATTGGTGAGCTTCAGCAAACTTTTCCAATCGAATGAGCCCATAGACATGGTCAAATGGGTCAAACACATTTTTCTTTTTTTTCTTTTTTGTACCGTAAGATGCAGATTGTGTAGATGAGTAGGAAGAGGTTGTAGAGTTTGAGACACTGGAGTTGTCCGCAGATTCAGAACTGCTCGATGAATTTGAACTATTTGAAGAGCTAGAAGAACTACCACCACCTCCACCTGTCATAGCAGCAATAGCTGGATGCGAAACGAGCAATACTGAAATGCACAATAAGTAAAATTTATTCATAGTAAACCTCTTTGTTTATCGGAGATACGACTAAGCGGTCGCTCTGGATCAAATCCAAAATTAGATGTGACAATATATCTCAATCACACAAACAAATAACTCTCCAACATAGAGCGAGGCCCCATTGAACCCTCCGTTTATGATTAAAATTTTAGATTTGATATCTATATAGTGCCCAAAACTATGTAGCATGTCGCCGGTTGAGAAAATCGAAAATGCTTTGTGCGATAGCATCTGTAATCATATTCTTGTGCTTGAATATGGTTTCATCTTGCATACTACCTGGATAGATAAAACAATCCAGTTCTGCACTCACAAATCTGATGCTAGCGGTTACGACCCAATTTTATTTCAGGAAGAATGGAGCGGGTAGCGGGAATCGAACCCGCACCTTAAGCTTGGAAGGCTCTTATGATACCATTTCACCATACCCGCAATTCATTTGCTGTGTAATACGGGCAAAATTTAGCGTCAAGCATATAACTGCAGTTAAAACTTTTTTCAGGGATCTGACATTGCTTCTGGAGCAACTGTCGATTTTATCTCATTGGAAACATTTACTAAGTCAAGGTTAATGTCAGACGGTGTCTTCATTAGTTTAGCAGCCCCCACGCCCTTCTCACCAAGCCATAAAGCCCAATCATTGCGTTCTATGAGCAAGGGCATACGATGATGAATTCCTGAAATTTGCTCAGAGGCAGGCACAGTAAGTATTGTACAAGTGGAGAGCCTATTTCCCCGATCACCCCAAAGTTGCCAAATCCCAGCAAAGATCATTTGTTGCCGGTCTGATCTTTTGACATAAACTGGTTTACTCTTTGAACCTTCAATTTTTTGCCATTCATAAAAACCATCCGCAGGAATTAAACATCGCCTATTACGGCAAGCGTCTCGAAACGCTGGTTTTTCTGCAAGTGTTTCGGCTCGGGCATTAAATAGTAACGGCCCATCCGTTATTGATTTGTACCAATGCGGTATAAAGCCCCATCGCATCTGCCCTAGTCTTCTCTGTTCAAAATTGCTGACAACCACGCTTACGTTTTCGGATGGGCATATGTTATAGTTGGGAACTCTAATAAGATTTCTGGCCAGCTGTGCATCAAGATTTTCAGCAGTTGTCTTTAACGGTGTTTCTAATACAAACCTTCCACACATAACACATTATAACTATATTATCTTAAACAAAGAAACTCGAGATTTAATGCTAAGTTATAAACATTATCCGTCAACTCAATCTAACAAAAGTCCGCTTTTGATTGTTCATGGATTGTATGGCTCTGCACGCAATTGGGGTGTAATCTCTAAAAGACTGGCAAATGAAAGAGAAGTTTTTGCAGTGGACCAGCGTAATCATGGGGACAGCCCATGGCGTGAAACCCAAAATTACTTCGATATGGCTGAAGATTTAAAAGAATTTCTTGAAAATTTTGGTCCTATGGCAGTTTTAGGGCACTCTATGGGTGGAAAAGCAGCTATGGTAGTTTCAATATTGGAACCAAATTTGGTTGAAAAACTTATTATAGCGGACATAGCTCCCGTAAGCTACTCACACGACAACGTACAGTATATTCGAGCTATGAAAAATGTTAAGCTGGACAATATACAAACAAGGACCGATGTTTTGGCACAATTAGCCGAAAATGTACCAGAACCAGAGTTACAAGCTTTTTTCGCCCAATCAGTCGATTTAAAAACTAAAAGTTGGAAGCTTAATTTAAATGTGCTCGAGCGTGAAATGGACAAAATAGTCTCATTTCCAAACTTATCAGGAAAGTACGAAAAACCATCCCTATTTCTATCTGGAGCATTAAGTGATTATCTAAAAATTTCACATCAACCAAAAATTAAAAAACTCTTCTCTAATGCAAAATTTGCCGAAATAACAAATGCAGGGCACTGGCTTCATGCAGAAAAACCAAGAGAATTTGAAACCGCTGTACGAACTTTTTTAAATGAGATTTAATTTATTTTCAAAAAAACCAAAAGATTGCTCTAAATTAAAAAAAAGGAACTTGACCAAAGCTTAAATTAAAATCATATCGGAACCATGACAAAGCTTGAAAATATTAGAAATTTTTCGATAGTGGCACACATTGATCATGGTAAGTCTACTTTGGCCGATCGATTAATTCAAACGACGTCGACCGTGTCGGATCGGGATATGAAAGAGCAACTTCTCGACAGTATGGATATTGAACGCGAACGTGGGATTACTATTAAGGCCAATACTGTCCGGATTGATTATATTGCAAAAAATGGTGAGAAATATGTTCTCAATCTGATTGATACTCCAGGCCATGTAGATTTTTCATACGAGGTAAGCAGATCAATGAGAGCCGTAGAGGGCTCACTTTTGGTTGTAGATAGCACACAGGGTGTAGAGGCACAAACACTCGCAAACGTCTATCAAGCTATAGACGCCGATCATGAGATAGTGCCTGTGCTAAATAAAATTGATCTACCCGCTTCAGACTGCGAACGAGTCGCCGAGCAAATCGAGGATGTTATCGGGTTAGACGCGAGCGAAGCTTTAAAAGTTAGTGCAAAATCAGGTATTGGCATTGATGAAACCTTGGAAGCTATTGTCAATAAATTGCCAGCACCAACCGGAGATTCTGACGCGCCTCTTAAAGCTATGCTAGTCGACAGCTGGTATGATGCTTACTTGGGGGTAGTCGTCTTAGTAAGAATAATGGACGGTAAAATGCGAAAGGGAGATCGTGTAAAAATGATGTCCAACGGCACCCTTCACTCGGTAGACAGAATTGGTGTATTTAAACCACAAATGGAGAATGTTGACTGTCTCTACCCAGGTGAAATAGGTTTTATTACTGCTTCTATTAAGCAGGTGCGAGATACTAGGGTTGGCGACACGATTACACATGACAAACGGGTCACAGCTACCGCGTTGCCTGGGTTTAAGCCAAGCCAGCCAGTAGTTTTTTGTGGTTTATTTCCTGTTGATAGTTCTCAGTTTGAAGATTTACGGGATGCAATAGAAAAACTAGCGCTGAACGATGCATCATTTAGCTCTGAAATGGAAACCTCAGCGGCACTAGGTTTTGGCTTCCGCTGTGGTTTTTTGGGTCTATTACACCTCGAAGTTATTAGAGACCGTATTGAGCGGGAGTACGATATAGATTTAATTACCACCGCTCCCAGCGTAATTTATCATGTTTATTCTCGTGATGGAGACAAGATTGAATTACACAATCCTGCAGATATGCCTGATTTGTCTAAAGTAGACCACTTAGAGGAGCCAAGGATAAAAGCAACAATATTGGTGCCAGATGATTATCTGGGAGACGTGCTTAAACTGTGCCAAGATCGCAGAGGTATCCAACAAGATTTAACCTATGCCGGATCACGTGCAATGGTGGTATACGACCTACCTTTAAACGAGGTTGTATTTGACTTTTACGATCGATTGAAATCAGTTACAAAGGGCTATGCGTCATTTGATTATCAAATGACTGGATATCGAACGGATAATCTAGTTAAAATGCAAATTTTGGTAAATGAAGAACCAGTAGATGCACTCTCAGTAATGGTGCATAGAGATCGGTCAGAAGTCAGGGGTCGTGCAATGTGCGAAAAACTGAAAGACTTGATACCTCGTCACATGTTTAAAATACCGATACAGGCAGCGATAGGTGGGAAAGTAATAGCTCGAGAGACATTGGCAGCTTTACGAAAAGACGTAACAGCTAAATGCTACGGCGGTGATGCTACACGGAAAAGAAAACTTCTAGATAAACAAAAGGCGGGCAAGAAAAAAATGCGTCAATTTGGCAAAGTGGACATACCCCAAGAGGCTTTTATCTCAGCACTTAAGATGGACGGATAAAGTAAAGAGTAAACAGGCTGGAGAAAATATTCAAATAGCCAAATCATATTTAATTCATTCCCGGATGGTACCGCCTCCCCGGCTTGAACGGGGGACCTCTGGATCCACAATCCAGCGCTCTAACCAACTGAGCTAAGGCGGCACTTATTTGCGATTTATCGGTCAAAACCTATAAATGCAAGTAATTTTCAGTTATTCCTTAACTATAAAATGAACCAATATTATATTTGCGTCTAGATTATTTTAAAAGTAGGCATAGACACAAATCTACAAGGAACGCAGAAGGAAATAGTTATGGGTATCAATGCAGAATCAGACGTCGAAGCTAGTTTGCAAATTGGCCCAACCGAAAAAGGCATGGTACGTTTATATGTATCAAATAGCTCGATAGAAATACCAATGGATTTTGAACCAGATGAAGCACGAGAAATCGCTGAAGAAATTTTATCGGCAGCCAAAGTTGCTGCTGAGCTTGTTGATACAAAAAGGAATTAAATTAATATCCATAAGGAAAATCAGGATCACGTAAGGACCGCAAACGCATAGCTGCGTCACGGCCAAACTTATGAATTAGCTTTTTTCTACGGGCGGCATTTAGTGATTTTTCTTTCGGAAAACGGAGTATTTCTGCATCGAAGGCATCTGCAACAATTAGGCCACCTTCATTTGGAAGAATATTTGTTGGAAACTGTATATCCACAGCCCAGAAGAAACTATCACAGTAATCTAAATAACCTTGCCATTTTTTATCTGCCATAAAGTCCGCTCGTCCAGATTTGCACTCGATAATCCAAATTTCACTTTTCGGCCCAATAGATATTAAATCTACACGCAGGCCGCGATGCGGAACAAACTCCTCTAATGAGGCAAAGTTCAGCCTTGCTAAATGCCTCGCAACTCCACGAGCAATTTTTTGACCTGAAGAATTAAAATCTGCCATTTTCTCTCATTAATTTAAAACAATTAACGATTTTTTTATCTTACATCTCACGAATCTTAAATGCCACTTGCAAAATATTAATTGTGAGATTACCTAATCGCTGGTGGGTTACTGTTCAACTCGTCTTAGGTTGCATTCCGGTGGCCTTAAGTAAATCCGAGGGAGCTGGCTCTGTTTGGACCTTGGTCCACTTACCTGGTGCCCACCTGTAAAAACAGGTCCTCGGGAATGAGATAGCCGGACGGTTGCCGCGGGGCTCACCACTTAAATTAAAAACTATAGGCAAATAGTAAAAAAATTTGAAATTTTAAGACGAAGAAAACTCATCCGGTTTCACTTCTCTTGCCATGAAATCTAAAATTGCATTCACAAATTTTGTTTCTTTACCATCAGGATAAAATGCTTCAGATAGTGATAAATACTCTGCAATAATAACTTTTGCCGGTGTATCTAAAGCTTTCATTTCTGCTCCTGCTGCACGAAATAATGCTCGCAATGTAGGGTCAATCCTATCAATTGGCCACTTTTCAACTAAGGCTTTATCCGTCATTTGGTCAATAAAAGCTTGAAATTCAACAGCACTCGAAACCAAATTTTTGAAAAAGTCCTTATTTCCATCAACCAATTTAAAATCATTATCCGCTTCACCAAATCGAAACTTTATAAACTCCTCACAAACTGTGTCTACCGAAAGTGAAGAATGTTCCATCTGGAAAAGGGCTTGAACTGCATAAAGTCGACTCGTCGACTTCATTTTCCTAATTGTATTTCCCGATATTTTATTAGATGAACCCATTTCAAAAATTCAAAAGATTTTACGTTCTAACAGAAGATTTAAAGCCTATATCTTTCCGCTTTTCCTGCCAGAAGAGACTGAGGGAGAGCAGTTTCAAAGCTGCTTGGGCGGCAGCCGCACCCTTATTTAACTTTTTCGGGTCCGACCTTTCTTTTGCCTGAGCAGTATTCTCAACAGTGAGTATCCCATTGCCTATGCTCAGACCCTGCAAACCAAGCATAAGAAGACCATTTGAACTATCATTACACACAGTATCATAATGAGTGGTTTCACCTCTTATTACACAACCTAATGCAACATAGGCATCATATTCGCATAGTCGGCTGGCCATACCAATTGCTGTTGGCACTTCGAGGGCTCCGGGGACAGTAACTATGTCGAACTCGGCTCCTGAGGTGGTTATTTCTGCAGTTGCGCCAGAAACCAAATCATCTGATATTTCTTTATAATATGGCGCGACTACTAACAAAACTTTAACTGGCTTCAAGAATTTGGGACGCTGATTATCAGCAGTTAAATCTGACTTTACCATTACTCCAACTCCGATATTTTTTTTGTACCAGCGATTTCTAAGCCATAAGCCTCTAACCCTACAATCTTTGGTTTTGGTGAGTTTGTAAGCAGAATCAAACGAGATAAACCCAATGACGACAAAATCTGTGCGCCAAGCCCATACTGTCTCAGCGTTTTTGGCGAAGCCGCTTCCTTGGATGCAAGTTTCATATCCGTGTCTCTCAACAAGACAACAACACCTCTGCCCTCCTCAGCAACTATTTTCATAGCTTCTCTTAATTCATCTGCACGTCCATACGCTCCGACCCCCAAAATGTCTAATAATGGGTCTAAAGCATGCATTCTCACCAGAACGGGGTGATCACTTTTGATGTCACCTTTAGTGAGAACTATATGCTGATCTCCATGAGTCTCATCCTCGTAAATCAACATTTCCCATTCATTACCAAACTCCGACTTAACTTTTCCAGCTCTTTCTACCTTTACTAAATTATCATGGCGCCTGCGATATGATATTAGATCAGAAATAGTACCTATCTTAAGTGCATGCTTTTGCGCAAAAGCTACTAATTCAGGTAATCTAGCCATTGAGCCGTCTTCATTCATAATTTCACAAATTACACCAGATGGGTTGAGACCAGCCAGGCGACTAATATCTACGGCAGCTTCCGTGTGACCAGCTCTCACAAGGACACCACCATCTTTAGCTTTTAAAGGGAAAACGTGGCCTGGCGTAGAAATATCTGCTTGGTTTTTATTTGAGTCTATTGCAGTTGAAACGGTCAATGCTCTATCATGTGCAGATATACCGGTGGTAACACCTTCGCGTGCCTCAATAGAAATTGTGAAAGCTGTTTCATGTCTGGATGAATTATGAGTGCTCATTAGGCTTAAACCTAACTGAGAGATGCGATCGGATGTAAGGGCTAGGCAGATTAGTCCGCGACCGTGCATAGCCATGAAATTGATCGCATCAGGGGTCGCCATTTGCGCCGGTATTACCAAATCCCCTTCATTCTCACGATCTTCGTGGTCCACAAGAATGAACATTCGCCCATTTCTTGCATCATCTATTATATCAGAGATTGACGATATGACGTCACTGTAACTTTTTTCTACCTTACCCGGCTTATCAAAACTCAAAGGTAACCTCTCCCGTGAATACTAGATTCTTCAGATACCTACTTTAGTTAAAATTTACTAGAGAGTATCGGAGGATTCTTCAAACAAAGATTATAAAACTATACCAGCTATTTATGGAAGATAGGTTTTCAAACTGCTGTTATTGTGTACAAACCAACAGCCGCTGCGTTTGATACATTAAGTGAACCAAATGATGCAATAGGCTTAATTCTTACCAAATCATCTACAACTTCCTTTGTTCTTGACCTCAGGCCAGGCCCCTCAGCACCAAGAATTAACGCAATAGGCCGGTCAGCATAAAGTTTTGCTGCAGATGCTATATCAGTCAAACCTGCAGCGTCTAAACCAAGTGCTATAAAACCCATTTTCTTTAATTCTAGAATGGTATCTGCAAGGTTTCTTACTCTTATGTAAGGTTGGCGTTCTAGCGCTCCACTGGCTGCCTTAGCTAAAGCGCCAGTTTCTGGAGCACTGTGATGCTTTGTACCTATAACGGCACTAGCACCAAAAACTTCTGCAGATCTGAGAATAGCACCTACATTGTGAGGATCAGTTATACGATCTAATAAAACAACATTTGGTAAATTAGATTGAGAGTCCATCACAACTTCCGAAAAACTCCCCCACTCAAGAGGTCTAACCTCAAGTAGTGCTCCTTGATGAATGGAATTTGCGTCTATTAAACTATTGAAGTCTTTAGGTTCGTAGACTTCTGGATTTATACCTGAAACATCAATCGCACTCGCTAATTTGTCTCTCGCGTTTTTGGTAACAATTAATCGCAATTTTTTTCGCTTTGGATTTAATAATGCGTCTCCTACGGCATGAATTCCAAAAAGTAAGAAGCTTTCCCCTTTTTCAAATTTTTGTTGGCGCTCTTTCTCAACTACCCATTTTGGCTTTTTCATTAGAATAACCTTATAAAATTCTTAAATATAATGTTTAAAGTTTCATTTTTTATTACAGGATTTTCCTGTTGACGCCGGATTTCCCTAACGCTAATCACCATATAGCTATTGTAAAGCTATTGGGCGACAGGCCGCAAGGTGTGGCAGGGGACTGTAACTCCCTCGCGGAGACGCACGCTTGGTTCGATTCCAAGGTCGCCCACCATTTCCTTTCATTATATTTCACAATTAATGCAGTTTATTCTGATGCATGTTCTTTTACCATCCTGGGTATGAACTACAACGGAAGTCTAACGTTATCCCATAGGTGTAAATATTAGTACATTTTCTTGTATAGGTTGGTAAAATAAGATTATGTTTCCTATGGTTAAAATCCTGTTCCTTTGCTATTACACCATTAAAATAAAAATTGATTAATGGAGATAAAAATGGCTAGCGGCCCATCATACGGTTTTGATACACTTCAAATACATGCAGGAAGTTCCCCGGATCCGGCAACTGGATCAAGACAAACCCCAATATATCAATCAACTGCATTTGTATTTCAAAATTCTGAACACGCAGCCAAACTATTTAACCTGCAAGAGGTGGGTTATATTTATTCACGCTTAACAAATCCAACAGTTGCAACACTGCAGGAAAGGATTGCAATACTAGAGGGAGGGGTCGGTGCCGTTTGCTGCTCTTCGGGACATGCTGCACAGATTATGGCTTTGTTTCCTTTAATGAAACCAGGTAAAAATATCATCGCATCCACCCGCCTTTATGGCGGAACAGTGACTCAGTTCAACAATACTATAAAACGTTTTGGATGGAGCGCAAAATTTGTAGATTTTGACGATTTTCAGGCAATCAAGAAAGCCATTGACAGGGATACCCAAGCAATTTTTTGCGAAGCAATAGCTAACCCCGGTGGATACATAACTGATTTAGATGAGGTTGCTTCAATTGCGGACAAAGCTGGAATTCCATTGATAGTCGATAATACTTCTGCAACTCCGTATCTGTGTAGGCCCATAGATCATGGAGCAACGATTATAGTTCACTCCACAACAAAATATTTGACTGGAAACGGTACTGTTACAGGGGGATGTGTGGTCGATAGTGGAAAATTTGATTGGACCAAGTCAGGAAAATTTCCATCTCTGTCAGAGCCCGAGCCAGCATACCATGGGTTAAAGTTTGCGGAAACATTTGGAGAAATGGCCTTTACTTTTCATGGAATAGCAATTGGTTTGAGAGATTTAGGTATGACGATGAATCCCCAGGCCGCACACTACTCATTGTTAGGTATAGAAACACTCTCACTTAGAATGGATAAACATATTGATAACGCTGTGAAGGTCTCTACCTGGCTAGAATCTCACCCTGCAGTTGAGAAGGTAACTTATGCCGGACTAGCATCGTCGCCGTATTTTAAAAGGGTAGAAAAAATTTGCCCAAAAGGAGCTGGTGGACTATTCACCATAAGTCTAAAAGGAGGATACGACTCCTGCGTGAAATTTGTAGATAATCTAGATATTTTTAGTCACGTTGCCAACTTGGGAGATAGTAGGTCCTTGGTAATTCATCCGGCATCTACAACTCACCGCCAACTTACTACTGAGCAGCAGATGGCTGCAGGAACAGGTCCCGAAATTGTACGTATTTCAATTGGCATAGAAGACCCAGATGACTTGATTAGCGACCTGAAGCAGGCATTAGACAAGTCGGTCAAATAATACTGCGCTGAGCAGCAAGCATCAAGCCGATTCAATTTACAAATAAAATCGGTGGTAACTTTCTGCAGCTTGTTTAAGACATTATGGGTTGATGCGAGAAAGTTTTAACATTAATAGATAGTGCGTAATTAGTAGGATGTTCAAATGACAAAGGAAAAAAGTAAGTACCTTTTGCACCCTTCTAATGATATGTTGCTAAGTTCAAAACTTCTGAAGAATATTAATGGACACGGCTCTAATAGACTTAGCATCAGTTGGATTTTGGGCATTGGAATTGCCACATTTATTTCTCTGATATCTCTTAATCTATTTAGTGAAAGATTTACATTTGACTCCTTTTCACTAAACGATAGTTTCTCTGATGCATCCTTCAATGAAATAACCGGGGTGGTGATCAAAACAGGATATGAGGGACCTTTGTTCACACAAAGCGAACCTACAACTGAATATATATCAAAAACACAAACAAAATTTGCTACGGAGGCTTCGGAAAGTATAAACTTTACGAGTTTTAGTGAATTAAGAAATGGAAAATCAAAATATGAAAGGCTAAATGATGTAGAAATTGCATCGCTTGACACGGAAAGTGGCATTTGGCCAAAAGTGCCCTCACAGTTACAAGCTCCATCAAATGTACCGCTCGGTGACGTTTATATAACTTCCATTGATCCATCAGTTTTAAGTTTGGATGCCATTGCTTTGGATAAAACAACTACTGTCTCAGAGCTAAAAGCGCTACTTGATATCCGATCACCACTTTCTATAGGGTCAAGTTTCAAATTAGATAAAAATGGCCTTGCAATTGCCACCAAGGTAGGAACCTTAGCACCTGCAGGACATCAAGTTTTCGCGGGCAATCCAGATATTGTGCCACCGGCAAAACCTCTTCCTAATTACTTGCATATAGGCGATAGTAAGTTAAATTTGAAAGCTCTCTCAAAGTTACGCCCCAAAGCCCGTCCTGAGGATAAAACACCAGAGGCTTTAATAGCCGCAAAGAAAGCTATACTCTCGGAAAAAAAACCACGTCAAAGACCTGAAACTATCAAGTTAGAAAACTACAATCTTTTTAGCCTTGCGACATCTTCAATCAACTTCAAAGGTCTACGAATAAAGCCAAAGGAACGACCCACCGGGCTGAGCATTATGATCGATCAGGCACTCGGCGTCATACAATACGAAGGCGATGAGGCAAATATAACTGGCATAGTACCAGATGTACCGTCGAGCCTCAGAGTTACAAAGAAAGCTACTATTCAAAACGTTTTAAACCTCAGAAAAACAAATCTTATCGGCGTATATGGAAACTCGAAGTCCCGTCGAGCACTTGTTCGACTATCAAATGGGGAAAGGCAAATGGTCACTGTCGGGGACACTATAGATGGTGGTAAAGTTGCAGCAATTGGAGAAAGTGAGCTCCGTTATATTAAGGGCGGCAAAAATATAACTTTGAAAGTGCCGCAGGGCTAGGAGATTTCTACAAACTTACCTTTTACTCCCTCAAAATTACATGAACAATCTAGCTATTATGCAGCTCTAGAAACAAGTACTTCGTCAACCTTTTTTGCAGCAGATACTTCGTCTCCGTTATCAACTGCTGCGACCTCTCGTGTTAAGCGCTCTAGTGCTGCCTCATACAGCTGCCGTTCAGAGTAACTTTGTTCTCGTTGGTCATCATTTCTATGTAAATCTCTGACCACTTCAGCAATTGCAATCAAATCTCCAGAGTTAATCTTTTGCTCATACTCTTGTGCACGCCTAGACCACATAGCTCTTTTAACCCTAGCTTTACCTTTAAGGGTGGTCATTGCTTTTTCGATTATTTCTGGAGAGCTTAAAGATCTCATGCCAATTTCTGTTGCTTTGTGGGTGGGCACTCTCAGTGTCATCTTATCTTTTTCAAAAGAAACAACAAACAATTCCAACTTGACGCCAGCAATCTCTTGTTCTTCTATCGATAATATTTGCCCTACCCCATGCGCAGGATAAACTACAAATTCATTTGGACGAAAATCTGAATTATTAAAGTTTGTCATCAATTTTCCTTTAAATTCGTTTTTATTAACCGCTGCGCTATTTTCATCTTAGCTTTCTTTTCAAGTGCCATCTTAGATAATTGGCTATTAGATTTCCAATCTAATTTATATCTCTGGCAACAGCGCTAGGTCCTAACAGAAACTCAAAAAAATGAAAAGAAGCAATTTAGAAGTAACCATCAACCACCTTCACCAGGTTCTTCTGAAAAATATTTTTCAAGTTTATCTTGCTCGCCATCTCTTTCGTCTGCCTCAGGTAGCGGATCTTTTTGAGTAATTATAACCGGCCAAAGTTCCGCATATTTTCTATTTAATTCAACCCATTCTTCCGTACCGGGCTCTGTATCAGGCCTAATCGCATCAGCTGGACACTCCGGTTCGCACACTCCGCAATCAATACACTCGTCAGGGTGTATTACTAACATAGTTTCACCCTCATAAAAACAGTCTACGGGACATACCTCAACACAATCTGTGTATTTACATCCTATACAATTGTCTCCAACGATATATGTCATTTTAAAATGCTCTGCCCAACATATGAAATCCGCACCCAAAAAATCTCGAAGTCTGGAAAATTGAAACTTTTGGAATAGAATACCAATTATTATAATTATTCATGTAACTATAAATCTTTTTATAATTTATGCGTCAAGTACTATCATCTAATTTTATATCCACAATATCTTCGTACATTTGTTTCGCTATATCGTACTTTTCCCTTCGCTGCCCCAAAGAAACAACTCTTATTACTCGCA
>CACPPZ010000026.1 GCA_902635985.1 Paracoccaceae bacterium
ATTAGGACCAAAGGGACGCAATGTCGTTTTGGATAAATCATTTGGAGCTCCCCGAATTACAAAAGATGGTGTTTCGGTTGCGAAGGAAATAGAGCTTGATGATAAGTTCGAAAATATGGGCGCTCAAATGGTAAAAGAAGTTGCGAGCCGCACCAATGATGAGGCTGGTGATGGTACCACAACTGCAACACTTCTTGCGCAGGGTATTGTAAAAGAGGGTATGAAGGCAGTTGCAGCTGGCATGAACCCAATGGATCTAAAGCGTGGGATCGATATAGCTACCTCTAACGTAGTCGACGCTATTCGAAAGATGGCTCGCGACGTTGCTGATAGCGAAGAAGTCGCGCAAGTTGGGACAATTTCTGCCAACGGTGAGGCAGAGATTGGCAAACAGATTGCAGACGCAATGCAAAAAGTTGGCAACGAGGGCGTAATAACCGTTGAAGAAAACAAAGGTTTAGAAACAGAGACGGATGTAGTTGAAGGTATGCAATTTGATCGAGGATACCTATCACCTTATTTTGTGACTAACCCAGACAAAATGACATCAGAGTTAGAAGACTGTATGGTTCTTTTGCATGAAAAGAAGTTGTCATCTTTGCAATCGATGGTGCCACTTTTAGAATCTGTGATCCAGTCTCAAAAGCCATTGTTAATCATTGCGGAAGATGTTGAGGGAGAAGCGCTAGCAACTTTGGTTGTAAATAAATTGCGTGGAGGCCTGAAAATTGCTGCAGTAAAAGCTCCAGGTTTTGGAGATCGTCGTAAAGCAATGTTGCAAGACATCGCTATATTGACTGGTGGTCAAGTCATCAGTGAAGATCTCGGTATGAAGCTAGAAAATGTCACTATGGACATGCTTGGAACTGCTAAAAAAATCCAAATTACTAAGGACGAAACAACTGTTGTTGATGGCGCAGGTGAAAAGTCTGAGATTGAAGCTCGGGTTGCACAAATCAGGTCTCAAATCGAGGAAACTTCATCTGACTATGACCGTGAAAAGTTACAAGAGCGTGTTGCGAAACTTGCCGGTGGTGTTGCTGTTATTCGTGTTGGCGGTATGTCTGAGGTTGAAGTTAAAGAGCGAAAAGACAGAGTGGATGACGCTCTTAACGCTACGCGTGCTGCTGTTCAGGAAGGCATTATCGTGGGCGGTGGAGTCGCACTTATCCAATCCTGTAAAGGTTTAGATAAGTTAAAAGGAGCAAATGCAGATCAAGACGCTGGCATAGCGCTTGTTCGTAGAGCTTTAGAAGCGCCTCTTCGTCAGATTGCAGAGAACGCAGGTGTAGATGGTGCCGTCGTAGCAGGCAAAATCCGAGAAAGCAAAGATGCATCTTTTGGTTTTAATGCGCAAACCGAAGAGTATGGCGACATGTTTAAGTTCGGCGTGATTGATCCTGCTAAGGTTGTTCGTACAGCGCTAGAAGATGCTGCGTCTGTTGCAGCGCTTTTGATTACAACAGAAGCAATGGTTGCTGATAAACCTGAACCTAAGGGCGCGGCCGGCGGTGGCGGTATGCCTGATATGGGCGGCATGGGCGGCATGGGTGGCATGGGTGGCATGATGTAGCCCCCCCCAGCTTTCTAAAAAGCTTTATAATAATAGGGCTCACGCTGATAAAGCGTGAGCTTTTTTTATTTTTCTTTAACCAGATTAAAGTGGCCCATTTTGCGGCCTGGTTTTATGTCACTTTTACCATAAAGATGAAGGCTAATATTCCCATCCAAAGCTAACGCTGGAGCGCGCTTAATCTCGTCGCCTATTAAATTCTCCATAACAACGTCAGTTTTACGCTTTCCATCGCCAAGTGGCCAGTTGGTAATAGCTCTTATGTGTTGTTCAAACTGATCAATTGTGCAACCGTTTTGAGTCCAGTGACCAGAATTATGAACACGAGGTGCAATTTCGTTAACAATTAATCCAGATTTTGTGTAGAAAAGTTCGACTCCCAATACCCCGACATAATTGAGGCTTTCAAGTATCTTACTAGCTATTAATACAGCATCAACTGTTTGCCGGCTGTTTAATTGTGATGGTATGGTAGTACTATGCAGGATACCGTTTATGTGCACATTTTGTCCTGGATCATAACATGCCACTTGTCCGGATAAATTACGTGCTGCAATCACTGAAAGCTCAAATTCAAAATCAACAAAACCCTCGTATATTAATAAATCATTTTCTAATTTTTTGTATTCTTTTTCAATATTACTGGTTTCTGATAATCTTATCTGGCCTTTTCCATCGTATCCAAGGCGAGTAGTTTTTAGTACAGCGGGGAAGCCAATTGTTTTGGAAGCTGCGTAAAGAGAGTTTAAATCGTCTACGGCTTGATAAGGAGCCGTCCTTAAGCCTAAATTAGACAGGAAGTCTTTCTCGATAATTCTATCTTGAGATACTCGAAGTGCTTCTCTCCCAGGTCTGATCGGCACAATTTCTTCTAAAATATCAAAAGTAGTTGTAGGAATATTTTCGAATTCATACGTTATCACATCAACATTCTTTGCAAACTCTATTAAGACCTTCTCATTCTCAAATGAAGCTATCGATGTTTTACTTGCAACTTGTGAAGCTGGCGAGTTTTCAGAAGGGTCAAATATATGCGATTTAAAACCTAATCTTGCGGCTGCGACGGCAAGCATTCTACCTAACTGTCCACCGCCTAAAATACCTATTCTAGATCCAGGTTCTAACATTTTGTCAATTCTGTGGTTCATCTGGAATTGAAGAAGATAAATGACTTCTCCAACTTTCTAATTTTTGTGCCAATTTTGCGTCGTTTAGGGCTAGTATTTGTAATGACATAAGCGCGGCGTTGGATGCTCCTGTTGATCCTATCGCCATTGTTCCTACAGGAAAACCGCGTGGCATTTGGACGATCGAATATAAGCTGTCTACTCCAGATAAGGCTTGTGTTTGTATTGGAACGCCTATGATTGGTATACGGGTTTTTGATGACATCATGCCAGGTAAATGAGCAGCGCCACCTGCACCAGCAATAATTACTTTTAAACCGCGTGTTACAGCAGATTTGCCATATTCCCATAGTCTATCGGGCGTGCGATGCGCAGAAATAATTTTTGTTTCGTATACGACATCAAATTCATCAAGGATATTAGCGGAATATTTCAAAGTTGGCCAATCTGACTGGCTTCCCATAATAATGCCAATAGATGGTTTAGTCTTCATTATCTCGCTTCCTCAAAATTTTCGTAACTTATAGAGATTTAAATCCCTTAGGCAATTATATCGGGTGTTAGACGGTCCTCGATTACTGCAATCTTATCTTTTAATGCAAGTTTCTTTTTTTTCAGACGTTGAATCGTTAACTGATCTCGAATGCCTCTTTCCTCAAGAGCTTTAACAGCTTCATCTAAATCTCGATGTTCTTGTTTTAGAACCCCCAATTCTATTTGGAGAACTTCCTCAGTTTTCAGCGATACATCGTTGTAGGCATTCATAATTTTATTTCTAAAGTTAAAGAGGTACTATACAACTGGTATATGAATTTTCCTAGTCCTTGAATTCCCATTATATAGTTCCCATATAAAATAATGGCATTGCCTTTGAGGATGCCAATAAATAGTCGCTTAATTTAGAGGGCTACAAATGACGAGACTGACTTTATCGACTTACCCAAACATGCTGGGTTTTGAACAATTAGAGCGACTTCTGCAAAGAGCGTCCAAAAATGGTAATGAGGGATATCCTCCCTTTAACATAGAACAAACAACTGAAACATCTTTTCGAATAACATTGGCTATAGCAGGGTTTGCAGAAGAAGATTTGTCCATAACGGTTGAAGATAAGCAATTAGTTGTTAGAGGACGGCATAAAGAGGATGAGGGCGCGCGTGTCTTCCTGCATCGAGGAATAGCTGCACGTCAGTTTCAGCGGTCGTTTGTTTTGGCTGAGGGCGTTGATGTGGGGCAGGCCATTATGGAAAATGGTCTACTGCATATTGATCTAACACAAAGTATTCCAGAAACGGTTATTCAAAAAATAAAAATAAGGAGAGCTTAGCTATGAGCACAGAAAACCTAAATATAAACAATCTTGATGATAGAACGGTTTATGTATGCGGTGTGAATGTGGAAGATTTGCCAGAGGCAGTGGCAAAAGGAATTTCTCAGGATCAAGTATACTCGCTCAATAGCAGTAATGGTGAAAGATTAGCACTTGTTAAGGATAGGTCCCTTGCATTCGTACTTGCTAGGCAAAATGAATTTCATCCGGTGTCAGTTCATTAACCAACTTAAGTTTATGGAATAATGGTAAAGGCTTATGATCGTCAATTTGATTTCGATTGGGTAGATGCTTTCAGTCAAAAACCATTTTGTGGAAATGGCTGTGCGGTAGTTTACGATGATGGTGTGTTATCGGAGCAATCTTGCTTAAATATAGTTAGAGAGACTTCTCTCGTAGAGTGTACTTTTCTTTCCTCCTCGGATATCGCCGATTTTCGCGTTCGCTATTTTTTATCTGATCGGGAAATCCCGTTTGCGGGTCACCCGACAATAGCAACAGCCATGTCGCTAATTTCTCGGGGTAAACACGATAAAAATAAGTTGGTCTTTGAAACATTGGCTGGTTTGATTCATGTTGAAGTTAGTTGCTCAGGTGATCAAATAAAAATATCTATGACTCAACCTAAACCTAAATTTGGTTTTAAGATTGAGAAGAAATTTTTGTCTCAAATTGGAGGTATTCCTGAGAATAGCATTCTCCGTATACCACAAGTGGTGTCTACAGGTCTTCCCTTCCCAATAGTGGTAGTTGACAGTTTGGAAACGCTTCAAAAAGTAACAATTGATTATCAGGCATTAGATAAGCTTCGGGCGACAAGCTCTGAGAATGACTTGATGGAGCCTTTCTGGGTCTGTTTAAGTTCGCCACGGGAAAATGGAATAACCTTTTCAAGACTATTGTTACAGTCAAGTGGTCGAAGTGAAGATCCCTTTACCGGTTCAGCAACTGGCGCGATGGCAGCATATCTTTGGGATAATGGCTTAATACAAAACCCGACTTTTACTGCTCATCAGGGTGACTTTTTAGGCCGGCCTGGTGAAGCTAAGGTTGAGGTTTTAGGCCCACCTGGAAATATATCTGGCGTAAAAGTTACTGGTTCCGCATATATTTTAATGACTGGGAAATTAAAGATTTAGTGCTGAGGTCTTATCCTTTTTCAGCAAGAAATTTCTCTGCATCTAAGGCCGCCATACAGCCCATGCCCGCACTAGTAATTGCTTGACGATAGATATGGTCAGTGAGGTCTCCTGCTGCAAAAACACCATTAATGGAGGTCCGAGTGCTCCCAGCTTGAACTTGTACATACCCACCGTTATGAGTTTCCAATTGCTCAATTACTAACTCTGAAGCCGGCGAGTGACCGATCGCAATAAATACACCTTTGCATGGAATCTCTTTGATTTGACTAGTATGGACATTTTCTACACGAACAGCCTCTACTCCTTTGGGGTCATTTGTTCCAATAACTTCTTTAAGCTCGTGGAACCAAAGTGTTTCAATTTTAGGATGATTTAGTAGGCGCTGTTGAAGGATTTTTTCAGCTCTAAGTTCATTTCGTCTATGTATCAGGGTAACTTTTGAGGCAAAATTTGTCAAAAACAGAGCCTCTTCGACAGCAGTATTGCCTCCACCTACAACAACAATCTCTTGCTCGCGATAGAAAAAACCATCACAGGTCGCACAGGCTGAAACACCAAAACCCTTAAAGTATTCTTCAGACTCTAATCCTAACCATTTTGCCCTCGCTCCAGTTGCCAGTATTACAGCATCCGCCTCGTACGAGGTGCCACTGTCACAAGTTGCATTGAAAGGCCTATTTACAAGTTCTAATTTGGTAACGATATCATGAATAATTTGGCACCCCATAGCTCTGGCATGTGCTTCCATCCGCAACATCAGATCAGGCCCTTGAACCTCAATATCTCCTGGCCAATTTTCTACCTCAGTGGTTGTCGTAAGTTGGCCTCCTGGTTCAATACCCTGTATCAGGATCGGGTCTAACATAGCCCGGCTAGCATAAACACCCGCAGAGTATCCAGCAGGGCCTGAGCCTATGATTAACACTTTTGTTTTTATTACTTCAGCCATTCTAAATTCCCCCAAAACCCCTCTCAGTTTATACTTATCCTTTAATTAGGATTAAAGTGTGTAATTTTAAATTTTACCTGTTCAGCCCTATAAGATTATTACTTAATCTTGAAATATTATTGCGCAGCACCCACTGAATACTATATAAAAAAACTAAATAAGGTTTTAAAATATGCCATTAACCAGATTAGATCCCATCGATCGCCTAATCTTGTCAGAATTGCAAGCCAATGGCAGAATGACGAATGTCGAATTGGCGAAACGTGTTGGGATATCTGCGCCACCTTGTTTGCGCAGGGTTAGGGCATTGGAACAGCAGGGTTTTATAAATGGATATCACGCTCAGGTAGATGAGAGATCATTAGGTTTTGAAGTTAAAGTTTTCGCAATGGTTGGGCTGCAAAGCCAAGCAGAGGCTGATTTAAGTTCCTTTGAGGAACTTTGTAAAAATTGGCCTTTAGTTCGAGAATGCCATATGCTTAATGGTGAAGTAGATTTCATGCTGAAATGCGTGGCCCCTGATTTAAGTAGTTTTCAATCATTTCTTACAGGCGAATTATTAACTGCTCAAAATGTTGGTTCTGTCAAAACTTCACTGGTAATTCGTGGAGCAAAAGATGATCCAGGAGTTCCATTCGATATTTTAGAAGAGCGTTTAGCACAGCAGGCATAATTTAAATCTGAGGCTTAGATTTTTATTGTTGATATTTGTCTGCCATAATCCAACTCGCCCAAATGCTGAGAACGGCGATAGGAATAAAATTTATCAGATTCGTGATAAGTGCAATTTCCTATCCATTCAGCGTCCGTAATTTCCAGATTATATAGTCTATCCAATGCAAATTTCGGTAAGTTGAAAAAGTATTTTTTTTCGTTAATCCCTTTAGAAAAATAATTTTGAAAAGATGTACTTCTCTCTGTAAATGTGTCAAAAAAATCTTGACCGACTTCGTAGATACTGGGGGAAATGCAGGGCCCTATTACTGCCTTAATATTTTTAATATCTGAACCTAGTTCAATCATTGAATGAACTGTGTTTTCTAAAATCCCATTGAGTGCACCTTTCCATCCAGCGTGAGCTACTCCTATTACATGGTTTTTTTTATCTGCGAAGAGAACCGGAAGGCAATCTGCTGTTAGTACTCCGATGGACAAATTGGGTGTATTAGTGACGATGGCATCTGCTCTTGTTAAAACCTCTAACGGACTATCAACGACTACTACCCGAGCAGAATGTTCCTGATGAACTGTTATTAGCTCTTGTGGATTTACGTTCATTTCTGATGCAACTAGGTTACGATTAAATTGTACCTTTTTATGATCGTCTTTTGATCCAGTTCCGCAATTAAGTCCTTCAAAAATGCCAGTCGAAATGCCACCTAAGCGTGTGAAAAATCCATGTTCAAACCTATGAAGTTTTCTACTTCTGAAACGAGGAATACTCACCTTATTAAACCAGCAGGACTATTTTGATCTTTTGAAAATAAACCTAAAACTTTAAAAAGAGTTCCCATCTCATCAGGGTGTGTTAAGCGTCTGTGAGCAGAGATAATTGAGTGCTTATATTCAGGCTTGGAGTTTTTAAGTAGCAGATTGGCACGATCTGAAATTCCTAATCTTTCCAAGAAAACCCCCTGTGCTGTTAATTGAGAATATGCGCATCCCGAATTTCTTGCAAGTGCCTCAAAATCTACGTGGCAGGTCAAATCGACCTCCCCAGGTCGATCAAAAACTTTTGCAAATTCATGGGATTGGACTGCTTGCAAAGTAGATCCGAGAGAATGCCAATCCCCATAATCAATAATTAAAGCACAGCCGCCCTCATTATTGATAATTTGACCAATTGAATTAGAAATTCTTAATGCATCATCAGAAATCTCAACAAGGTCTCCAGTCACACAGTCTTTAAAACGCGTTTCTAATTCAGGATGGGTTGAAGGCAATTGCGACAAGCCCAGACTAAGTTGTTCATCCTTTATACCAACCTGAATTTCATACCATAGGTCATTGTTTCTTTGGTATTGTTTAACAGGTAAAGCATCAAAGAATTCATTGGCGATGAAAAAAGTAGGAATTTTGGGGATCAATAAATCATCAGTTATCCAGTTTACATTGAATTGTGATAGTTTTTTTTGTTGCTGACTTTTTAACTTTGAAGATGCTTCTACCAAGAAAATTTTACATGCATCTATAAAACCGTTTACCGAAGAACCAGCTCTTAAAATATCAAGCATCAATGTACCGTTGCCTGGTCCGAACTCCACCAAAGCAAAACTATCAGGTCGATTTAAATCAATCCAGTATTGAGCTAAACATAGCCCCAAGATTTCACCGAACATCTGACTAATCTCGGGTGATGTTATGAAATCCCCATCTGAACCTAACACATCTCTCTGAGTATAAAATCCATGCTCTGGATGTAGCAGGCACTCTCGCATGAAAGTGGAAATGCTTATTGGTCCAGTTTCTTGAATGCGTTTAATGATCAATTCTTCAAGTTTTGTCATATAAATTTATCTTAATAATAAGAGAGCGTATTAATATATTAGCGGCACTTAATAGGATAGTTAGCTAAATTAAAATTAGAATTAAAGGCTGTATAAAAATTGTTTATTGAAGTAGAATTTAAATATAACAAAGTTGAAAAGTTCGCGGTATAATTTTTATTGTTGAATAGGCATTAATTTGCTCTAACTTTCGACCAATATAAAGTGACTAAATTGAAATATTTTAAACCATTTTAAAAGAGTGTGAAAATGCAGACGCGTAATAAAATGTTAGACGACTTTTCTCAGCTTATGACCAATGCTATGGGGGTTGCACAGGGCGCCAAGGAAGAGGCAGAAAATGCCTTTGCCTCGATGGTTGATAGATGGTTAGCTGATCGTGATTTTGTCACTCGTGAAGAATTCGATGCGGTTAAAGCAATGGCTCAAAAGGCGAGAGAAGAGAATAAAGATCTCAAAGCCAGGATCGAAGCACTTGAAAGCAAATAGTCGCCTGTAAAACAGCTTGCTGCTGATAAAATCTCTACCACTTTACAATCTATCCACAACTTATTCGCTTAACATTGAATATTTCTCTTTACACGACTACAAAATAGCACCACCATATGTAGTATGGATTTTCGTAATATGTCTATCCTTAGAGCAGGCACCAAGACCTAGGGTATGCTGCCAAATCCTTAGGTATAAAAAGAAAGAGGTGGGGCGATGGCACTTACAGAGCAATTGTTGGATGACGACATACACCCAATTGACTTAGTCGAGTCGGTTGCTGAATATAATGAGTGGGATTTCGATCGAATTGCTGACGATCAAATCGCGATGGCGGTTGAAGGGCAGTGGAGAACATACTCTATAACTCTTGCGTGGTCATCATTCGATGAAACTCTGCGACTTATATGCTCTTTTGAAATGGAGCCCCCTGTAGAAAAACAGGCTGTCTTATTCGAACTATTAAATGATGTTAATGAAAAATGCTGGGCGGGTTCATTTTCTTTTTGGACAGAGCAAAAAATGATGATTTATAAGTATGGTTTGGTGCTTACTGGTGGGCAGATAGCCAGTGCAGAGCAAGTAGATTGTCTGATTTCAACAGCTGTTTTGAGCTCTGAAAAGTTTTATCCAGCTTTTCAATTGGCCGTGTATGGTGGCAAAACGCCAAAAGAAGCAATACAAGTAGCCATTGCAGAGGCATTCGGCCGGGCTTAAGACTATCCTTATCATAAACTAAGGACGCTCTATGACTCAAGAAAATTTTGAGAGAAATACACTCATCTTATTAGGTTGTGGAAAGATGGGATCTGCAATGCTTAAGGGCTGGCTAGCGAAGGGATTTGAACCAAAAAATATTTGGGTAGAGGACCCATATCCCAGTGATTGGTTAATTGATATAGGGGTAAACGTAAATTCCATATTACCGTCCAATCCCACTTTTATTTGTATTGCGATCAAGCCGCAAATGATACCTCAGATTTTACCGAATTTTTCTCATTACGGTAATAGGCAAGTTGTCTTCTTATCAATTGCTGCGGGTGTAACAATATCAAGTTTTGAAAGTCTTTTAGGACAAAAAACACCGATTATTCGCGCAATGCCAAATACGCCTGCTGAAATTGGTTTGGGCATTACTGCTAAAATAGCGAATAAGAATGTTTCTAAGGATGCATTCGAGGTTGCTGGAAATTTGTTGTCAGCAATTGGAGAAGTTGTCAGCCTGAATTCGGAAGAGCAAATGGATGCTGTTACAGGTCTTTCAGGTTCCGGTCCGGCCTACGTTTTCTATTTAATAGATGCACTTGCTGCCGCTGGTCATAAACAGGGTCTAGATAAAGAACTTTCTATGAAACTGGCAAAAATGACAGTTCTTGGAGGAGGACAATTAGCTGCTGGTTCAACTGCTGTTCCAGAGAAATTGAGGGTTAATGTCACTAGTCCGAATGGTACGACAGAAGCAGGATTAAATATCCTTATGAATAGCGAGAATGGATTGGGGCCTCTTATTGAAAAAACAGTTGCTGCTGCTACGGCAAGATCGAAGGAATTGGCGAATGGATGAAATAACTTTTAACGATTTTTTGAAAGTCGATATTCGTGTGGGAAGTATACTAAAAGCAGAGACCTTCCCAGAAGCTAGGAAGCCCGCATATAAACTATGGATTGATTTTGGCCCGTCTATTGGAACAAAGAAAACGTCAGCCCAAATTACTGATAATTATACACTGAACGAACTAATCGGGCGGCAAGTATTGGCAGTTGTTAATTTTTCACCCCGACAAATTGGGCCATTTATGTCAGAGGTTTTGACTTTAGGAGTAACTGATAATAAAGGGGCAGTTACCTTACTAGGCCCAGATATAGAAATTCCAAATGGGGAACGAATGCATTGACTAAAAAAATATTTATTACTCGGCCACTACCAAAAGAAGTTCTTAGGGCAGCAGGTCTGCTAGGCGAAGTTAAAGTGCGAGAAAATACCTCTGCCATGAATGAAAGTGAGATGATAGATAGCCTCGTTAATTATGACGTTGTTTTACCTACGCTTGGCGATATTTATTCACAAAATATATTTAAATCGTGTAATAAAATAAAAGCAAAATTACTCGCAAATTTCGGGGTAGGCTTTAATCATATTGATGTAAAAGTGGCAAATGAACACGGCGTCAAAGTTTCTAATACCCCTGGTGCGGTTACAGACGCAACAGCTGATATAGCCATGGCACTTATGCTGATGTGCTGTAGGAGAACCTCAGAGGGTGAAAGAATTGTAAGAGCCAACAACTGGGAAGGTTGGCATCCAACTCAGATGCTCGGGTTCCATATCTCAAATAAGAGAGTTGGTATTGTTGGGATGGGTAATATAGGGCAGGCTATCGCGAAGCGATGCCACTTAGGTTTTGGAATGCAGGTGGGGTATTTCTCTAGGTCCGCAAAAAATTTAAGTTTCCCTGTACAACGATATGACTCACTGAATGAATTAGCGTCAAGCAGTGATATAGTTGTTGTTTCAGTACCGGGTGGATCTGCAACGCACCATTTAATAAATAAAGATATATTTTCTTCGATGCAGCCGCATGCTTATTTTGTAAATATTGCTCGTGGCGATGTAGTAAATGAAACGGACCTAATCGACGCGCTCAAATTGAACCAGATCGCTGGAGCAGGGTTGGACGTTTATGAATATGAGCCCAAAGTGCCGGAGGATCTAATCGCAATGGAGAATGTAGTGCTTCTACCTCATCTTGGAACAGCTTCTTTGGAGGTTAGAACTGGTATGGGGTTAATGGCGGTGCAAAATATTAAATCCTTTATTGAAGGTAATGAACCGCCCAACATAGTTTAATTTTCAAAAGCATCGCGCCAATGTCTCCGGCATAATGATACGTATGTTTCGTTGCCTCCGATCTGTATTTGATCACCGCCTTTAACTATGTTACCGTCTTCATCTTGGCGCACAACCATAGTTGCTTTTTTCCCGCAATGACAAATTGTTTTAATCTCTCGCATCTCGTCAGCTAGTGCTAATAAAGATGCTGAACCTGGGAAAAGATTGCCTAAGAAGTCAACTCTCAAACCATAACACATGATAGGAACTGCAAGATCATCTACGGCTTTAGCAAGTTGCCATACCTGTTGAGAAGTAAGGAATTGTGCCTCATCTATTAAGACACAAGAAATTTTTTCTGCACTCAATTTTGACTGAATTTTGGCAAATAAATCATCATCAACTGTAAACGTATCAGCTGCTGCTCCAATGCCTATTCTTGAGCCAATTTTTCCCTCTCCGGCTCTATTATCAAGTTGAGCTGTTATAAGGTATGTGGTCATACCTCGCTCTTGATAGTTATGAGATGCTTGAAGCAGTAGAGTTGATTTGCCCGCATTCATTGTCGAATAGTGAAAATAGAGCTTTGCCATCTTAGTTAGTTGCCATCAAATGAACACAGAAAATGAGTAGATATGCCTAAGTTTGCAAGTTTTTCGCTGCCACCTAAATCTGGTAAATTTACTATAAAATTACATGATACTATGTTGCCACCCAGCTTTTCTATTAATTTAACACCAGCTTCAGCTGTACCACCAGTTGCCAAAAGGTCATCCACAAGCAAAACTTTTTCGCCCGGTTCAATACTATCTACGTGGACTTCTAGGGTGTCACTTCCATATTCAAGTTGGTAATCTTGGCTGATTATGGCCCCTGGCAGTTTTCCAGATTTTCGAATAGGAACGAAGCCGCATCCCAACCTGTTTGCCAAGGCACCGCCCATTATAAAGCCACGTGCTTCAATTCCTACTACTTTATCTATTCTACTGCTTTTAATAGAGGATAGTATTTCACTTATCGTAAGGTCGAAACCAGTTGGGTTAGAGAATAAAGTAGTAACGTCTCTAAACATGATCCCTTCATGTGGGAAATCTTTAATCGTTCGGATGTATTTTTTTATTCCTATTTTATCCATAACCTACATCTCACTTATGATAAAAGACTCAACTTAAATTGACACTCTAAATCACACTTTTGCTTCACAAATTTGCACCTAACTCATATCGAAAGCTTATTTTTGATAGGAATCGATATAAAATAGCAAATAATCAAGGCTCTGCATCAAATAAATACAATGGTCTAGGGTTTCTTTTTAGGAATCTATAGTTTATGTCGCCATATATGATTTTCCCTGCATGGAATGAATTATGAGACACGCCCTTTTTGGAGCATTCGCAAATTTGTTTAAGGCTGATTTGGGTTCAAGAGGTGCCGACGGAATTAGCCTTGTGCGATTGAAAATAGAATTGCTTTCTGGTCTTACAGTAGCACTGGCACTTGTGCCTGAGGCCGTGGCTTTTGCATTCGTTGCCGGGGTTCATCCCCTTGTTGGTTTGTATGCAGCATTTATAGTTGGGTTGATAACAGCAGTTTTCGGCGGGCGTCCTGGTATGATTTCGGGAGCCACGGGCGCTTTAGCAGTTGTGATGGTTGCCTTAGTGGCAGAACATGGGGTTGAGTATCTTTTTGCAACTGTTGTTCTGATGGGGTTGTTGCAACTGGTCGCTGGAATTATGCAGTGGGGTAGATTTATACGTCTTGTCCCTCATCCCGTCATGTTAGGTTTTGTAAATGGTTTGGCTATTGTGATTTTTTTAGCTCAACTAACTCAGTTCAAAGTCCCAGGCTCAGTCGAAGTTTCTGGTCATGGAACGTCTGGTGGTGAGTGGTTGACCGGCACGCCCTTGGCGACCATGTTGGTGCTGGTCGGCGTAACGATGGCTATTATTTATTTTCTACCAAAGATCTCAAAGATTATACCGGCACCGCTTGCTGGTATTGGGGTCGTTGCGCTTATCGTCATATTTTTCGGGTTAGATGTGCCAAGAGTTGGTGATATGGCGTCAATTAAAGGAGGTTTTCCAAGTTTCCACGTTCCAATGGTTGATTTAAGTTGGGAAACTTTTGAAATAATTTTTCCTTATGCGGTAATACTGGCTGCCATTGGCCTTATCGAGAGTTTGCTTACACTTAACCTGGTTGGTGAAATGACAAACAAACGCGGAGGTGCAAGTCAAGAATGCCTTGCGCAGGGTGCAGCCAACGTAGTGACAGGTTTTTTTGGGGGTATGGGTGGATGTGCCATGATCGGTCAATCCATGATAAATGTAAAATCAGGAGGGCGTACTCGTATAGCAGGGATATCTGCTGCTATTTTTCTTTTACTTTTCATTCTAGTTGGCAGCTCAATTATTGAGCAGATTCCCTTGGCGGCTTTGGTCGGCGTTATGTTTATGGTTGTAATCGGGACTTTCGCATGGAATTCACTCAAAATTTTACGGGTGGTGCCGAAAACTGATGCCTTTGTGACCATTTTAGTAACTGTTGTAACGGTTTGGTTTGATCTCGCTGTAGCAGTAGTTGTCGGGGTTATTGTTTCCGCACTTGCCTATGCTTGGAATAATGCACGAAGAATTCATGCGCATGTTGATTTAAATGGTGATGAAAAAACCTATAAAATTCAGGGTCCATTGTTTTTTGGTTCCACAGACGGTTTTGTAGAGCTTTTTGACGTTCAAAGTGATCCAAATACCGTCATTTTGGACTTTGAGGCAAGCAGGGTAGTTGATCAATCTGCCTTGCAAGCAATAGAAGTTGTTGCTGCTAAATATGAAAGTGCAGGAAAGCGTCTGCAATTAAAACACCTCAGTAGAGATTGCCACATGCTTTTAATAAAGGCGGGTCACCTTATGGTTGACAGTGATGATGACCCTGACTACGCACTCGCAGTAAATTATTCAGTAAGGACCGGTATTCTTGAAGAGGGCCATTAGTTAGAAACTGCAAGTCGGTTTGTTTATTTGCCCAAGCACCATCGCATTATTGCTTTTTGAATGTGAAGCCTATTTTCTGCTTCATCAAAAATTACTGAGTTTTTTCCATCCATAACATCAGAAGTTGCTTCCTCATCTCTATGTGCTGGTAAGCAGTGCATGAATAATGCATCGGATTTTGCTTGTGAAATAAGTTCTTTATTGACCTGATATGGCCGTAGTTGGTTATGTCGCCGCTCTCTAGCAGATTGAAGATCATGCATACTTATCCATGTATCAGTTGCAACTAAATCTGCGTCTTTTATTGCTATGGTAGGATCGTTTTCGATTGAAATTTTAACCCCATTTTGCTGAGCTCGCTCAATTACTTTCCTATCTGGTTCGAGAGTTTCTGGACCGGTAAATGTTAAATTGAAATTAAATTTTTCTGCAGCCTGAGCAAAACTATTAAAAACATTATTTCCATCGCCTGACCAAACTATTTTTTTACCCTCGATTGAGCCTCTGTGTTCCTCGTAAGTCATTATATCGGCCATAATCTGGCAAGGGTGTGAAAAGTTTGTTAGGCCATTAATTACTGGTACCTCTGCGAATTGAGCCATTTCATACAGTGTCGCTTCCTCATACGTTCGAAGCATAATTAAGTCGACGTAACGGCTAAGAACTCTCGCAGTATCTGCAATAGTTTCACCATGGCCAAGTTGCATATCCTTGCCTGATAAAACTATTGTTTGGCCGCCCATTTGGCGCACGCCCACATCAAAACTTACTCGAGTGCGGGTTGATGGTTTTTCAAAAATTAAAGCTACGATGTGCCCCTCTAGTGCCCGATCGCTATCACATCTACCCTTTGTGAAGCCGGACCTAGATTTTTTCAATTTCAAAGCAGTTTGGATTATCTTCTTAAGGTCACTGCTTTCTATATTTTTTATATCTAAAAAATTTGTCATTTTATTTCTTCACAAAGTTTTTCTCAGAGATGCAGCTGTCTTTTCTAACCTACTTAGACCCTCATTAACCTCTTCTGTGGTAATATTCAAAGCGGGTAAAAGTCTAACGACATTATCACTAGCTGGAACTGTTAAGATGGCGTTATCATAACCACCTTTTACAAAATCCAAATTTGAGCATTTGCATTTTACCCCTAACATTAAACCAGTTCCTCTAATTTCTTCAAAAATATCGGGATAAGAGTCAATTAACCGAAGAAGTCCTTGGCTCATAATTCCTGATTTTGATATCACAGAGTTAAGAAACTTGGGCGAATTTACTAACTCTAGAACTTTTATTCCTACCGAGCAGGCTAATGGATTCCCACCGTACGTGGAACCGTGTGTTCCCGCAGTCATTCCGCTCGCTGCATTTTCTTTTGCAAGAACTGCCCCTAAAGGAAAACCACCACCGATGCCTTTTGCAACCATGGCGATATCAGGTTCTATTCCGGACCATTCATACGCAAATAGCTTTCCGGTACGACCAATCCCGCATTGAACTTCATCAACCACTAGCAAGATATCATACTTGTCACACAAAATGCGTAGGCCCTTTAAACATTCATCTGGCAAGCACCGAATACCACCCTCGCCTTGTATAGGCTCTATAAGGATTGCAGCAGTATCTTCATTTATGGCAGCCTCGATGGCATCATGATTAGACCAAGGAAGATGAACGAACCCGGGGAGCATTGGCCCGAAACCTTTTGTAAGATTTTCGCCACCTGCGGCAGCGATACCTGCTGAGGAACGGCCGTGGAATGAGCCCTCAAAAGTAATTATTTCAACTCTATTTGCTTGTCCCTTTTCATACCAGTATTTACGAACCATTTTTACGGCTAACTCGCAGCTTTCTGTTCCCGAGTTTGTGAAGAAAACATTATCTGCAAAGCTTGCTTCTACAAGCAAGTCCGCCAGCCGTCGTTGTTCAGGAATTTCATAAAGATTGGATATATGCCAGAGTTTGCTAGCCTGAAACGTTAATGCTTCTATAAGTTCTGGGTTTGAATGCCCCAAGGCATTTACTGCGATTCCAGCTCCCATATCAAGATAACGGGCGCCGTCCTTTGTAAACAGCCAACAACCTTGACCTTTATCAAAGGCCAATGGAGCGCGGTTATAGGTTGGTAATATCGAAGAACTCATTTAACTCTCTAAAAATTGGTTCAATTAACCACTAGGATTTTAATTGTATTAACTCGTATACTTTAACAACAATTATACTCGGGAACTAGCCTAGAAAAACAGAAGTTTTCCCACTATTCTAGTTCAACTACAAGTGGGTTGGTCGCAGAATTTTGCTACAGGTTTTAATTAAAAATGATAGTGATTTTTCGAATAAATTAATTACTGTATAAGTATCATCTGACGAAGAAAAAACTGAACAGTTAAAAGAGAAAATAATGGAAAGTCTCAAGCTGAATTACTAGCCCATAAGCAAAAGCTACATAGGAATTAGATAAACCACCTACCGCCAAACCTGTGCGCAGTAGGTTGATTCTTGACGATGATGATACGCCAAGAGTAAATACTAGTCTCAAGCGCCTTTTTGACACCAGAACTGATACATTCCACCAAAGGACCCTGGATTAGCCTGTTCATATGCTTGCCATTTATCCAAGTCATAAGGATCGTCTTTGGCTTTATTGGTTTGTATAAAGTGTGAAACTATTCGAAAATCCTCAAAGCCACAAAACTTTAGTCCTAATTGATCCAGGTAATCTCCTATTTGAGGAATAGTAAACCTGTGCTCTTGTACATGGAAAAGAAGATCTGTTATGGTGCTCATACTGTAAAAATCATTAGAACCAAGTATTGTCTTATGATGCTCTTGCTCTGATGTCATAACCATTGTTCTGAAAGACTTCATTGCGGCATGGCTTAACCCAATACCTGCATTGCTTATTTCTTGCCTCATTTTTACAATATATTGTCTAGCGATTTCACTATACAATCCAATCTTCATAAGGGAACCTGGCCTCAGGCAATCTGTTAGAACTTTCCATCCTGCCATTGGATTATCCATATGATGCAAAACACCACCACTTTCTATGATATCAAATTTTTTGTTAAGCTTGCTTGCATCCAAAATATCAGCTTGCATGTATTCTATGTTTTCAATGCCAAGCTCGTCAGTTTTACGTTTTGCATAAGCTAAGCTTGATAGGCTCAGATCGATAGCTAGGACTTTTGAAGATTTAAAACTTGCTGCAGTTCCTATAGAATGTTGACCTGTTCCGCAGCCTGCAATCAAAATCTTTGGATTTTGGACTTCTTTTATTTTCTCATCGTGAAGTTTCAGTTTAATTTCATCAACCACACTTGCGATTGACATTGGCTTCAAAGGTAATCGTAAGTTAACCCATCTTGGATATGGGCTTTCTTCATATTGTTCCCTGACTTTTGAAGATACTTTATCAGTGATCTCCTCAAGTACAGCAAGATCCTGTTTTATTTGCTCTTCCTGATTTGGCTCTTCAACCTGACTAGTAAAAATCTGTTTAATTTCATCCGTTACGACTAATAATTTACACCAGTCATACTGGTTGAGTGCCTTATAAGAAGCTAAAGCTAATATCATCTGTGGGCTTGGTTGTTCATTGTTTTTGAGAGATTTTTTTATACCAGCATCTAATGCCTCAAGTATTTTTTCTTCTTCCTCAGAATGATTGTAGATGTATTCATTTATGAAGCACTGCATCGCTAAAGCTGATTGGACCCTAAGTAACTGTGCTGATGCTTTTTTTAGGGATGATATATTTAAGAGAATTGCACACCTTAGATTTTTTAATAGATTCTCAACTTCTAGATCAGGGAGCGGGCAGACACTCATTAGCTTCAGTAACAAAGAAAGCTCACTTAGGTCTGATATAATATCTATTGGATTTTGTATTATCTTATCATCACCTAATTGTAGATGATTTTGTAAAGTTGGTTCAAACTTCAAGAGACTGATAACTGCTTTGGCAATATCTTTCGGTCTAATGCATGTTTTTCTATCAATAAGATAAAGAAGTGTCTTTTGAAGGTCTCCATTTGGCTTTTTAAAGATGGTACCTTCTAGAGCAACGCCAATGTTATTATAGGCCTTAGCATAATCAGGCTTGATGGAGAGAGCTTTGTTGTATGCCTCTATAGCCTCCTCTAGCTTG
>CACPPZ010000027.1 GCA_902635985.1 Paracoccaceae bacterium
AAGCCAGAGCTAGTTATTTAATCAAATTCAACAGCACGGCCCTCTTTTGCACTTTCCTGAGCAGCCATACCCATAATTACAGATTTATAGCCATCCTCAAGTGTAACATCTGGCTTGTGAATTTTTCCACGAACTAACTCAAGAAATCTTTTGTGCTGATAATAAGTGGATCCATGGTGGTCCCCAGCCTCAAGCAGAACTGGATTCACTTTAACCTCGGTAATTTGGGGGGGCCATCGGATGACGAGGACTTTTGATCAATAATGGTACAGGAGGATTCCCCAACTTTTGAGGCCAAAATCTTACCGGACCAGGTATTTTTGTTTCCAGCTTGCCCTTATGACCCATAGCGATTATTTCCTCTTGATATTTGGATCCTTCTGCAAACATGCAAAGTTCCAACATGGCTCTGATACCATTCTCAAAATCGACTATTACATAACCATTATCAAGGATATCTGATTTTTTGCCATTATAAACTTCATCTAAATGATTAACATTCTGCCCCGCACTTGCCATGATCCGCTTTGGTTCTGACTTAGTAATTAGACGCATAAGATCAAAGAAGTGACAACATTTCTCAACAAATGTCCCACCAGAATTAATATTTAATCTGTTCCAATCTCCAACCTTACGGAGAAATGGAAAACGATGTTCACGAATGGTTAACATATTTATGCCACCGGTCACTGTATCAACGTTATTTATGAAAGACGAAATTGGGGGCATGTACCTATATTCCATCGCTACCCATACAGGGGCTTGGTAATCTCGAATAAATTTCAATATCAGTTCTTTATCCTCAACAGCAGTAAATAAAGGTTTTTCAACCAAAATAGGAAGTTTTTGGATTTCTGAAATTTTAAATAATTGTTGAAGATGACAATGGTTTGGGCTTGCTATGACGAGGCAATCAAGATTTGGGCACTCTAGTAATTTTTCCAAACTATCAACTAAAGCGGCTTCAGGTACTAATTTTAAAGCTGACTGTGCCATCCCACTATTTGGCTCAAATATAGCTGAAATATTTGTACCTTCTAGCAGCTTGATGTTTTTTAGATGCTCATGCCCCATCATGCCACATCCTATAATTCCGTAATTTACCATATTAATTCTTTCACTGTAACCGTTGCACGTACCTGGAACTGGAAGTATCAAACCATGTCCTAGAATATTCTACTGGATATTTAAACTGGCCCCAACTCAGCCTTTCAACAAACCCTGTTAAAGTTCCTTTATCTAAAGAAAAAGCTTCCGGCGCCCATTTTGGAACTTTTTCTATAGATACAGAATCTTCAGCTTTTGAAATCCACAAACCTAGATGTTCAGCATAATATTTATACAGTGAATCTGATATATTCCTTAACCTTACATCACCCACACTCTTGTCTAGCCAAATTTCTTCAAGTGCAATAACCAGATCATTTAAATATCTCAGACGCCTTATGCGGGTGGCTTGATTAGATAGTCCGAACGGAATTAAATCTTTAGGCTTTTCTTTTAATTTAACATCTAAAATAGTTGCTCTGGGCAATCCGCCTCCCCCAATAAGCTCGAGCCGAAACATGGCGTAAACGCTTCCACTAACGTTATTTTGTTTAACGTAGTTACCCGATCCATGAATACGCCGCAAAAGCCCAAAATCGTCTAGACGTTTAAGCGCTTTTCTCAATGTAACAACAGATGTCTTAAAATCTTTAGCCATTTGCCGTTCAGGAGCTAAACGAGTACCCGATATAAGTCTTCCAGCCGCGATTTCACGAACTAGAAACTCAGATATTTGTACATACTTCGGTAAGGAGCTTGGACCGATATTAAAATTACGCTCGGTCAATTTTATTGTCTTTCAAATTTCGTTAACGTAAGATTGGTATACTATTGATATACCTTTTTTCTAATGCTAGCAAATAGAAAGCCAAATAATAATTAGGGGTATTTATGAGCGTCGTTCCGATTACTTCAGAAGATCTAAAGTCAAGCGAAGTTGCATGGTTTTCAGCTTTGTGCTCTGACGACTATCAGTTTTTAGGTATTCCAGATGGGAGTTTGAGGTCAAGCTGGGCTCACTGTTCAAAGATCGTCAAGACAGCCGAAGCTCAAGGATTCAGAAATATTTTATGCCCATCATCGTATCAAGTTGGTCAAGATACGCTTTCATTTGTGGCTGGCTGCGCACCAATAACAAAAAATATCAATCTACTTGCAGCGGTAAGATGTGGGGAAATGCAGCCAATAATGCTTGGTAGAACGCTCTCCACGCTTGATCATATGCTTGAAGGAAGACTGACTGTAAACATAATAAGTTCTGACTTTCCAGGACAAACGGAACCCAGCCCCTATCGTTATCAAAGATCCCGTGAAGTAGTGGAAATACTAAAACAAGCATGGACCCAAGACGAAATAAATTTTGAGGGAGATATTTATAATTTTCAAGGATTAAGCACAGACCCAGTAAGACCATATCAGGAAGGCGGCCCTCTTTTATATTTTGGCGGCTACTCTCCAGATGCTTTAGAATTATGTGGTCAACATTGTGATGTTTATCTTATGTGGCCAGAAAAAATTGAAGACCTCAAAAACCGAATGAAAGCTGTTCACGCCGTTGCAGAGAAATACAACCGAACATTGGACTATGGATTGAGGGTACACATGGTAGTGCGTGAAACTGAAAAAGAAGCTATAGAATATGCGGACTTTATTGTCTCAAAGTTGGATGATGAATATGGAAAAATCATCCGTGAGAGAGCCCTTGACTCAACCTCGCTTGGGGTCGCTCATCAAACAAAAAATAGAGAGCTTGCAGACAAATATGGTTACATAGAAGAAAATCTTTGGACTGGCGTAGGACGTGCAAGATCGGGATGTGGCGCAGCAATAGTAGGTTCAGCCGATCAAGTTCTTTCAAAACTTGAAAGCTATAAAAAAATGGGAATCAAAGCGTTTATACTTTCGGGCTACCCACATCTGGATGAGGCAGAATATTTTGGAAAACTCGTTATGCCTGATATGGACACTTGCTCCTTACCACACGTATATGGGCGAGTACCTAGTGAACCACCCAAAACACCTCTAGGAACAGGAGTACGAGTCTAGTGGAAAGAATAAAGCTATCAGAAAAGCTTGAAGTTAGTCGTATAGTTTACGGCATGTGGAGACTGGCAGATGACCCAAATACATCGGTATCTCATGTTGAAAATAAAATAAACAAATGCCTAGAAAATGGAATAACAACTATTGATCAGGCAGATATTTATGGAGGCTATACTGCGGAAGCAATTCTCGGACAGGCTTTGAAGCAAAATCCAAACCTACGCGATCAAATAGAAATTGTTACAAAATGTGACATCGTTATTGATGCTGGAAGACACTCTGGTGCTAGAGTTAAACACTATAATACTTCCAGAGAGCATATTCATGCAAGTGTCGACGCATCTTTAGTTGAAATGGGTGTAGACTATATTGATCTACTCTTAATTCACAGACCAGACCCCTTTATGAACCACCACTTGACTGGCGCGGCGCTTGATGAACTGGTGGCCGTCGGCAAAGTGGGCGCAATTGGGGTATCCAATTTCAGACCATGGGATTGGGAGCTGTTACAATCTGCAATGAATAATAAACTGATCACAAACCAAATAGAAATAAGTTTAAATGAACTTAGAGCATTCACCAACGGTGATATAGCATTTCATCAAAGGCATGGTCACAAGCTTATGGCTTGGTCTCCACTCGGAGGTGGTGATTTAATTACTAGCAATGGAAAAATTCAGGTTGTACTTGATGAGCTTGCAAAGAAAAATGAGGTTGACCGTGCTGCAATTGCAGTAGCTTTTTTACTGGCGCATCCCGCAAAGATTTTACCCATTTTAGGAACAAATAGCCTCGATAGAATTTCTTCGATTTCTGATGCGACTAAAGTGGCTTTAGATCGCCAGGATTGGTTCAGTTTATATGAGGCTAGCCTAGGACAAGAAGTTGCCTAGATTATATTAAAATAATTTGAGCGGTCAGCTTTGGATATGCTAGCATACGCTAGCTTGATTAATCTGGTTTTTTAGTCCAACTAAAATAAAAATTAGGAAACCCTTTGAAAATAGTTCGTACCGACAGAGAACTCCACACACCTGTAATTGACGCCAATCTTAAAAAGGCCGGTCATGAATTGGTTCTACTGCCAGATGGGATTTCGGAAGATGAACTGATTGAAAACATCAGTGACGCTGATCTTATTCTTATGTGTTACACTCCAATTACACGAAGAGTAATTGAAGCTGCAAAAAAGCTTAAGGGCATTGTAAAATATGGTGTCGGTATTGATGCAATCGATATTGCTGCGGCGATAGATAACGGCTTACCTGTTGTTAATATTCCAGAGTACGCCGAAGAAACCGTAGCTGAGGGAGCATTTGCGATGCTCATCGCGCTTGCGAAAAAATTACCAGCTATTCACAAGCAAATGGAAAATAATGGATGGGCATGGCCCGAACCTAAATGGCTTGGATCTGATATTGCAGGCAAGACTTTAGGCATAGTCGGTTTTGGAAAAATAGGAAAAAGCATGGCGCGAATGGCCAGTCACGGATTTCGTGCCAGAGTTATAGCATTTAGTCCTCATACTAACAGCCAAGAAATGAAAAAGTTTGGCGTTACAAAATATACCTCCCTAAATCAGCTATTATCGGACAGTGACTTTGTGAGTATTCACAGCGTTTTAAATTCCGAAACCGAAAAACTAATTGGCGAAAAAGAATTACGCCATATGAAATCAAGCGCGATTCTAATTAACTCTGCACGTGGTGCTATTGTTGATGAGAAAGCTCTGATTAAAGCAATAAAAGAGAAGTGGATTTCTGGTCTAGGATTGGATGTTTTCAGCCAAGAGCCATTAAATTCAAAATATCACCCAATGAAAGAATTATATGGCAAACCAAACGTTATTCTGATGCCCCATTTAACCTTCTATACTGACGGTGCAATGGATCGCTTAGAAACTGAAACGCTTGAGAGGTGCAATGAAATATTAGAAGGCAAAAAAGTATTAGTTAAATCTTTAGATCCCCGTCTACTCAAACAAAGTAAGTCCGTAATTCTCCATTAAGTAAATCACCCTGTTATACTACTTAATCTATATGGACTTTCTAAAAAGCTACATTTTCAATGCCTTTTAGTTTTAACATCTTTCTGACCTCGCTAGGCGTTGCAATATTTAGAGAAAATTCCTCCAGAATATTTCGCACCTTGATAACTTGATCTTTACTGGATCGAGCCAACTTACCAGGTTCGATCCATAGAGAGTCTTCAAGACCAACGCGCACATTTGCACCCTGAGCGGCACCCATTGAAGCTAGTGTCATCTGATTTTTCCCTGCACCTAAGATTGACCATAGATACTCATTGCCAAACAAGCGATCGGCCGTTCTTTTCATGTGCATTAAATCTTCAGGATGCGCACCTATACCCCCCAACAAACCAAATACCGACTGAATAAAAAATGGTGGGTCAACTAATTTACGGTCAACAAAATGCTTTAAGTTATAAAGATGCGAAATATCGTAACACTCAAATTCAAATCGTGTTCCGTTGGTATGACCGATTTTTAATATTGCCTCTATATCTTGGAAAGTATTTTTGAAAACTAGGTCTCGTGACTTCTCAAGGTGATCTCGTTCCCAAGCATACTCAAATTCGCTAAATCGATTAAGCATAGGATAGAGCCCAAAGTTCATAGAGCCCATATTCAGAGATGCGAGCTCGGGTTTAAAAGTTGAGGCTGGCATCATTCTCTCTTCGACCGTCATGTGGGGGCTACCACCTGAAGTTATGTTTACTACAGCATCGGTTTCTTTTTTAATTTTTGGCAAAATTTTATTAAAGATTTTAGGATTCTGCGTCGGCTTGCCATTGCCTGGGTCCCTCGCATGTAAGTGAAGAATTGAAGCGCCAGCTTTAGCGGCAGAAATTGCTGCATCAGCAATTTCATTTGGCGTTACTGGCAAATACTTAGACATACTTGGTGTATGAATGGCTCCCGTAATTGCACAGGTAATAATAACTTTTCGTTTCTCTTTAAACATTTTCTAACCGTTGGTAATCAAAAAATCCTAATTTCCAATCAAGATATTTAAGGCTTGACTATTCATTATCCAGTGCAATTTCAGTCTCTAGTTTTATAAACATCTGACTTATTTTAAAAAGAAACAAATTTAAACCTCCAAATGTCAAATATTGTATGCATTTCAGCAAGAACAATTTATTATATATTATTAGTATAAAATTTATGGAAACGTTAAATGATTTCTCCCGATGATGCAAAAAAACGAAAAGAAATACGGCCTGTAATTTGTTATCCAAATGACACACTTCCAGATCCAGAACTAAACCAGCTCAAAGATCATAAAAAAGGCTCATCACTTATCAATAAGATCATCACACCACCACGCCAAGGACTTTGTTTTCCTGTAAAGTCTGGCCAATTTTTTCGTATAATATCCTCTGAAGGCCCCCAAGTGGGTGATCTCAACTTATGGGCTGAAAGTAATTTAAATGAAAGGTTTTATTCAGGAAAAACAAGGGCACTTCACGGTTCTCATGTAAGTACTGGCGATAGGCTTTGGTCAAATTTCCCATACCTTAGACCAATAGCGACAATTACTGCAGATACTCTAGATTGGTATGGTATCGATGAATACGGAGGATCTGTTCACGACGTGATTGGGACCAGATGTGATCCATACACGAACAAACTTCTCTCTGGCGATAATTACGATCATTGCTGTCATTCAAATTTAACACGTGCATTGGCAAAATATAAAAATTTAGAAATTTCCGAAGCAGAACAATATGTGCACGATGTATTAAATGTTTTTATGTGCACTGGATTTACGAAAGACACAGGACAATATTTTATGAAAGCCAGTCCAGTAAGACCAGGTGATTACTTGGAGTTTTTTGCTGAAATTGATTTAATTGCAGGTTTATCTGCTTGTCCAGGCGGTGACTGTTCCAGCGAACATTCTAGCAATGAGGCTATTTGTTATCCGCTCGAAGTTGAAATTTATGAAAATTTCTCTTCGGACAAGCTTAGACGAGTAGAGCCACTTTGCAATTCATACTCGGGATGCCACGGGAAACCTGCTTAGATCAGTTTAATTTTCAAATTTTCCAATAACTTCCTTGAACACAGGAACTATATTCCAATTGGAACTACTATAAGATTAAAATATATTAGAAAATGTCTGCATTAGAATGATTAGCAACACAGAAAATCATCTTGCAAATATCTAATAATTTTTTAAACAAGAAATTTGGTTTGTTTGAAATTTGCACTAGCTTTATGACACGGCGTTGCTCAAAAAACTAAACCTAATCAAAATTCGCATCTGACAGTAAATACTTTTTAACAAAACTTAAATTAACAACAATAATAAGTCTAAAATTGCTTTGGAAGGATAATATATGAACTTGGGTCAATGTCACAATTTCTCAGACTTCCGAACACTGGCAAAGAACAGATTACCAGGTCCTATATTTCATTATATAGATGGAGCAGCGGATGATGAGGTAACCTACAAAAGAAACTCTCAATCGTTCAATGATGTCGATTTAGTTCCCAACGTGTTGGCCGGGGTGGAAGAAGTTGACATGAGCACAAAAATTATGGGGCAAGAACTTTCTATGCCTTTTTACTGTGCCCCAACAGCTCTGCAGAGACTGTTTCACCATGAGGGGGAGCGAGCAGTAGCCAAAGCTGCATCAAGCGCCGGCACGATGTTTGGCGTATCATCTCTTGCGACGGTTACGGTTGAAGACATAGCCAAAATAAGTACTGGCCCTAAAATGTTTCAGTTCTACTTTCATAAAGATCGCGGGTTGAACGACGCTCTCTTAGAGAGGGCCAAAGCTGCTAAATTTAATGTATTAGCACTAACCGTTGATACTATCACTGGTGGAAACAGAGAGAGAGACCTTCGTACTGGGTTCACTTCGCCTCCAAAACTTACATTAGACTCCATATTAAGTTTTGCATTCCATCCAATGTGGGCATGGAATTTCTTTACAAAAGAGAAATTCGATATGCCACATCTCTCTGGACATGTAACCGAAGGTACAAATTTGGCAGTCTCTGTAGGGCAGTATTTTTCAACTATGCTGGATCAATCAATGAATTGGTCGGACGCAGAGAAACTTTGTCAGCAGTGGAATGGCCAGTTTGCTCTAAAAGGTATTATGAGCGTTGAAGATGCCAAGAGAGCAGTCGATATTGGGTGTACCGGTATAATGGTTTCCAATCACGGCGGAAGGCAATTGGACGGCAGTAGAGCGCCATTTGATCAACTTGCTGAAATATGTGACGCCGTAGGAGATAAAATAGACGTCGTATGTGAAGGGGGTATTCAACGAGGCACACATGTTTTGAAAGCACTATCGGTAGGGGCAAAATGTTGCTCTATAGGTAGATATTATTTGTACGCTTTGGCAGCGGCGGGTCAAGCTGGGGTGGAGCGAGCTCTTAACCAATTAGCTGTTGAGGTAGAACGCGATATGAAACTAATGGGCGTTACAAGAGTTGACCAATTGAACCGTTCAAATATTAGAATTCGTTGAACTGTGATTATATTTTAGTCTGGTTTGCGCAATTACTCTTCTAAATCTTCAATTTTGTTTTTATGTCCACAATGAGGGCAGAATACATCTCTCTTTGGTTGATAATTATCGGAAGAGGCAAAAGACCACCAGAGGTTGCACTCATCACATATAAAATGCCATATAATCTCCTTGCTTATTTTCAAAGCTTTCTCCATTGCTCAAAATAATTAATCTTCATGCAACCGAATACTAATTCGTTGCCTATCTCAATCATAGGGCTTTTTTCTATTTGGATAGCAAGTTCTACAGATCTCACATTTGATACCTCGGCATCCGCGAGCGGTACAAAATTCACGTCCATAAAAAATAATCTGTAAGTGAAGTTTATTCCAGCGGTCTTCAGGAAATATTAATTTTAAGTCACGTTCAGTTTTTACAACATTATTGTTTTTCTTAGTTAAGCCCCATCTCTGAGCAAGCCGATGTATATGTGTATCAACTGGAAAAGCTGGATAGCCAAATCCCTGTGACATAACAACTGATGCAGTTTTATGGCCAACTCCAGGCAATGACTCCAACTCTAAGTAGGAACTCGGCACCTCTCCCGAATGATCGTTAATTAAAATTGAGGAAAGTGCTTTTATTGCTTTGGACTTTTTCGGTGCGAGGCCACATGTACGGATTGCACTAAGTATATCAGCTTCTTTTAAAGCCGCCATATCTTTGGGATTATCAGCCATTGAAAATAATTTTGGCGTAACCATATTTACTCTCTCATCTGTACATTGGGCGCTCAGTAAAACTGCCACTAAAAGTTGAAAATTATCCCCATGGTCTAGAGGGACAGGCGTTTTGGGATAAATTTCATCTAGACGCGCAGCAATATACTCAGCCCTGTCTCTTTTCCGCATTATAAATCTCCAGACTTTTATTCTATCCGTAATAGCCATCTGTTCGCATTACAGGCAAACTTTTTATAAAAACTATATCAATATAAAATATAGAAAACAGTTTACTGCAGCCTGCCAAGCGCTAGGTATTTAGTGGAAAAATTTATCTTAATTTATAATCAGATGAAAACATTTTTTGCTGCACCGTTAATTCTTTCGCTGACTATTGTTTCAGTTACCCCAACAAACCTTAAAGCAGACTCACATGCAATTGAGGTCTCTATGCAAGACTGTATGCATGCAAAAATGTTTGCACTACACGTAATAGAGAGACGAAATGAGAATAGGCCGATTAAAGACTATGAAAAAATAGTCTTTGAAAGCCCTGCTGCATTGGAAATAATTGATGACGCTTACAAAACCGAAAATCTAAATGCAAAATCAAATAGGAGAAAAATGGAAATAAACTTCTCTGAAAAATGGATGAACCAGTGCTTTGAGTTCAGCTGCAGTGGTTTCTGGGCAGATTTAGAAATAGCTTTAGCAAAAATTAAAAATTAATATTGCAATGCTTGAATACACAATCTCAAGCATTTTTATTGAAAATTTGTTCTCTGTACAGTGAATATATTCCCGCAAACGCTATTATAGCAGCCCCGAGTAATGTTATACCGTCTGGCCAGTCGCCAAAAAGTAAAATTCCCAATCCAATTGCTCCAATTAGTGAAGTATATCTAAAGGGAGAAACAAAACCAATATCTCCCGTTCTCATTGCTACAACACTTAGCAAAGTAGCCACGGTCACAGCTGCCGCTGCCGCTATAATCAATGACCACGAAACAAAATTAATTTCAGCCCACTCAGCGCCAATAAGCATTAAAGCAGCAAAAGCTGTAATGCCAAGAGTAGTAGATAAAGCCACAGTCACAGTAGGAACCTTATTATCAAGCTGTCGCGTAGATATTTCTCGAACGGTTAATAATATTACTGCTGCTAGAGCTAAAAGTGAATATGAGTTAAAACCAGCAAGCCCTGGTCGAATGATAATTAATACCCCTGTAAAACCAACGCAAATTGCACTCCATCGACGCCAACCAACCGGTTCACCTAAAAAAATAGCAGCCGCCATAGTTATGGCTAGCGGTAGGGACTGTAATATGGCAGTAACATTAGCCAGCGGCATATGTTTTAGAGCTGTTAAAAAGGTAACAGTTGTACCAATTTCGGCTAAAATACGAATAATCATAAGACGTTGGTTCTTTGCGGAGTATTTTTGCAGTAGCGTCTTAGTCATTAATGCCAAAATTATTATTGGCGGCAAACTAACGAGACCTCGTAAAAAAATAGCTTGAAAAAAATCAATATCCGCAAACAGCAACTTCATTACGGCATCGTTAAGAACATAAGCCAAAACACAGCACGTCATAAGGGCAGCACCGAGCAAGTTGTCATTCAGCCGCATAAACACACCAAATAAAGTCTAAATTAAATTTATGATCTAAGTATAATTCACCCAATTTTGTACGATAATATAATTATTATGCAGCTTTGGGGCGCGATTTCCGTTTGTGTCGCCAGCGGCTTTGTGAATTAGGTTTTTTGCGAGATGTTTTTCTCTGGCCTCTTTTAATGGAAGAACTAGCCGTCTTTACTCCCAGTAATTCATCAATTTCTTCCAATTTACTTTTATCTGCAGTCGTTGCTAGGCTCAAAGCTAATCCGTTTGCGCCATTACGACCAGTTCGACCAATTCGGTGAATGTAATCTTCCGTTTGTCTTGGTAGATCAAAGTTAATTACTTGGTGAATATGGGGAACATCAATACCGCGCGCGGCGACATCTGTCGCGACTAGTACTCTAAATTTATTGTTGCGAAGCCCAGAAATAACCCGCTCTCGTTTATTTTGACGTAGATCACCGTGGATTGCACTTGCGGATATGCCCACTACTTTCAAACGCTTCGCCAGCTTTTCTGTGGCAAATTTACTATTCATAAATACAATTGCACTTTCTTCATGCTGACTTAGCGCTTTTACAAGTGCATCAAATTTACCCTCTTTATTAACAAATTGTGTTGTCTGCTTTATATTTTTGCCAGCACTGTTGGTTCGTCCAATTTCAATGCGAGTTGGGTTATTTAGATATTTTGCCGATACATTTTGAATGCCCTTAGGTAGTGTTGCCGAGAATAGTAAGGTTTGACGTTCGGTTGCGACATGATCAAAAATTTTCGAAATTGGAGCAGAGAAACCCATATCTAGCATTCTGTCAGTTTCGTCTAAAACCACATAATTAAACGCAGATAAATCAACACTATTTCTGTCCAGATGATCAATAATACGGCCCGGCGTACCGACGATAATTCGTGGGTTTTTGGACAGCATTTGCATCTGACGATCCATGGATGCCCCGCCAATAAGTACAACTGATCGGATTTTTGATTTTACACTCAAAAGCATACGAATTTGTGCATCAACTTGCATAGCTAACTCACGGGTTGGCGTAACTATAAGCCCATATACATCTGCATTATTCATAACGTTTGTAAGTAAAGGGATAGAAAAAGCAGCAGTTTTCCCAGTACCAGTCTGTGCAGAACCAAGAATGTCTTTACCACTTAGCGCGACTGGTATTGCCTGCTCCTGGATAGGGGTTGCCGCTGTAAACTCTAATGCTTCTAATTTATGTTGAATTGCTTCAGGAAGCGGTAACTCATTGAAATCCATAATTACGAACCTCCACTGTAAAGAATAATATTTTTATAATACATTTATATACCTTTTAATTTCGTTCTATAGTCAGCAGCATACGCTTTTGCGGAAACGTATGGCGAAACTCAAAACAAAGACCTGGTAGAATTTTAATTCCTGTCATATGGCATGAAATTTGGATAGAGTATCGTAATGCTAGCAGCCGTCTAGACTGTTAATCAGAATAAGACAAGAATATTATTCAACAACAATTTTTATATATCGTCTAGTGATGTGCTAGGTACATTGGTCAGTTGACACTTCCTTCAGTAAAAAAAACTAAAGATGATGCATCTTTGTCCGGATTTGCCAACAAAGCAGCTAAACCAGCTGCTCCAGATGGAGAAGTTGCAAGCCCCATTTCATTTGAAAGTCTTGCCGCATTCTGTGCTTGCTCTTCTGTAATTAAGCAAAATTCATTTGCAGCTTCCGAAAGAATATCAAAAGCTAACATTGAAGGTGTCTTACAATCTAATCGCCCCATTTCCGAGACTGGACCCTCAACCGTCAGAATTTTACCATGGTCTATACTTTGTTTTAGACAGGGCGCTGCATCTGGTTCAACAATAATGATTTTTGGTTGTTTTCTCCAACTGTTGCGAATTTCGAAAGCTACCGCAGCAGCAAACCCTCCAACACCAGCTTGGAGGTAGACATGCGTTGGCCAATCATTTAATCGCTCAAATTCGTCACACAACTCCTTAGCCATGATTGTGTAACCTTCCATTACGAGCCTTGGCGGCTCAATATAACCAGGCCATGAGCCATCGGCTAAATGAATTGCCTCATTACTGTCAGCATCCTCAATGGCGGCTTCAATACTTTCCTCATAATTGGCCCCTGACCGAACTACTTGGGCATTTTTATTAATAAGCCTCTCTGCAAAATTTTCTGGAACAGTATCCGACAAATGGATTCGTGCTTTTGCGCCAAAGATTTGAGCTCCTGCTGCTACTGCAAGACCGTGATTACCAGCACTTGCACAAACAAAAGTTAACCCTTGAGCGCACGACTTAAATTCATCAAGGAAAAAACTATCAGTTTTTAATGGCAAACCTTGTTTTTCAGCAATGATGCTGCCCACAGCGTAAACACCGCCCAGTGCTTTAAACGCTCCTAGCCCCATTCGTTGGGTTTCATCTTTTATCCAAAAAGAGTTGTTTTGAACTGATTTTTTTATCAGGGGTGAAGGTTTGTATTTTGGGCAAGCAGATAAGAGTTCAGCAGGTTTTGCGGACTCTAATATTACATCATGCAGCTTCATGGATAGGCAACTCTCATTTAGGATAGCAAAATTTTTATAATTTATAATATTAACATCACATATTAAGACATAGCGTAACAAGACTTAGGTCGAGGTATCAAGTACATACAATATGCCTTTTAAGTGTTTAAATAGTATCTTTGTCTACAATATTATTCCCGTGGGAATCTCTGTCGTTCCTCAACTTCATTGAGATCCATGTGATTACGCATAAATCGCTCAGAGGCTTTTTTTAGTGGCTGAAAATCCCAAGGATAATATTCTCCATTCCGAAGCGATTCATAGACGATACAGCGTTGAGCCTGTGACTTTCGCACCTCTTTATCAAAACTTGCTAAGTCCCACTTTGCATCGGAAATTTTTCGAAATTCCGCCAACTCTTCTGAAAAGTTTTGCGATGTTGCCAGATTATACAGTTCATTAGGATCACTTTCCAAATCAAATAATTGTTCAGGATCAATATCACATCGATTGTATTTAAAAGGACCCTTTCGTATAGAAATTAGCGGAGCGTAACTTGCCTCTGCAGCGTACTCCATAAGAACAGCATTAGTCCTTATTGAGCCATTGGCGAGTGGAAGAAGGCTTTCACCCTCCGTCCACCTTGCTAACTTTTCCATATCACAGCCTGACAAATCACAAAGTGTCGGACAAACATCGATTGTGCTTACAGGCTCTGCAACTAATTTAGGCTCTAAAACAGTAGAGCTAATCATCAGTGGAACACGCGATGAGTTTTCGAAAAAACTCATCTTAAACCATAGGCCGCGTTCCCCAAGCATATCACCATGGTCAGAAACAAAAATGATCACTGCTTCCTGATTTGTTTTTTGTAAAATATCCAGAATTTCGCCGATCTTATCATCAAGATATGAAATATTTGCAAAGTAGGCGCGGCGAGAATTTTTTATATTTTTTTCAGAGATATTAAAATTCTTCCTATCGCTCGCATCTAAAATTCGTTTAGAATGAGGATCATGTTCCATGTAAGACAGTGCCGAAACTTCAGGTAAAAGGTGATTGCAATTTTTATAAAGATCCCAATATTTTTTTCTTGCCAAATAAGGATCATGCGGATGTGTAAAACTAACGGTAAGGCACCATGGTCTTTCATCATGTCCACGTGATAGGTCGTAAATCTTTCGCTTAGCCTCGTATGCCACCTCGTCATCATATTCCAACTGATTTGTAATTTCTGCAGTCCCAGAATTAGTGACTGAACCCATGTTGTGATACCACCAGTCTATGCGTTCTCCAGGTTTACTATAGTCAGGTGTCCATCCAAAATCGGGAGGATAAATATCCGTTGTGAGACGCTCCTCAAATCCATGCAATTGGTCGGGTCCAACAAAGTGCATTTTACCAGAAAGTGCAGTTTGATAGCCCGCCCCTCTCAGGTGATGCGCATAAGTTGGAAGACTTGAAGGAAATTCTGCCGCATTATCATAAACGCCAGTAAGAGAAGGTAGTTGTCCGGACATAAATGAAGCACGACCCGGAGCGCATAAGGGCGATGCTGTATAACAGTTCTTGAAACGAACTGAACGAGCAGCAAGCTTTTTTAAATTTGGGGTATGCAACCAGTCGGCAGGACCATCTGGGAAAAGAGTCCCACTCAACTGATCAACCATAAATATCAGAATATTAGGTTTCAAAAAATCTCCTTTGCAGCATAATTTATGTGACTAACCAGAAATTAAATATTGATTGTCTATAATGTCCAACAATTCCTCCATACTATAAAGAAGATGCGTAACATTGAGCTCTTGATATGGCTTATGACAATAACCACCACGAACAATTACCGAGATAGAACTAGCGGCGATGCCTGTTGCGGCATCAACTTCGGAGTCACCAATCATCATAGTTGTTTCGATAGGACTATTTATGGCTTCAGCGGCTATTTGTAACATCGATGGATCAGGTTTTTTTACAAGATCTGGCCGGCTTCCCACGATAGTATTAAAATAAGTATTGAGGCCAAGTGCTGACACTACCATCTGCGCCACAGTTTCATCCTTATTAGTGCAGACAGACATTGGAATCGCACGTTTTTTCAAACCCTCCAGACAATTTTCAACCCCAGGCATAAGTGATGACTTTTCACAGTAATACTTACGGGAGTAGGAAAGCATTGAAGTGATGACATCAGGTGCAAGATTATCCGGTGCTTCAACATGGAAAAGGGCCCGACGAACTAAAACAGGAATTCCATTACCGATCATTCTTTTTACAGATTCTAACGGAAGCTGCCTATATCCTGCGTCATTAAGCGATTTGTTCAGGGCTAGGGCAATATCTGGCGCAGTATCTGCCAGTGTTCCGTCCAAATCAAAAACACAACCTGTAATTTTGTTTGACATAATTCTTTGCTTTGTAATAGTTTTGGTTTCACTTAAAGTTATAGAATTTCAGTATAAGCTCAAGATACTCTGTAAACCGTGTTGCAATTTTCCACAGAAATCCTTGCATTTACGAAGTTGATTTATATCGATCCCTTCATCAGGCTGATGACCATCACACTTCATTGAACCAGGACCTATAACTGCAGTTCTCAAACCAATATTGGCAAAGAAGCCGGCTTCGGTACCGAAAGCTACTTTGATCGGGCCAGGTGCATTAGTCAGTGCCTGGACAGACTTCCAAATTGGATCAGCCTCATTTGCACTTAGCCCAGGATATTGATAGATACGAGAAATTTCCATGCTTTCAGAAGTTGTATCTAGTTCGTTCAAAATCGTGGCCGGTTCTTCTGTGGTCAGGTGACGGATTTCGAAACTGATCTCTGCCCTTTCGGGTACGATGTTAAGAGCAACACCACCTCGAACAATCCCCGCGTGAACAGTCGAATAGGGTATAGTAAAAGCGTCATCCCTAGCACCACTTTTAGCAAGCCTTAATTGCAAATCTGAGGTCGCTAAAATAAATCTCGCTGCAATATGAAGTGCATTTTTAAAATTTGGCGCGAGTGCCGAATGTCCCGCCTCTCCGTAACAAATAGCTTGATAAGAGGCCTTTCCTTTATGTCCGAGACAAAGCTGCATATCCGTTGGTTCTCCCACGATTACAAGATCAGGACAGCCAAGAAATGGAACGACGTGATCGATCATATGAGGAATACCTCGACATCCAATCTCTTCATCCCAAGATAAGGCAATCATAAAAGGTTTTTCTGGAGGTATATCCCGACAACTTCTGGCTTGTGCTAAAACACACGCCAGGAAACCCTTCATATCAGTGGTGCCACGCCCAATTACCCTATCACCAATGCGCTGAAGTACAAACGGGTCAGAAGTCCAGTCCTGTCCCTCAGTTGAGACCACATCACTGTGTGCTGAGTACAAAATACCACCATCACCATCACCAAATTTTGCAAGCAATCCAGACTTACATCCGCACGGAGAAGGAATACGTTGAATTCGGAAACCAGATTTAGCTAGAAAATTTTCAACCCAATCAATAAGATCAAGGTTCGGTTCGTTCGCAACTGTTTTGAACCCGACAAGCTTTGTTAGTATATCGATGATATCATTGAGATCATCCAAGGCCGGCCCCTTAATGTTAGTATTTAACCCAGATAGTCTTAAGCGCAGTATATTTTTCAAAAGAATGAATGGATAAATCTCGACCAAAGCCAGATTGCTTCATACCGCCAAATGGGGTCATTGCAGACAGAGCATCCACTGTATTTACTGAAACAGTACCCACATGCAACTTATCTGACAAATCCATTGCGCGCGCCAAATCAGACGTCCAAACGGATGCCGCTAAACCATACACGCTTTTATTTGCCATTTCGATAGCTTCATTTTCAGTATCAAATGTTTGAATCGCAAGTACTGGGCCAAAGATCTCATCGCGTGCTATTATGGCATCTTCTGGAACATCTGAAAAAATAGTAGGCTGAATAAAAGCATCACTACCGTTGATAGAAAACCTATCACCACCGATGATAAGCTTAGCCTCAATTTTTCCAACATTTAAGAACCCCTCAACTTTTTTGGCATGGGTCACATCGACCATTGCTCCCATGGTAGTTGCTGGGTCAAGTGGATCACCTTGCTTAATCTTTTCTGCTCTGTCTCTAAGTTTGCCGACCATCTCGTCTTTAATACTTGAATGTACCAAAAGGCGTGAATTGGCTGAGCAGACCTCCCCTTGATTAAAAAAGATTCCAAATGCCGCCATATCAGCAGCTTTTTCTAAATCCGCATCAGGGAAAATAATATTTGGGCTTTTTCCACCTGTTTCCAGCCATACTTGTTTCATATTGCTCTCACCAGCGTATTTCTGGAAGAGTTTGCCTACAGCTGTTGAACCTGTAAATACGAGACAGTCCACATCCATGTGACGACCTAAAGCTTGACCAGCATCTTCACCAAATCCGGGCACAACATTAAAAACACCATCTGGTAGCCCAGCTTCTTTGGCCAGCTCTGCAAGTCGAAGCGCAGAAAGAGGCGATTGTTCTGCAGGCTTAAGTACTACAGAGTTTCCGGTGACCAAAGCCGGTGCTAATTTCCAGGTAGCCATATCTAGTGGGAAGTTCCAAGGTACTACTGCACCGATCACACCCAGCGGAACGCGGCGGATCATGGCAATGTCCCGGCCACCTGTCGGCGCAATTTCATCATATATTTTATCGGTAGCTTCAGCATGCCACTGGAAAAAGAAAGCAGAACCAGGCGCATCTACGTTTACAGTTTCAGAAATAGGCTTACCCATATCTAAAGTATCGAGTAGGGCCATTTCTGTAATATTTTCACGAATAAGTCTCGCTAGATTTAGGATAACTTCTTTGCGCTCACTTGGTGTCTTTCCAGACCAACGACCATCCTCAAAAGCAGCACGAGCGGCATTTACCGCAGCGTCAATGTCATTACTATTGCCTCTTGCGACATCACACAGCTTTTTGCCAGTAGCCGGATTGATGCTCTCAAAGGTCTCGCCACTTTTAGCTGAAACAAATTGCCCATCTATCCAACACTTGGTTCGAAAATCCATTGAATTAGCTAGGGATGTGTAAT
>CACPPZ010000028.1 GCA_902635985.1 Paracoccaceae bacterium
CCAAAAACTGGTAGAAAACTCAGTACGCGATCATTTTGATAATTGGCTTGCCTCTGATAGCAAGTCTGCCAGTGCAATTTTGGATTTTCTTATATTGCGAGCAGAAGAAAGACTGCGGCGAAGACAAGAAAAAGAAACAGCCCGAAAATCAGCAACAAAGCGACTTCGATTGCCAGGAAAGCTTGTTGATTGTTCAGAAAGCACTCGAGACGGTACGGAATTATTTATCGTTGAAGGAGATAGCGCTGGTGGCTCTGCAAAAATGGCAAGGGATAGAAAAACACAGGCACTCTTACCATTGAGAGGGAAAATTTTGAATGTGCTTGGTGCTGCGAGCTCAAAACTGGGGACTAATCAAGAAATCAATGACCTTACACAAGCCTTGGGCACAAGCCTGGGATCTAAATTCAATATCGATGATCTCAGATATGACAAAATTATAATTATGACGGACGCAGATGTAGACGGCGCTCATATTGCATCTCTTTTAATGACATTCTTCTTTACACAAATGAGGTCACTCATAGATCAAGGACATCTCTACCTCGCTTGTCCTCCACTTTTTCGCCTTACTCAAGGCTCACACCGCGTCTACTGCAAAGATCAAATTGAACGTGATAAATGGATTTCAGAAGGCTTGGGTGGCAAGGGTAAGATAGAAGTCAGCCGGTTTAAAGGCCTCGGAGAAATGGATGCAAAAGACCTTAAGCAAACGACAATGAACCCAACGAGCAGGAAGCTAATTAGGGTCTCAATAGATGAGGACCACCCAGGTGAAACTGGGGATTTGGTTGATCGTTTAATGGGCAAAAAACCTGAATTGCGATATCAATACATTCAAAGCAACGCTCGTTTTGTAAATGAACTGGACGTCTAGTCTCTCCAATCAGTTCCACTAAGTTGTTCTAGCAATGCCAAAAGGTCATTAGGCACCGCAACAAATTCTTCCTCTACTTTACCCTGACCCGGCAAACGGGTGCCCTCGTCTTGGGATACCGCAGCCTCGAGATCATTTAGAAAAATTTCAAACGAGTTGGACTTTTGAGGATCGATCAAAATATAATATTGTCCCAAGTTGTGCGGTTCTCCATTTGTAGCTTTAAGCGGTTGCACAAATTGAGAAGCTAAGCCCCCAGCAATACCTGCCGCCAGAACTTCAGCCATAAGTCCAAACCCCCAACCTTTGTAACCACCACTAGAAACTAAAGAGCCCTGTAAAGCAGCCTCTGCATCAGTAGTTGGTTCACCATTCTTATCAAGAGCCCAACCCACGGGTATTTTTTCACCAGCTGCTTTGGCCATCGTAATTTTTCCTAACGCAACAGCGGTTGTAGATTGATCAAAATGAATTGCAGTCTTTCCATCTCCATCGGGCACTGAAAATGCAATTGGATTTGTTCCAATAATACGCGATTTACCACCCGGCGGCGCCACAATCGGAGAAGCATTTGTAAATCCAATACCAATCAGGTTTTTCTTTGCAATCTGTTCAGTAAAATAACCAAGCGATGTGCAAGTATGAGCACGCCCGATTGCTAAGGAGCAAATGCCGTTTTCAACTGCTGCTAGGCAAGCTGGAGTTAAGCCTCTTTGAAATGCAGGTTGCGCAAAGCCAAACTGAGCGTCAACGCGCACTATTCCTCCTTTTTCTTGAGAGACGATCGGCTCAACGTCACCCTTCACCCTACCCGATTGAAGTTGGAGGCAATAACTCTCCAGATAGTAAAGGCCACAAATTCGATTACCCACGCTCTCAGATTTTGCGATTGCTTCTGCCACCGCGTCTGCTATCCAGTCGATTGCTCCAAATTTTAAAAGCGTTGCCTTGGAGTGCCGAAAAATATTCACAACTGATATTTGAGCCATGTTAAACCTTTCAATATTCAAGCAAAAGATTTTAAGTAATCCTCGCACTAATCTGTATTATATTGTTAAACATTTTCGAAGCACCTAATTAAATCTATACAGGAAATTACAAATTAAAATAGGCGTAATTATGATCAAATTTGCAGTACAAAAATTCTTGGGCAACTTAAATTCTATTTCACAAATTGGTCTATTTAATTAAGATAACGAATTTCAAGAAATAATGACTATGTGGATTGACGTGCTCAACCTTTGAGCTATCACTTTTATTCTGAATTGGGAAAAAATATGAATTTAAGTAACGGCATCGAATACCTGGCTATTCCAGGGCCATCTGTAATACCGGAGAAAGTTCTGCAGGCGATGCATCGTTCATCGCCCAATATATATGAAGGAGAACTTGTTGAATTAACTGATAATATTGTGCCTAAATTGTGTCAGGTCGCCAAAACGGATGGCAACGTGGCAATGTATATATCTAACGGTCATGGTGCTTGGGAAGCGGCTCTATCCAATACTACTAATACAGGAGATAAAATACTGGTTGCCGCAACAGGGCGATTTGGACACGGGTGGTCAGAAATCGCTCAGAAAAATGGCTTGATCACAACGGTTTTAGATTTTGGAACCAGTAGCACTATAGATTTGAACTTGCTGGAAACTGCTCTCAAAAAAGACAAAAGCTACAGAGCCATTTTGGTCACTCATGTTGATACTTCAACTTCAGTTAAAAATGAAATTGCACCAATACGAGCATTATTAAATGAAATTAATCATGATGCTTTGTTACTAGTTGACTGTATCGCTTCACTAGCTTGTGATGAATTTCATATGGATGATTGGGGTGCCGATGTTATGGTAGCTGCCTGTCAAAAGGGTATAATGGTTCCTCCAGGCGTTAGCTTTGTATTTTTCAACGAAAAAGCAAAGTATTTACAAAATTCTTTGGAAATGGTCAGTTCATATTGGGACTGGAGGCCGCGCATAAATCCAGATTATTATTATAGATATTTTGGAGGAACAGCACCGACACATCACCTTTACGGACTTAATGTAGCATTAGATATGATTTTAAACGAAAATATCGAAATGGTTTGGAAACGGCATGAAGTACTCGCGTCCGCCATATGGGCTGCGATTGACGGTTGGGAGAAAGGTGGTGAATTAAAGGCTAACATTCGAGATAAGAAATTAAGATCAAATGCAGTAACTTCACTTCAAGTCCATACATCAAAAGGTACTCATCTGAGAAAATGGCTTCAGGAAAATACAGGATTAACAATCGGCATAGGCTTAGGAATGGCAACTCCTGAAGACCCTAATGGAGATGGGTTTTTTAGATTAGGCCACATGGGTCACGTAAACGCCCAAATGATTATGGGATTAATTGCGACACTAGAAACCGCCATGATCGCAGTAGGGGTACCTCATGGCAAAAATGCCATTAACGAAGCTGCATCAGTTATTGCGAAGCTTTAAGAACCTGCGGAAAAACATTCTTAAATAACTCTATATCGTCATCTCGTCCGACAGTTACTCTAATTGTTCTATCAAGTGGAGCTACAGCAGGCTTCCTCACAAAAATTTTCGCTTTTAGTAAACCATTCATTACTTGGGTCGCAAAATTACCGTCCTTACCGCAATCGATAGCAACAAAGTTTGTGGCAGACGGAATCGCAGTCAGACCATTCAATCTGGCAATTTGATATATTTTTTCTCGACCAAGTGAGATTTTTTTCACCACGTCTGTTAGATATTTTTGATCTTTTATAGCCGCTATTGCTGCCACCTGAGACAGTAAACTATTTCCAAAATGATTTCTTATTTTATCAAATTCACATATTAACTCTCGACTTCCAAGACCATATCCTATTCGTGCACCAGCAATACCATACGCTTTCGAAAATGTACGAAACCGAATTAAACGCGTATCATCAACCAAAATTGGAACTTTTGCTTCATTCGGTGCAAATTCAGCATATGCTTCGTCCAAAATTAGCAGACAATCATCCGGTAGTTTTTCTAATAGGTAAACGATTTTATCGCCACGCATCCAAGTTCCCATGGGATTATTTGGATTAGAAAAGTACAATAGTTTAGCTTTAGTTTTAATAGCTGTATCAATAAGTAATTGTAGATCTTCCTTATCGTTTCGATAGTCACATTTAAAAATTTGCCCCCCAAAACCCTCTACGTGATAGTTAAAAGTTGGATAGGAACCATTTGATGTTACTACATTATCACCTACTTGAATAAATAAACGAACCAGATAGCCTAACAGAGCATCAATGCCCTCTCCTACAACAATATTTTGATCAGAAATATTATAAAATTTTGCTAATTCGTTTTTTAAATCATAAGCTGTTGGATCTGGATACTTCCAAACATCGCCCGACACATTTTTTATCGCCTCAAGTACTTTCGGCGACGGACCATAACAGTTTTCATTAGCACCAATCCGCGCTGCAAATTTTTGTCTCACAGAACGTTCGTGTTCTTCCGGTGCGACAAACGGGATACTGGCCGGAAGCGACTTTGCAATTTCTGTTAACCGGTTGTTTTTCATGCTAGGATACAAAACCAATTTTTTCAAGGAAGCAAGAGCCGTTGCAGATTTAACATAACCGATTTACAGTCTATTAATAATGCGATCATTTATGATTGAGGACCATACTATTGAAGAAAAAAGCACCACCCTTTGCAAGCTATGAGTGGAAAATTGCTTGGCGGTACCTGAGAGCCAAGCGAGCAGAAGGTGGTGTCAGTGTAATGACATGGATAAGCCTCATTGGAATTACGCTCGCAGTCTTTGCTTTAGTCGCTACTTTATCAGTAAGGTCTGGGTTCAGAACCGAGATTGTTGATACAATATTAGGATCAAACTCACACATCACATTATATAAAACCCTCACAAAGGATCAGTACGGAAATATTGATAGGGGTTTTGAAGACTATGACGAGGTGGCGTCTAGCCTACATTCATTACCGGGTGTAAAGCGGAGCGCGCCCCTCATAAGAAGTCAGATTATGGCAACGTATGACAATCGCAATATTGGATTAGAGGTTTTAGGTATTTCATATGAAAACTTGCTTGGCCTGGAACGAATTGCCAATCCAGAGGAATACTCTGGTGACATAAATGACTTCGAAAATGGCATCGCTATAGGATCAGGAGTAGCTAGAGAATTAGGTGTACATGTCGGTGATAAAATCAAACTTATTTCGCCAAATGGAGTAAGGACCGCTTTCGGCACGTCACCAAGAGTAAAACAGTTCAAAATAGTTTATATATTCACAGCTGGAAGGTATGATATTGACAGAACCAGAGCATACTTACCATTCAGTATTGCACAAGAATACTTTAACCGAGAGGGATTAGCAGACGAAATTGAGGTTCTTTTAGACAATCCAAGTAATCTCACTGAAGCTATTTCCAACATCGAAAATATTGTGGGTCCCGATATTCAGCTATGGACTTGGAGAGATGCTTCAAGCAGTTTTTTGAAAGCACTTGAGATAGAAGACAATGTAATGTTTGTTCTCATGTCAATTTTGGTAATGATAGCCAGTATGAATATTATATCCGGTTTAATCATGTTGGTAAAAAATAAAGGTAGAGATATAGGTATATTGCGCACTATCGGATTATCAAAAGGATCAATTATGCGAGTATTTTTGATATGTGGGGCCTCCACTGGAATATTAGGTACTTTTTTTGGCTTAATCTTGGGGTGCCTCTTCACACTTTATATTGATCCAATTTTTTCTATTATTAATATCCTTTCCGGTGGTGGCGTTTGGGATCCGTCAATTAGAGGAATATACTCAGTCCCTGCAGAATTACACTTTATGGACTTAGTGAAGGCGACATGCCTATCGTTAGGCCTAAGTTTTGTAGTTACAATTATACCAGCCAGAAGAGCCGCCAGCCTCAACCCAGTGGACGCGCTTCGTTATGAATAAACCCGTTCTAGAGCTAATCGGTATTGAGAAAAACTATTCCAAGGGCAGTGTAAATAAAATTGAAGTGCTAAAAGGAGTAAATTTACAGATATTCTCGGGAGAAACAGTTGCTTTAGTTGCTCCATCTGGTGCAGGTAAATCTACACTTCTACAAATTGCTGGGTTACTCGATAAACCGCTGCGCGGCAAAATTTTGATAAGTGGGACAGAAATACAAAACGAAAGTGATAATCAACTTACTATGATAAGAAGGCAAGAAATTGGCTTCGTTTATCAATTTCATCATTTGTTGCCGGAGTTCTCATCGAGAGAAAATATTGATTTACCTCAACTTTCTAATGGAGTTTCACCGAAAGAGGCTCAGCGGAGGTCGAATGAACTGTTAGGTTTGGTAAATCTCGACAAAAGATCTGATCATAGACCCTCTGAGCTTTCGGGAGGTGAACAACAAAGAGTAGCAATTTGTAGAGCACTTGCAAACAAGCCCAAAATAATTTTGGCCGATGAGCCAACTGGAAATTTAGATCAGAAAACCACTTCATCAGTTTTTGAGACTTTGCGGAAAATCGTTAGACAAACAAATTTGGCCGCTTTGATAGCAACCCATAACTTAGATTTGGCTAATCGGATGGACCGAGTTGTGAAGCTAACTGACGGAAAATTAATTTAGCTTTTGTAATAATCATTATACAACTTATTTGGATTTTCTCCCAATAAGAAACGTATTAAAATAAAGATATTTTTTCTCCCTTTTCGGAACCAGCCTTGTTCGCGATATTTGCTAGATGTCGTCTTTATGACTATTGGCATACCATATAATTTTCCTTTCAAACGAAATGCTAAGTCTACATCTTCCATAATGGGGATAGATGAATAGCCACCATTTTCCATTAGCAATTTTCTAGGTATCAAGAGCCCCTGATCACCGTAGGGCAAATTAAAAATTTTTGATCGAACGTTTGCCCAAGTAGAAGTCATTACGGCGAGTGGGTGTTTACTATCAAATGATAATCTACAATAATATCCAGCCTCTCGATTAAAATATTTTTTTATATTTTTACTCCAATTAATCTCAAGTACTGAGTCGCTGTGCACCATAAATAAGAAATCTCCTTTGGCTAAGTTTACCCCGGCACTCAATTGGAAACCACGAGACGCTCTGCTTACATGAAATTTCCCACCACAAGCCAATACAATCTCCTTAGTTCTATCGCTCGAACCACCATCTACAACAATTAACTCTCTGACGATACCAGCCTCAATACCTTCAAATAGGCTCTCAAGCGTTTTTCGAATGGTTTTTTGTGAGTTCAAAGTTGGAATTACTATTGATATTGGTGCACGCATGAGCTTTCCATATGGTAAATGTGCGGTAAGTTTTTAAAAAGGAGCTTTTGAAATGGTAACACCGCTTAATCATCGAAAGATTTTAACGCTTAAAGGAAGCGATTGTAAGAAATTCTTACAAAATTTAGTAAGTAATGACATCAACTTATTAGATCAAGGCCTTGTTTATAGCGCATTGCTTACACCGCAGGGCAAATACATTGCTGATTTTTTTGTAGTCCCACTAGAAGACGGAATGGGAATTGATGTTCATGCAGACCTGGCTGAATCCTTACTTGAAAGGTTGAACATTTACAAACTGCGATCAGATGTCGAAATTAAAGAAGCAGATATTAGCGTTGCTTTGGGGTTAACTAATCCTCCCGAGGGAGCCTTAGGTGATCCGCGACATCCAAAGTTAGGATGGCGGTTTTATAGCAAAGATGCGAAGATATTTGATCAACCGATAAATTGGACAAAATTGAGAGTTGATTACGTTATACCGGAGTATGGAAGCGAGTTAACCGATGAAAGTTATATACTGGAAATGGGGTTTGAGAGACTTCACGGTGTCGATTTCAAAAAAGGCTGCTACGTGGGTCAAGAAGTTACTGCTAGGATGAAACATAAAACAGAATTGCGCAAAGGATTGGTAAAGATTCGCTCACAGCATGAGATTTCAAATGGCGAGGAATTGCTTTTAGATGACAAGTCGATAGGATTTATTCTTACCACTTATGGAAAGTCGGCTTTAGCATACGTCCGGCTTAAGAATAGAGATGCTATACTCTCCACAAAAAATTCCAAAAAGATAGTAGTAGTAACCGACTGAATTTTGTCTAATTAAGCCCGCTCAGAATATTCCATTGTCTCAGTATTTACTACTATGGCTTCATCCTGAGAAATAAATGGTGGTACCATGACTTTTACCCCATTATCAAGGATCGCCGGTTTAAAACTGTTTGCTGCTGTTTGTCCTTTTACAACAGGCTCTGTTTCAACAATTTTACAAACTACTTTACTAGGCAAAGAAGCATTAAGTGCCTCATCATCATAAAATTCCACCACAATTTGCATACCGTCTTGTAAAAAAGGTCTGCGTTCACCAAGAAGGTCTGAAGGTAATTCAATTTGTTCAAACGTTTCTGTATCCATAAAAACTAGCATACCATCACTTTCATACAAAAACTGTTGATCTTTTTGCTCCAAGCGAACCTTCTCGACCTTATCTGCACTTCTAAAACGCTCGTTAAGTTTCGTTCCTGTACGAAGGTTTTTTAATTCCACCTGAGCAAAAGCCCCACCCTTTCCAGGCTTAACATGATCAACTTTAACTGCAGCCCAAAGTCCACCATTATGATCAAGCACATTACCAGGTTTTATTTCATTTCCATTTATCCTTGGCATTTTGATAAATAACCTATTTGTTGATTGTTTCAACTGCAGCTCTATCTACAAATAAGATAGTAGGCAAGGTTTACAGTATCAGTGACTAATAAGGTATGCAAATTTATCATATCAGATATGCAATTAAAGGCTACCCGAATCAGTTGTTTTGATACATAAGCCTCGATACGCCGGAATTAAAAAAGAAGGACGACGAGATGAAAGATTTCGTTGACGCATCAGCGTTTAATACAGAGCAGGGGAACCGTGCTAGAAAGCTATTTGCAGCAGTTGTTCTGGCGGCATTAGATGACGCGATAGCAGATGATAGAAAATATGGAAATGGCCCTGAGCAGATAGCTCGGTGGGCACGATCGCGCGATGGGCGTGAAGTATTATCATGCGCTGGTATTGATCCAAATGAGCGGGTGGTTAGTGGGTTAATGGAATTCGTTGCGAAAGGCGTTAGAACTTCTGTAGCTCTCTCAAGGGAAGAAAGTGAAAGACGAAGTGCAGCGTCAGATCACGCTGAGGCAGCCTAAAACATTTATAAATTTCTAGTCTTTATTCAGTTCGCGTAACAAATCTTTTATAGCCTGGAACCTTTCAGAGCCTTGGTCCTGATTATTAACAATAGACTTATAATACTTTTCAGGGTTGTAACGCGCTACCGGCAGGTTAAGATGCTCAACCGTAAGTAGACCGGAAGCCGATAATACATCAAAACCAGCTAAATACTCATCATAAATTGCGTTTATAAGTTGAGACTTTGCGTCCAGTAATTCTTGCTCCGTATTAAGAACATCCAAAGTTGTCCTTGCCCCCAAGGAAGCTTCTTGTTTAACACCATTAAAAGCAACCTCGGCAGCTTCTATTTGCTTCTCGATTGCTGCCCTACTCGCCTTGGCAACTTCCAGCATCGCAAATGACGAAGATATCGTCTGCTCTATCGCATCCATTTGTACATGCAGTGAAGATCGAACAGCCTGCAAGTTAGCAAGTGCCTGCCTCTCTTTGGCAGGTATTGAACCTCCCTGATAAATTGTACCACTTAAGCTTAGGCCAATAGAGGCCTGTAACGTGTCGGGTTGAACGTCACTGTCTGAAAGTCCAATATCACCGTTCAAAGTCATCTTGGCTTTCGAAGAAGCTTTGATACGCTTAAGAGTTAATTCACTCGCTTTGATTTGATACTGCAATTGTTTTAGTTCAGGATGAGAAGCAGAGGCAATAGAAACCGCTTCTTCTACCGTTGTTGGCAAAACTGGCATTTCCATTGGTGAAATCAAAACTTGCGGCGAAATTCCAACGGCATTTTTGAAACCTGCCTCTGATTGAACTAACTGCCCTTTAGCCGCTGAAAGTGAACTTAACGAAGATGCTAGCCTAGCTTCTGCGAGCGCTACATCCGTCCTAGTAATTTCGCCAACCTCATATCTATCCCTGGTAGCTTTCAGTTCTTCCTGAATTACAGAATAATTATTCTCTCTTAGCCTAACTGTTTCTCTACCTTCCAGCACTCCCATAAAAGCACTTGCGGCGCCGTTCAGAACTTTCTGTTCCAATGCTATAAGCCCTTGACGCGTAGCCAAAACGTTTTGTTTAGTTACCTCTGCTGCAAATTTATTAGTACCCCCATCAAATATTGTTAATGATGAGTTTAAACCAACGCTACCTCGCCAGACGATATCACTTGTCGAACTACCAGCAGTGTCAGTTTCAGACCAGTTTCCTGAAAAATTAGCAGCCCATGATACAATGGGCAGTAGTGCAGAGGATGCTATAATCGTATTTTCATCAGCAGCACGCAGCAAAGCTCTATTCTGATCAAGTAATCCTGAATTATTATATGACTGTACCAACGCTTCCGAAAGAGTCTGAGCATGCAATGGCGAAAGCATGGAAGAAAATAAAAAAGTTACTGAGGCGATTAAAGACTTTAAACTAACTTTCATTTATTTACCCAACTACCTACTATTTTGGCATTCACTAATTTTAAAATGTGAAGGTCATTTCTTTTTTAAAACCATCTAGAACAGGTGCTCCAGCATTAAAAGCAAAACGCCAACTTACTTCATTGTTCAATTTATACCCAATTTTCACACTACCAAGCGATCCTTGCATAAAAATGGCCACTATTCTACCACCCTCTTTTAATTGGGTTGATATTTCGTCAGGTATAAGCTCAATTCCACCTTCTATAAAGATTACATCATACGGCGCGTGACTTGCTGCTCCACCAAACAATGGCCCACGTTCGACAATAACATTATCTATGCCATGGTCAATTAAAGCGCTTTGCATTTCATTGGCTGGTTTATCTTCACTTTCCAGAGCTACTACAGCCTCTGCTAAATGAGCAATAATAGCAGCAGAGTATCCATAACCTGAGCCAACATCCAAAACTAGCTCACTATCAGTTACACCCACTGCATCCAGCATCTTTGCCAATGTACGGGAGTCCAAAATCACCCTATGATTTCCGATATGGATATGCTCCCCCACGTAGGCAGTGTCTCTATTTTCCATTGGCACAAAGCACTCACGCTTTATTGATAAAAACGCCTCTATAATTGGGAATTTAGTAACATCAGATGGGCGGATTTGAGTATCAACCATCATCCGACGACGCACTGCGTAATCTGACATGAAAACCCTCAAAAGTTAAATTTCAACCAGTTATTGGCACAACGGCTGCAGAGTATCAATCCAATTCATAAAATAATATTCAATTACCATTTTTCTTTTACGGTATAGAGCAAACAAATTATTTTAAATTCAGTCGAAGCCGCTCTTCCACCATCCCAGCGTACCAACTCGAACCAAATGGTATAGCTTCATCATCGAATATATACTCCGGATGATGGAGCATTTGACTATCGCCGTTACCCAAAAATATGAATGCACCGGGTTTTTCAATTAACATGTAAGAAAAATCTTCTGATGGCATAATCGGTGGCGTTTCTGTATCAACTTCAGACACAGCTGATGCAACAGCAATAGCATGTTGAGTAGCTGCTTCGTTATTATCTGTTATTGGATAACCCCGCTCATATTCGATCTTTATCTCACATTGGTTTGCAGCTGCAGTACCCTCTGCCACTTCGCACAGGCGCTCTTGAACTAAGTCTCGCATATCTTCATCCAAACTGCGTACAGATCCCTCTAGTTCGACAGTATTTGCTATTACATTAAGTGCACTACTATCTGTTTTGAAGGTGCCAGCCGTAACTACAACGCGTTTTAAAGGGTCTACAGACCGAGACACAATTAGATTTAAACTTACAAGAATCTGAGCAGCTACCAACGTGGTGTCCACTGCCAAATGAGGCATTCCTGCATGTCCGCCTTTACCTGTCAATATAATTTTGAAACGATCGGCCGATGCCATTATTGGCCCTTTTCTTATTGCAAATGTTCCAGTTTTAATACCAGGCATATTGTGAATACCATAAAACTCATCAATACCAAATCTACTGACAAGTCCATCATCTATCATAGCTTTGGCTCCTGCGCCCCCCTCTTCAGCAGGCTGGAAAATTACTGCTGCCTTTCCATCAAAATTTCTCGTTTCGCAGAGATATTTTGCGGCACCCAAAAGCATCGATGTATGACCATCGTGGCCGCAGGCGTGCATTACACCAGGTATTTCCGATTTGTACGAGACACCCGACTTTTCGGTGATTGGGAGAGCATCCATGTCAGCTCTTAAACCAATCACACGACCCGACTTATCAACTTGACCACAAACAATACCAACAACACCCGTCTTTCCAATTCCCTCAACCACCTCATCACAACCGAACTCTCTCAATAAATCTGCAACCTTGCCCGCAGTTTTAGGAAGTTCATATTGTAATTCAGGGTTTCTATGAAAATCATGTCTCCAGTTTACAATCTGAGGGAATAATTCGGCAAATCGATTTTTGATGGGCATTCGTTACATCCAGGTTAAGCTGATCAATATAAGCCAAAATGTCAGGCACTGCAGAGTTGCACAAGTTAAAATTTTCTTTTAGTGGGTATCATAAAGAAAAGAATATCTCAAATCAGACATAATGAATCGAACAGAGTTTTTTTTAGGCGTCAGCGCTATGCTTCCTCTCTTATTGGGGGTTGTCCCGTTCGGCTTGGTTTTTGGAGTTCTTGGTATAAGCAGTGGCCTCACAAAAACTGAGACTATCTTAATGTCGAGTATTATTTTTGCAGGAGCTAGTCAGGTTATTTTTGCACAATTGTGGGCTGCTGGCTCTACTTATTTTGTAATTGGCAGTTCAGTAGCACTTATTAATTTAAGACATGTTCTATATAGTGCTTCAGTAGCTGAATACCTTAAAAAGCTAAGTTTTAAATGGAGAATAATTCTCGGCTACTTATTGACTGATGAGGCATTTGCAGTATCGATAAAAAGACTAAGCGCTTACGGGGAAAGCAAACCTGTACATTTTTTTATGCTTGGTTCAGGTCTTACACTTTGGCTGGCATGGCAAATTTCGACAATTTTGGGAGTAATTGCAGGCTCCACTATACCTGAAAATTGGGAACTTTCATTTGCTATACCCTTAACTTTTATAGCAATAGTGGTTCCACTGTTAAAAAATACTCCAACTATTATTTGTGCGCTAACCTCAGGCATAATTGCTATTTTTGGTCAATCATTACCTTGGAATACATGGATAATAGTGGCTGCTCTTGGCGGAATTTTTATCGGTGCTTCAATCGAAAAATGGAACCCCCGCAAATGATTTGGTTAGTTATGGTATTGACTGGTTTAATTAATTTTATTTTTCGAATTTCTATGTTTTCTGGATTTCGCAATATCCAAGTGCCACCATCATTTCATCGGTATGTCAATTATATACCTACTTCAATACTATCAGCAATAATAGCAAGCAGCCTTGTAACCTATAACGGTCACGAAATTTCCTATGACGTTGGAAAACTAGTCGCAACATTGATAGCAGTTGCATGTGCATTGTTAACCAAATCTGTTTCAGCAACACTAATAGTTGGATTGGTAACAGTTTGGTTAATATAGAATTAAAATCGTTGTAAAATAAACCGTGTGATTGAATATAAAAATCTATGTGAAAATGGATTGGGCAACAAGTATTCTATTTCACATAGTTGTGTGGTTTACTGTAGTTTGAATTACCTGGGTTTGGTCAAAGTCCATAACTGGAATGAGTTAGTTAATTTCTAAAGAGACAAATACAAATTCACATGTCTGGATATACTTAAATTGACTAACGATGGAACATTTAAAGCAATAACATGGTTGATATTTTCAATAATCTGCTTCGACCTTATGGCAGTTCATATTCGATATCTTACTACCACTTACACCGCAGAAGAACTTTCTTTCTATAGAAATACTCTCGGCCTTATCCCAAGCTTATTACTATTATATATCACCGCCGAACTTTCATTAAACTTCAAACATTATAAAATTAAGCAATGGAAGCTTGCCTTTTTTCGTGGGCTTGTAGTGGCACTGGCTCAGCTACTTTTCTATACTGCGATAAGTAAACTAGAACTGGCAACAGTTGCAACTTTAGGACAGACAGGCCCTATCTTCATTGTGATTTTAGCAATAGTTCTCTATAAAGAGTATGTCGGTATCTGGCGATGGGCAGCTATTTTTACAGGCTTCTTAGGCGCAATTTTAGTAGTTAGACCAGGAAGTGATATTTTTACCTGGAATTCACTACTCCCCATTGGCGCATCATTTTGTTATGCTCTATCAATAGTCACCCTTCGCAGTTTTAAACGAGAAATTTCAAACTCTATATTATATTTATACTCCGCAATTGCGTCAGCATTTGGCGCAGGTCTATATGCCAGCTTGTCAATCACATTCACACCAATTCAAAATTACTTTGATGCAACGCTGCTATTATCAATGTCGTTCTGTGGGGGATTTGGTGTCGTATGCCTAATGATTGCCTATAGGGCTGCAGAAGTCTCAGCAATTGCACCATTCAACTATTTTGGGATATTATCGGCTTTTATACTAGGCTGGGTAATGTTTGGTGAATTCCCAGTAGACACATTATTACCTGGTGTTCTTTTTATAGTTGCAGCAGGTTTAGTTATTATATGGCGAGAAAAGATAAATAAAAATTAATAGGTGAACGTATGGAATTACCAAGAAATAATTTTAAAAAAGCCTTGAAAGCTGGCACACATCAAATTGGAATTTGGAACTCAATAGCTGGAAACTCAGTCCCAGAGCTCTTGGCGACGTGTGGATTTGATTGGGTACTAATTGATACTGAGCATGCACCCGTTGAGACTGTGGAAATTCAAAGTAGTTTGCATTCAATTTCCGCATATGAAAATGTTTCTGCGGTTGTTAGACCAGCAGCAAATGATCCCATTTTAATTAAAAGAATACTTGATATGGGGGCTCTTACTTTACTACTGCCCTACATTCAAACAGCTCAAGAGGCGAAGGATGCCGTATCATATGTGACGTACGGCCCAAATGGCATGAGGGGAATGGCCGGAATGACCCGAGCAACAAGATATGGCACCGTCGAAAACTATTTTAAAAGGGCTAGCGAAGAAATCTGCCTATTAGTTCAAGTTGAAACGATTCAGGCGATCGAGCAGCTAGAGGCTATCGCATTAACCCCCGGAATTGATGGGGTTTTCATTGGGCCCGCAGACCTCAGCGCAAGCATGGGCTATCCAGGTGAGATAAATCATCCAGAGGTCGTAAAAGTGATAATGGATGCAATTAGTAAGTTGAAATCACTTAATATTCCTTCAGGAATACTTACATTAGATTTTGATAGTGCCAAGCGTTATATATCTGCGGGTACGAGTTTTACAGCCGTAGGGGTCGACATGGTATTATTGGCAGAAAGTACCAAAAATCTACTTGCAAAATTTACAGAATACTAATTCCTAAAACAAATTATTTTCCTGATTGGCCTTGCCTAAGGTTTTAATCAAGGTTCAGGGATTATATCAAAAGCAAGTACTATACGATCTTCATCAGATTCAAACGGCACGGTGTAATGTAGCAAAGAGGATGGGAAAAGACACATACTACCGGTAACGACATTCAAACTTTTCCTGTTTTCAACACCATCTAAGAATTTTTTTTGATCATCAGTTGTTACTACAAGGTTTCCACTTTCAGTTTTTGATTTTGGCGGGACATTTATATATACGCTGCCGGTCACCCAACCGGTATCATGAATATGCGCTGCCAGTTCTCCACCACTTTTCATACTTACAAGCCAACCGGATATGCTATAGTTCTTTGGCCATTTTTTGATAAACCCTTCTTTACTATTGCCAAAACTCCTTCGATATTTCTCAAGTTCAGATCGAATAATATTTTGCATTTGATCCGTTACTGACCCCACTTGATTAAATATATTACCTGCCGTCTGAATGCCATTTTTTAAATGACCTTGTGATTTGTGTTTAACCGTTTTGTCGATTAAAATATCATTGGCTGTTTTGATAAAAATATTTTTGAAATCACACTTTTCTTTCAAGTCTATTTTTTTAACATACTTGTACGGCTCGTTACAAAAAGGGTTTTCTATTTTTTTTCCGTATCGTCTCTCAGCTCTGAAAATATAAGACCCTATTACACAATTATTGAGACCTTGTTTAACCATATAGTCAAGCTGTTCATAAAATTTAGTTTCTTTATCTAGTTCATAAAAACATTTAAGTAGAAAGCTTTGACTTACAGCTTTCCTATCTAGGGTAAATAGTTTTTCTGCTTCTTCAAATTTTTTACTTTCAAAAAGTAAAATGGCCAAGTTAGTACTAGTTTGGACATCATTAGGGTTGAGGGAGATCGCTTTCTCATATGTGGCTACTGCCTCCTCTACTTTACCTTGATCTTTTAGGGCAATTGCTAGGTTGTTGTAACCTTCAACCAGATCAGGTTTAATTTTGAGGACGTTTTTAAAAGCTGAAGCAGCCTCCTCTAGTTTACCCTGAGCCTGTAGAGCAGCGCCAATATTATTATACGCTTCAAAATGATCAGGGTTTATGTTTATAACTTTTTTTAAGGTTAATATCGCTTGATCAAAGTTTTGCAATTTATAGTAACATAAAGCACAAGCCGTTAAGATTTTTTCATCATTGGGATCAAGTTCTAGCATTTTTTCTGAAAAACTAATTACATCTTTAAATTGTCTGGCTTCCATTTTTAAATTTAAAACTATTTGCCATATTTGTTTGAGATGCGGTTTTAGCTGATATGCTTTTTCTAAATCCTTTAATGCATTGATTTTATCTTCTTTGTTTAAACTTAATAGTCCTCTGTTAACGAGAGCTTCTGCATAATGTGGATTATGTTCGATTGCCTTATTCAGAATTGTGAATGCTTCATCAGTATCACCATTAAATCTCAAGCATGATCCCAAAACAACCATACCTTCAACATCATCTGGAAACGTTCTGTTAGCCCTTTTTGCAACAACTAAAGCTTCACCCACCTTTGCTTGTTTTAAAAGGAGCCTCGCCTCATTCCAGCCGACTAAAGCTATGTCTGGATCAATTTCCTTTGCCTTATCAATATAAGTGGCAGCATCTGTCAGTCTATCATCTAGAATATAGCAGTGTGAAAGCAGTGCTAATAAATTGGGATCGTCAAGAAAAGCACCTAGGCTATCGTTAAGAAGTACAATTGCTTCATGAAGCTTACCACTCTCCCGTAACTCTATAGCATTATCAAATAATTTTTTGTCCGGCTGACGTTTTTCAGTTTGA
>CACPPZ010000029.1 GCA_902635985.1 Paracoccaceae bacterium
TTTGCAAAAATCAGAGGATCCTGTTGAGCCTTTTTGGTTTTCGCCTAGACGAGCAAAAAGAAAATTAAGAAATAAAACTTTTTTAGATTTTCAAAATGATGTTAAAATAAGTGATGTTGAACTTGCTGCGCGGGAGGGCTTTGAAAGTGTTGAGCACTTAAAGCGCTATACAACACTTGGCATGGCGACTGATCAGGGAAAATTATCCAATGTAAATGGTTTAGCGGTTTTAGCTAATGCGTTGTCCATTCCAATTAGTCAGGTTGGTACCACGACTTTTCGACCACCATACACGCCAATTTCGATGGGGTCTATTGCTGGTTCCGCCCGTGATAGCGTATTTCAGCCAGTGAGAATGTCACCAATTCACAGTTGGCACGTTGAACATAATGCATTCTTTGAGCCAGTTGGATTTTGGCGACGACCGTATTGTTTTCCCAGAGCAGGAGAAGCTACAAACGACGCTGTAAACCGTGAAATCTTACAAACGCGCTCCTCAGTTGGGCTGCTTGATGCATCTACTCTTGGTAAGCTTATTGTCTCAGGTCCGGATGCGGGAATATTTCTAGATTTGATTTATACTAATATGATCTCAAATCTTGCTATAGGTAAGTGTAGATATGGCTTGATGTGCTCTGAAAATGGTTTTTTAATTGATGATGGTGTTGTAGCTCGTTTAGACGAAAATACTTTTCTTTGCCACACTACAACTGGTGGTGCTGAACGGATTCATTCACATATGGAAGAGTGGTTGCAAACAGAGTGGTGGGATTTAAAAGTATTCACGCAAAATATTACGGAGCAATACGCTCAAATTGCAGTAGTAGGCCCCAATTCCAGGAAGTTACTAGAAAAATTGGGTGGAACAGATATTTCGAAAGATTCGCTAGGTTTCATGGAATGGGTAGATGCTTCGTTGGGGGGTGTTCAAGCACGTGTTTTCAGAATTTCATTTTCAGGTGAATTATCTTTTGAGATATCTGTTGGTTCAACATCCGGGCTTGATTTTTGGAATAAATTAATGGATGCGGGTGCCGAATTTGACATTATGCCGTACGGAACCGAGGCACTACATGTCATGAGAGCAGAAAAAGGTTTTATTATGATCGGTGATGAAACGGATGGAACTATAATTCCCCAAGATCTCAATCTAGATTGGGCTATTTCAAAAAAGAAAAATGATTTTATTGGCAAAAGAGCCCTGGAAAGAGACTTTATGAAAAATCCAAATAGGTGGAAACTTGTTGGGTTAGAAACGCTTGATGGGTCAGTGCTTCCCGATGGGTCATATGCCGTGGGAACTGGTTCCAATGCTAATCAGCAAAAGAATACAATAGGTCGAGTGACCTCTACTTATTTCTCGCCCACTCTAAAAAAGGGAATTGCCATGGGATTAGTCCATAATGGACCTGACCGATTGGGAGAAGTAATTAAATTTGAAAAAGTAAATGGCGAAGTAGTACCTACAAAGATCGTAAATCCAGTATTTTATGACAAAACGGGTAGTAAGCAAAATGTTTGATCAGCATAAAACAAAGATCAGCGACAACACATACTATCTTAAAGTATTTAGAGAGATGGGCATCGGAATGATTACGATGCGCCTAAATCTTGATGACCAAGTAATAAAACGAAAATTGCGTCATGTTCTCGGGATTAGTATTCCTTCAGTCAGACACATTGAAGCAACCACAGATGCCCTATTAGCTTGGATGTCGCCGGATGAACTACTTTATTTCTGTACTCGTGAAGAGGTTTTTAACCGATTAAATCTTCTTAGGGACTCTTTAAATTCTGAGCATACACTTTTTTTAGATGTATCTGATGCTAGAGTAGTATTTTCATTGGAAGGAGACAGGGTTAGAGAAGTAGTTGCTAAATTGGCGCCAATTGACACCGATCCAAACAGCTTGGTATTGGGTGAGATCAGAAGAACACGCTTTTCGCAAGTTGCCGCTGCGGTGTGGTTTTCTGAAGAAAATAAAGCCAAAGTTATTGGTTTTGGCTCGGTAGAAAAATATCTTAGTGATTTGTTGCTAGTTTCATGCAAAAAAGGCAGCGAAATTGGGTGCTAATAAACTTTAAATCATAAATAAGTTAACTAGATATTTTTCTAAAAATTACCCGCTAAAGGTCGTTTATTTTGCACAATCAAGTATAATAAATACTAACACGGGATTTTATATCTTACCATGTTTTGCTTCTTTACTATTGAAGTTTTGTGAGTAATCCTATCATCCTGAAGAGCTCACTTTTGAATGTAAGGATTATTTAATGGCGTTTGAACTACCTAATCTACCGTATGCTCACGATGCACTATCTGAGTTCGGTATGTCTAAAGAGACCCTAGAGTATCACCATGATTTACACCACAAGGCGTATGTTGATAATGGTAATAAGTTAATTGATGGCACGAAATGGTCTGATAAATCTCTTGAAGAAATTATAGTTGGAACATATCAACCTGGTTCGGTTGCGCAGAATGGTATTTTCAACAATGCGTCGCAGCATTGGAACCATATTCAGTTTTGGGAGATGATGGGCCCAAGTGGAAATACTATGCCACCAGAGTTATCTTCTGCAATAAATGAAAATTTTGGTTCAATTGATAAGTTTAAAGAAGATTTTTGTGCTGCTGGTGCAGGGCAGTTTGGCGCAGGCTGGTGCTGGCTAGTTAAAGATACAGATGGTTCGCTAAAAATCACCAAAACTGAGAATGGTGTAAACCCACTATGTTTCGGTCAGGTTACACTGTTAGGTTGCGATGTATGGGAACATTCATACTATATAGATTTTCGTAACAAGCGACCTGCCTATTTGACAAATTTTCTGGATCAACTTGTCAATTGGGAAAACGTTGCATCGCGCATGTAAGCTCTAAGATATGTGGCAGACCCCGCAGCACGGTTGGGTCTGTTATCAAAAAGAGGTACAGCACTGGTCTTTATTTGCTGTAATCCAAGGACCGTCAGATGAGAGAGCCTCAAAAAGGCGCGTTCGCTATGATCTTAGCTTGTACCATATGGGGCCTTTCCGCCATATATTATAAGCAGCTGGCCAATACTCCTCCTATAGAGGTTCTTTGTCATAGAACCCTGTGGTCTGTGATTGTATTTATATTTTTTTTGCGGTTGCAGAACAGGTTACATGAGTTGAAATTAGTATTCATGGATTGGAAGCTCATTGTAGGTTTATTTTGGGCCGCTGCTATGATTTCAACTAATTGGTTCTTCTTTATTTGGTCAGTTCACAATGACCGTGCTACGGAAGCTAGCTTTGGGTATTATATTTTTCCTCTAGTTGCGGTTTTGTTTGGATTACTTTTCTTCAAGGAACGATTGTCGCTGGTGAAATGTTGCTCTGTATTTCTAGCGGGGGTTGCGGTTGTTGTATTAGCGGTATCACAAAATATTTTGCCTTTGGTCGCGTTGGTTCTCTCAGTTACTTTTGGAATATACGGCGTGTTAAAAAAGCAGATTAGTTTGGGGCCTGTCATATCTGTTACGACTGAAGTTTTTCTACTTCTGCCAATAGCTTTAACGTTTCTTCTTTATTGGCATTTTTCCGGAATTGGTAGTTTTGGCAATAGTCTTAAGACTTCACTGCTGCTAATTTTTAGTGGACCTATGACAGCGGTGCCCTTGATGCTCTTTTCCTTTGCAGCACGGCGTATCCAAATGACCTCGTTAGGCATAATTCAGTATCTTAATCCAACGCTTCAATTTTTAGTTGCCGTATTTATTTTTATGGAGCCATTTGGCATCTGGCAGGCCATTGCGTTCGGTTTGATTTGGCTAGCGTTGTTTTTATATACTTTAGCAACTGTATCTGATTAATCATTAACTTTTAGGGCTCCAATAGCCTCTTCGGGTGATGTGACTACCTTGAAAAGTCTACTTAAACTCTCATCAGCAAACCCATTTTCAATAAGATGATTAATTAATTTAATCAGAGGGTCCCAGAACCCTTTTACATTTAAAATGATTATAGGTTTGCTATGCAGCTTTAATTGTGCCCAGGTTAAGACTTCGAAAAATTCGTCAAGAGTTCCAACACCGCCAGGTATAATTATGATTGCTTCACAATTCATAAACATGACCTTTTTGCGTTCGTGCATATTTTGTGTGACTATAAAATTATGAATGTCAGTTTTACCAACTTCTGCTTGTAGTAAATGTTCTGGAATTACTCCCATAACCTCACCACCGCCGGACTGTATATTCTCAGCCACAACACCCATTAGGCCTATGTTTCCTCCGCCATAAACTAATCGGCACTTTTCCTCTGCAAGCAAGCGCCCCAATTTTTCAGTGGCGTTTTGGTATTCATTGTCTTTACCAACGCGTGACCCACAAAAAACGCAAACTGAAAGTGATAACATCACAAAATCCTCGTTTTAATGTAATCAATGAACTTTAGCCTTGTTGATGCCCTCACTCAACTGTAGATATGGCATTAATGTATCTTATAGAGAGAAATCATTGAAAGTATTTAGCTCCATATGGTTTTGGATGGGTGTTATCGGGCTGAGCGTAGTTTCCTATGGCGTTTTTGATGCTGTAAACAAACAACAACAAGTTTCTGATATACCTGTGGCAACTGAAAGTGGTCAAGAAGACCCTCCAATCGAAAAGTCGGACCCATCGATAGAGGAGAATACTGAACAAGCAGAGCCAGCTTCTGAGGAAGACCTTGAGGTTGTACAGGTTGAATTTTCTTTAGATACGGCCCGAGTTGATGCTGATGGACTAGTTACTCTTGCTGGTAGAGCTGCAAAAGGAGCGACTGTTGAGGTTCTCGTCGATGAGAATTTAATCGGAACTATAGCTGTGGGGCAAGATGGGAATTTTGCATCTATTTTTGAATTAAATTCTAGTGAGGAAATTCGCGTGCTTGTTTTGAGGATAAAAACAGGCGAGCAGTTTGCCTATGCAGATCAAAGTATTGTTATTCTTCCGTCACAGATAAAAGGCAACGCTGTAGAGAACGATCTGCAGGTTTCGGAAGGAGATGCAAGTTTAGAAACTTCTGTTGTAGCTTCTTCAGTAGAAACGTCAGATGTTGATGCCTCGACCGTAAGCCAAGAACAAAAAACTGCAAAAACCGAGGAGAGTTTCAATTTAGAATCCAAGGAAAAGGACAAAACTTCTGACGAAACGATAGTGCAAGTATTAGATTCAGAAGACGAGGTCGCACAAGATTTATCGACTGATAACTCCAAGCAAGCATTGGTTGAAGACCAAAAAGATATAGAACAAGCTGAGCTTGTCATAAATATAGATGAAAGTGCTGACCCCAATTTGAGCAATAGTGATGACGATACAAGTGATAAAACTGCAAATGTAGCTCTTGACTCTGATGGCGAGATAACTCCGCCCAAACCCAAAGTAGTGGTTGCAGATAGTGATGGCGTAAAAGTTCTACAAGATGAGCAGGCTATTACTGATCAGTTAGCGTTAGACTCTATTGCATATGATCCTTTTGGTAATGTCACCGTTGGCGGACGTTCAAGTCCAAGTGGGCTTGTGCGGTTTTACGTGAACAATGAGGCTATTTCGGCTGCAAAAACAAACAAAGAGGGTTATTGGGAGACAGATTTGTCCGATATCGTACCGGGCACCTATACATTGCGGATTGATCAGCTAAGTTTGAAAGGTGATGTAATTTCTCGATTGGAAAGCCCATTTAAAAGAGAGGACCGCGAGAAGCTTGCAAAACTAATTGCTCCGAGTACTAGTCCCGCACGTATTAATATAGTTACTGTTCAGCCTGGAAATACCTTGTGGGCTATCGCACGAAAGCGATATGGGGATGGTTTATTGTACGTTCGTGTCTTTGAGGCAAATCGTGATAAAATTAAGGATCCTGATTTAATTTATCCAGGGCAATTATTTGATTTGCCTGATCTCAATTGAACTAATTACTTAAATGGCAAAGTCACTTCTTGTGTAACCAAGACACTTAAGTGATGAGTACTAACTATGGTAGACATAAGCGATCAAATAAAAAACCACGAACGAGATAGTGAATATCTGGAACGAAAATCAGGTATACGTACAATTATTCGGGTAGCACCATATTTATGGCCAAAAGGGCAATCTGGAATAAAATATCGAGTTATATTTTCGATGCTCGCTTTATTATTATCAAAAGGGATCGCAGTTTATACTCCAATAATTTATCGAGACGCTGTAAATGCCTTATCAAATACTGGAGTTGACGATCTTTTGCTTGGTGCTGTTGGCTTAACCATCGCCTACGGCGTTTCCAGAATATTTATGAACGGCTTTCAGCAACTAAGGGATATTTTATTTGCAAAAGTAGCTCAACGCGCTCTGCGAAAACTTGCGTTAAAAACATTTCGTCACATACATGCTTTATCTTTACGATATCACATCACAAGACAAACTGGTGGGCTCTCCCGTATTGTGGACAGAGGTATAAAGGGAGTAGAGTTTTTACTAAGGTATATTTTGTTTTCAATTGGTCCTTTAGTTTTAGAATTATCAATGATCGCAATTTTGCTCTACGTCATGCTCGATTTCAGATATTTAGTAGTAATCTTTATCACTATTGGTATTTACGGATGGTTTACGTTCAAGGTCACAGAGTGGCGCGTAAAGTTGCGAAGGAAAATGAATGAGCAAGACACGGATGCATCGCAAAAAGCAATAGATAGCCTACTAAATTTTGAAACGGTCAAATATTTCAATGCGGAGGATAGAGAGGCTAATCGTTACGATATTGCTATGGCTGGGTATGAAGACGCTGCTCTAAAGACAGCTTACTCATTAGGTTTTTTAAACTTTGGGCAATCTGTTTTAATTACATTAGGTTTAGTAATTGTGATGGTTATGGCCGCCATTGGTGTTCAAAATGGTATTTTGACCGTTGGTGATTTCGTAATGGTAAATGCCTATATGATCCAAATAACAATGCCGTTGAACTTCCTTGGGACTATCTATCGAGAAATACGTCAAGCATTGGTTGATATGGGTGAAATGTTTAACTTATTGGATCAAAAAAAGGAAGTCGTTGATAAGCTGAATGCTCAGTCAATAAAAGTTGTAAAGGGCCATGTGAAGTTTTCCAATGTCTACTTTAGTTACGATAATAAGCGTCAAATCCTAGAAGACTTAAGTATTGAAATCCAAGGTGGAACAAAGGTAGCAATTGTTGGTTCGTCTGGCTCCGGCAAGTCAACTATTGGTCGTCTTTTGTTTCGATTTTATGATGTATCAGGAGGCTCAATATCAATAGACGGTCAAGATATTAAGGATGTAACTCAGTCATCTTTACACAATGTCATTGGGGTTGTACCCCAAGACACAGTTTTATTTAATGACAGCGTATTTTATAATATAGCCTATGGCAAGGACAATGCTACGATTGAAGAGGTTGAAAAAGCAGCGAAATCTGCTCAAATACATGAGTTTATTATATCTCTTCCGGATGGGTATGATACTACTGTTGGTGAGAGGGGCTTAAAACTCTCGGGTGGTGAGAAACAACGTGTCGGAATTGCGCGGACACTGCTGAAAGATCCACCAATATTGCTAATGGATGAGGCCACATCAGCTCTCGACTCCGAAACGGAACGTGATATACAGGATGCTTTAGAGAGTGCAGGTAAGGGTAGAACTGTTATTTCAATAGCGCACCGTCTTTCAACTGTATCAAACGCGGAAAAAATAATTGTTCTTGAAGGCGGGTCAATTCTTGAAGTTGGTACACACGCTAATCTGATAGAAAACAGAAATCGTTATTTTGAACTATGGACCATGCAGTTAAAGTCTGCCTAAAACCTAAAAGTTTTATTCAGCAGCTTGAGTCTTAGCGTTTAGATTTAAAGATGGCTCAATATTACTGGCTGCCGCCGTATTAGATGAGAGATACCCATCGTCCCAAATGATCTCGGTATTTTTTTGACGTTTCGCATCTCTTCTTAATGCCCAGTCTTGTGCACTTCTGCCGCTTTTCCCTGCACCAACCTGCACTAGAAACCTACCGATCCATACAACATATGTAACAACCCAGATTCTTAGTGCTAAGAGAGAAGGGGTAAAAACTAAGGTTAGCATAGTGGCAATTCCAAGTCCAAAAACTACGGCCGTTGCCAATTGCTTCCACCATAAAGAGGTTGGACTATCAACCGAATACCCTCCGTTTATAAAGTTTAAACTTAAACCAAACATCATTGGAGCAAGGCCTGCCATGGTTGTTATTGTGGTAAGTAATACGGGCCTAATACGTTGCTCAGCTGTTCTAATAATTGCCTCAATGCGTGGTAAGTATTTTGCAAATTCCTGATATGTATCTATTAGGACAATATTATTGTTTACAACAATTCCAGCGAGGGCAACAATCCCCGTACCCGTCATAATAACAGAAAATGGTTGTTGCATAACGAGCATGCCAATTAGGACACCCACAGTTGATAGTATTACTGCTAGTAGCACGACAACAGAGTTATAAAAGCTATTAAACTGGGCCAGCAAAATAATAAACATAAGTGCTAAAGCAGCAGAAAAAGCAGTTGAAAGAAACGCTTGGCTTTCGGCTTGATCTTCCTGATCCCCAGTCCACTCCCAACTAATACCTGGTCCGAGTGGATTATTCTCGAGGTACTTTGTAAGATGTGCTATTCTCTCATTAGCGTTGATAAATACCTCAGTTTCATTTCCATTTTCATCGGCCAAGGTTGTTTTAAGCCCGTCCTTCACTGCAGCTTTAATGTCAAAGAAACGCTTTTGATCAATCCGATTTATCTCAGCAAGTTTTTTTACAGGAGATTTAGTTATAAAATTAGAAAGTGGAACCAGGCCGTCTTCTGTACGAACTTTTAAACTATCTAGAGTGCTTAAAATTCGATAATTTTCTGGAAGCCTAACCCGAATTTCAACTTCTTCGTCCGAGCTATCCACGCGCATTGTATCAAGTAAAACTCCACGAGTTACCAATTGAACCATTGCACCAACAGTAGTAACATCCGCACCAAATCTACCTGCCTTTTCGACATCGACATTTATTTGCCAATCTATACCAGGTAAAGGGCGAGTATCTTCAATAAGTGTAAGACCTTCGGTGCTCTCAAATATTTTTCGCATATTTTTAGTGGCGGCAAGAAGCTCGTTCCAGTCACTTCCTTTAAGACGCAAATGCACTGGTTTGGAACTGGCCGGACCTCGTGCTAATTCGAGAACTTCTATTTTTATTCCAGGTATCTTCTGTAAATCAACCAACAGTTCCGCTATGACTAAATTGCCATCTAGATCTGGATTGTTTTTTCGATTTTCCCATGGAATAGTTTCCAACTGTATCTGACCAATAGTGTCTTTTGGAGACGAGGTGCCCGCGGTATTTTGATTTAGACCACCAGTACCAGCGAACGCAAAAACACTGTCTACTCCAGGATGGTTTAACACTATCTTTTCAGCTTGTTTTACAATTTCATCTTTTTCTTGCAGAGATAGATTGCCTCTGGCGCGAACATAAACAATTGCTTGTTCTGGCTCAGACTCTACGAAGAACTCAACGCCATAGTTATTTTGCCCAAAGTAAGTAAATACTGAAATTGTCAAAAATATTATACCGCCAATTGATGCTAACGGCATCACCGGGTTACCAACTATTAGTTTTATAAAACGCCCAAAAAACGTTCTCCTGTATCCAGAAATAACTTTTTGCCTTTCGCGTTTAAATTCTGCGGCACCCATCGTAATTGACACTAAAAATGCTGACAATATTAGACCAATTCCACCAGGAATGTAGCTGATAATACTCAACTGATCGGCCTCTAAATTCATTAAGAATCCTGGGTTGATTAGCTGCATTGTGGTGCAGAAAAGACAAAAAAGCGTGACGGGCACCAAAGCAGCCCTAATGATCCAGGGTAGTTTCTTTCGCATAAGCATTGAAGTACTTTCAAACGTACGACTTAATCGCCCTGATACTCCTCCGATGATTGGAAGAAAAATTAAGGCTACAATAAGCGATGCTGATAGCACAAAAATTAAAGTAACAGGTAGCATGCCCATAAACTGACCTGGCACTCCCGGCCAGAAAAGCATCGGTAAAAATGCACATAAGGTGGTTGCTGTGGAACTTGCAACCGGCCAAAACATTCGTTTGGCCGCCTCAACATATGCGGACATTGGGCCAGTTCCCTCTGCTATCCGCTTGTCAGCATATTCCACCACTACTATCGCGCCGTCGACTAGCATTCCTACTGCTAAAATTAACCCGAACATGACCATATTAGAAATTGTTACACCCATCACGCCGAGTAGTACGAAACACAGTAAAAAAGAAGTTGGTATTGCGAAGCCCACCAGTATTGCCCCTCGAGAGCCCAAAGAAGTCAAAACTACTATCATTACCAGAGCTATAGCAGTTAGAACGGAGCCCTCTAACTGTCCAACCATACTTGCAACTTGGTTAGATTGATCGTTTGAGGTTCCAACTTTGACCGCAGCTTGTAAATCTTTAGGCCAGCCCTGTGACTCAGTTTTTACGATAGATTTAACTTCGTTTGCCATATCTATCAAATTAAAGCCGCGGCGCTTCACTACTTGAACTGCCACTGTCGTTTCACCATTAAAACGTGCCGTACCAGCTCGGTCCTCAAATGTAAGCTTTATTTCGGCAAGATCTCCCAATGTTATAACACGATCGCCATTTGTTTTTACGGGTAAGTCGTATACGTCAGAAGGTTCGTCAAAGCTCGAGGGAATTTTTACTGAGAAAGTACCTTGCTCCGAACTTACATTTCCAGCAGCAATTAACTGGTTATTATTTCTAACAACGGTAATTAATTCATTTGCGGTTACATTGTATGCTTCGAGCCTTAGAGGGTCTATAAGTACCTCTACCATCTCTTCACGATTTCCGGAAATAGGTGCTTCAAGCACTGCGTCCATGCTTTCTAATTTCTCTTGAAGTTCCTTTGCGACCCGGGTCATTGTGCGTTCAGGTACTTTTCCAGTTAAATTTACTATGATTACTGGGAATTCAGAGAAGTTGAATTCGTTGATTGAATATTTATCGGCTCCATTGGGAAACTTGGTCTCTGCCTTATTCATAGCATCCCTGACATCTGCCATTATTTTTGACTTGTCCCAACCAAACTCGAATTCTAAAGCTACGCCGGCGTAGTTTTCGGCAGCAGTGGCATTCATTTTCTTGAGGCCATCCAGATCTGCCAATTCAGTTTCCATTGTTCGTATTAGAAGAGATTCGCTGTCCTCTGCTGAAATTCCTGGAAATGGTACGGATATAAATAATGCTGGGATTTCGATATCCGGTTCACCCTCTTTTGGTAAACCTGTGTAGGCATAAACACCGGCTGCCAGCGATAAGGCAACTATGGCTATGATCATTCGCGCGCGCGCAGAAGCCCAGTCTATTAAACCTGTCATAAGGATATATCCTTGTAAGTTGCTAAGACTTTTACACCTTCTCTGACAAATTCCTGGCCAATAATTATAACGTTAACTTCATCTTTTAAACCTGAAACCCAGACACCTTCTTTGGTATCCTGTTCTAAATTTACGGCTGCAAATCTGGTTGTACTCTGCTCGTCTATGAACCTTATTCCTAACAGTCCTTCGTCGTTTAAAGTTAGTGCAGATTGTGGCAGTAAGTGCGCTTTCTTACCGTCTGAGCCAATTGCTAATTCTACTGTCTGGCCGTCTCTTATTTTCAGTTGGTCATTTGGGACATTTACCTCTACACGAAATGTTCGCGTCGTTGTATCAGCTGAACGGGAAAGGAAGCTTACGTTTCCTTCTATTTCTTGACCACTTGTAAGCTTAGCCATGACTGGAGCTCCCAATTTGACGCGCGATAGTTCTGTTTCGGGTAAAAAGCCAACCAATTTTATCGGATTAAGTTGTATTATAGTGCCACATAGGGCACCTGGTTGAAGTAGAGATCCAATCTCAGCTGTATCTGACTCTAAAGTTCCTTCAAATGGCGCGGTAATAATTAGTCTGTCTATTTCTTTTTCAGCAGTTGCTACTCCTGCTTCGGCAGATTGAATCCGAGCTCTTGTGCTCTCAAAGCCGGCTGTTGCTGTTGCTACTCCTGCTTCGGCAGACCGCATTGCTGCCTCGGCAGAAGCTACTCTTGTTTCTGACGCGTAACCACCCTTAGATAATTTTGATGCAGCATTAAAATTAATCTGTGCCTCGTCTAGTCTCGAGTTTGCTTCACCTAACCTTGCTTTGGTTTGCGGTATTAAGGCTTTTGCCTCCTCTAATCGAGCTACAGCACCTGCCAATGCAGCTTTTCTAGTACCTTCGTCCAACTTACATAAAATATCATCTTTCTGAACAAAAGATCCCTTTCTCAACGGTTCTGATATGACCTGACCAAAAGTTTCTGCGCGGACTTCAACAAAACGTGCAGCTTCAGTTTCTCCTCTTAATATTACCGTGCTTCCAAGAGTTTGGAAATTGGATTTGTAAACAACGACACTAACGAGCTCTGAATTGTCTTCAGATTGTTTAGACGCTTCTTCATTTAAGACTGAAACTTGAGTTTCTATATTTCCCTGCTTAAGCCGTTCGTCAACAACACTTCTGATGCTATTTCCGTTGGCGACTTTATTAAAAGCCTCTCTTTCAAATACTAAAATATATAAAACAAAAATCACAACTACTGCAGTGATTATGGAAACAACTCTCATTAATGGCAATTCCTTACTAAAATGAACGAATAGTAACACGCTAAACTCACCAGTTTAAATTAATGTTTTTGGGGTCATTTTGCAAGTGCAGCAAAAGTATTGGGGCTTTCCCTCAGGCGGTAGAAAGGTTATTACATGTAAACAATATCATTATGAGGTTTTTTGTGAGCGATACAGATAGTTTTATTGAAGAGGTGAGTGAAGAAGTCCGGCGGGATCGTCTGTACGGTTTTTTCCGGAAATATGCGTGGGTTGGCATCCTGGCAGTTGTAACTATCGTTGGGGGCACAGCGTTTCTAGAATTTCAAAAAGCTAAAGCCAAAGCGAAGGCCGAAGCACTTGGCTCTGCTATCATAGAGGCGCTCGAAATCTCTAATGAAAAAGAAAGAGTGGAACTTTTAGGAAATATAGAAGTTTCAAATTCTGAAGCGAAATCTATTGTGGCTTTGCTTTTGGCGGCAGAAGAGCTTTCGCTTCAGAACTATGATGCTGCTAGCAGAAATTTAACTGCTATCTCAGAGGACCAGTCTATCTCGCAAATCTACCGCGATATGGCAAAATTTAAATTCCTCTTGATCAGTCATAACCGTCTTGAAGTTGAATTGCTTTTAGCGGGTTTTGAAGAACTAGCCTCTCCCGGTAATCCATTTCGCTTATTGGCCGAGGAGCAGATCGCACTCCTAACGTTAAAAAATAATGATTATGATACTGCAATAAATAGTCTAAAATCTATCTTGGACGATGCGGAACTCACTGATACGATTAGGCAACGAGTGTCACAGCTCCTAATATCATTAGATGTTGATCCATCGAGCATTTGAAAACTAGGTTTAAGCTAAAACGTATGGGAGTGTTATTTGGTTAACCTTAAAAGTGGCTTACTGATAGTAATGTCTTTACTTTGTTTATTTGGTTGCGCCCAAGAACAAGTAGTAGTGCCTGGGAAGCGAGAGCCAATAAGCTCAGTAGATAGTACGGCAAAACCAGAAGATATGTCTGGTTTCATCAAGACCGGTTCTAAGCCTCTCATACTTACAGGTGGTAAAGCAAATGACACTTGGTCCCAAAGCCATGGGACGCCAAAGACGCGAATAGCAAACCCATCTTTAGACGGAAATCTTGATTTACTGTGGTCCACTTCAGTGGGAAAAGGAGATCAAGCCCGTAATCGTATTACTGCAGAACCTATTGTGTACGATAGTAAAATTTTTACGGTTGATAGCTTTATGGTTTTGAGCGCAATTGATACAACTGGAAAAATTTTGTGGCAGAAAGATTTAACGCCAGATGGTGAGAGCAAAGGGGAGGTTAGTGGTGCTGGGTTAGCGGCAGGAGCTAATAAAATCTTTGTGGCAACTGCTTATGGGTTCCTGCATGCGATAGATCCAGCATCGGGCCAAGAAATATGGGCTCAAGCTCTATTAGGCTCGGGTAGTACACGACCAACTTATTACGAGGGGTTGGTTTACCTCGTCTCCAATGATGAAAGCGCATGGGCCATTGACGCTGAGACCGGTAGAGTAAATTGGACGTTGGATAATTTTTCTGATGTTAATAATTTGATCAGTAATTCTGCTCCCGCTTTATCTGAAAAGTTTGCTGTTTTTGGGTATGGCTCTGGCGAAGTTCAAGCTGTATTTAAAAAGAGTGGACTAGCTATATGGAGCACCACTATCTCGGGAGGACGCAGTGGACGGGCTTTGAATATCGTTGAAGATATTGTCACTTCGCCGGTTATAGATGGCTCAACCGTTTTTGTGGCAAATGGATCTGGTCGCATTACAGCGCTAGATCTTAACAGTGGAAAGCGTTTGTGGGGAAAATCCTTTGGAACTCTTGGAAATATTTGGCCGGCGGGTGATAGTTTGTTTTTAGTAAATGATTTATCTCAACTTGTAAGAATGGAGAAGAACAATGGTGATGTCGTTTGGTCGGTCCAATTACCAAGTTTTGTAAAAATTAATCCTAGAAAAAGTAAGGAAGTTGTAGCACATTTTGGTCCCATTGTTGCTGAAGATAAGATTATTCTAACCTCAAGTGATGAAAAACTGAGAGTTTTTAGTCCTGTGGATGGATCAGTTATGAATGAGTTAGAGGTGCCAGGTGGTGCAACCAGTAATCCAGTTATAGCGAATAACGTGCTATATTTTGTTTCGCGAGACGGCGACCTGCACGCTTTTCGCTAATATATTTTTAATGTACCTGTTCATGCCTGATTCTTTGGAGAACTAAAATGACCTTCTCTCTGGCAATTGTCGGACGTCCCAATGTTGGAAAGTCAACGCTATTTAATAGACTTGTTGGGAAGCGTATTGCATTAGTCGACGATCAACCAGGTGTTACGAGAGATTTGCGCGAGGGAGATGCAAAGTTAGGCCATCTTCGCTTCTTAGCTATTGATACAGCTGGCTTGGAAGAAGCTACCGATGAGAGCCTGCAAGGTCGTATGCGAAAGTTAACAGAACATGCGATCGGATTAGCTGATGTTTGCTTGTTTGTCATCGATGCAAGAGTAGGCATAACTTCCCTAGATCACTTCTTTGCTGATATTCTCCGAAAAAAAGCCAAGCACGTAATTTTGGCTGCGAATAAGTCTGAGGGTCGAGCAGCAGACCCAGGTTTTCTGGACAGCTTCAGTCTAGGTTTAGGTGAGCCATTACGAATTTCAGCCGAGCATGGCGAGGGAATGGCAGATTTGCTTTCTGAGCTCGTTCCGCTACAGAAAAAATTACTTCAAGAGGGCTCTTATGCTTCACCAGAAGTAGACATTGACAATGAAGAGGATGATCTGTCTGAATATAGACTTCCAACGAAAGAGAGGCCGCTGCAAGTAGCGGTGATAGGTCGCCCAAACTCTGGAAAGTCAACATTAATTAACAAAATTATTGGCGAGGAAAGACTTTTAACTGGTCCTGAAGCTGGAATAACCCGGGACGCGATTTCTATTCAACTGGATTGGCAGGGGATACCTATGCGTGTCTTTGATACGGCAGGTATGAGGAAAAAAGCGAAAATAAATAATAAGATTGAAAAATTATCCGTTGGAGATGGTCTTAGAGCTATAAAATTTGCTGAAGTTGTAGTTGTTTTGCTTGATGCCGCTATCCCGTTTGAGCAACAAGATCTTAGAATTGCTGGTCTTGCAGAGAGAGAAGGTCGATCTGTTGTAGTAGCGGTTAATAAATGGGATTTAGAAAAAAACAAACAAGAAAAATTGCGCAACATGCGGGAGGCCTTTCAGCGCCTTATACCAGAATTACGAGGTGCGCCTCTAGTTACTGTCTCAGCAAAAAATGGCCGTGGAATAGACCGATTAAATAGTGAAATAATGAAGGCTCATAAGATTTGGAACAAAAGAATTGCTACCTCTCCTCTTAATATTTGGCTGAGTGAAATGATAGCTGCCCATCCGCCACCAGCTCCTAACGGTAAACGAATAAAGTTGAGATATATCACTCAGGCAAAGTCACGTCCACCGGGTTTTGTCGTTATGTGCTCCAATCCCAGTAAATTACCCACAAGCTACAGTCGATATTTGGTAAATGGATTACGAGAAGCATTTGATTTGCCTGGAACTCCAATCAGACTAACTATGCGTTCACAGGCAGATAAAAATCCATTTAAAAACCGAAAAAAATCACAACCCTCAAAGTTGAAAAAGCATTTATAGAAG
>CACPPZ010000030.1 GCA_902635985.1 Paracoccaceae bacterium
AAAAAGTATTAATTTTGATTGTTAATACTGGACAATTTATCAATTATATATTTAGAACAAAACAAGAACACTTGAGGTTAAAATGTCAAACTCCAGATACATTTCTTTGTGGTTTCCATATTTTGGTGCAGAACGGGTACAGCGAATTTTCAAATTGGAAAAAAAATATGAACTCGCGATAATTGAAAATAATGGCAATACACAAACATTATCTTCTGTATCATTTGGTGCATATAATTCAGGATTAAATATAGGCCAGTCATTACACGATGCAAAAGCTATATGCCCACAACTGGTAACTCGTATTCGATCTATAAAATGTGAGTTAGCTTTTCTGCACGCCTTATGTCGTTGGTATACCCAATTCACACCTTGGGTGGCGGCTGATAAGTACGACGGAGTTATTCTCAACATTAAAGGTTGCGCACACTTATTTGGCGGTGAGGTAAAAATGCTTGACTTAATTGTATCTCGTACAGAAACAGTAGGCTTAACTGTAACTAGTGGCATGGCTGATACTGTAGAAGCTGGAAAACCATTGGAAGTAATGGATGTTAATCTTGAAGGGCCAAAAAATGGTGAAGTATTAGTAGAGATAAAAGCAACTGGTATATGCCACACCGATGAATTTACTTTGTCTGGTGCCGATCCAGAAGGTTTGTTTCCTGCTATTTTAGGACATGAGGGAGCTGGCATCGTCGTAGAAGTTGGCCCTGATGTCGTGGATCTTAAAGTTGGGGATCATGTAATCCCACTTTATACCCCAGAGTGTCGACAGTGTGAATATTGTCTCCATCCTAAAACAAATCTTTGTCAAGCCATAAGGGAAACTCAAGGGCGGGGTGTAATGCCAGATGGGACCAGCCGGTTTAGTATGTTAGATGGCACCCCAATTCTTCACTACATGGGATGTTCCACATTTTCTAATTTTACAGTTTTACCTGAAATTGCGTTAGCAAAAATTAATCCAGCAGCGCCCTTTGAAAAAGTTTGCTATATTGGGTGCGGTGTAACGACAGGAATTGGTGCTGTTATCAATACAGCCAAAGTCGAGATTGGCAGTCGGACCATTGTTTTCGGATTGGGGGGCATAGGTCTTAACGTCATACAAGGACTTAGGTTAGCAGGAGCGGATCAAATTGTAGGTGTAGATTTGAATCCGCAAAAAATGGAAATGGCAAAGAAATTTGGGATGACTGATTATGTAAATCCAAATGAAGTTTCTGGTGACTTAGTTCAGCATCTAGTTAGTTTAACAAATGGCGGCGCTGATTATACCTTTGATGCTACTGGTAATGTGTCAGTGATGCGAGCAGCTTTGGAAAGCGCTCACAAAGGGTGGGGTGAAAGTATAATAATTGGCGTAGCTCCAGCGGGAGCTGAAATATCAACTCGTCCATTCCAGCTTGTTACAGGTAGAGTATGGAGAGGAACAGCCTTTGGAGGTGCGCGAGGCAGAACAGACGTTCCGAAAATTGTCGACTGGTACATGGAAGGAAAAATCGAGATCGATCCTATGATTACTCATACTTTTGGACTTGAGGAAATTAACAAAGGTTTTGATTTAATGCATGCTGGAGAAAGCATAAGATCGGTTGTCGTATATTAGTGATAGGTTAGCAATTTCCATATTTAGCTAAAAATATTTGAACTACCCCCTCTGCAACACGTTCAATCTCGGCATCAGTAAATTTTTGCTGAATTCCGAATAGTGCTTTGGTGTAGAGGTCGGCTTTACATAATTCAGTAAACTGATCTGCTGCTAGATAAAAATCTTCTATTTTTAAAAAGCCCTGTTGCTCTGCATATTTAAAATACTCAATAAGTTTAGACTGTCCCATCATGGGGCCATTTTCATAAAAACTTTTACCTAAAATTGGGAACCTTTCGATCTCGGAAACGCAAATTCTAAAAATTTGCTGCGCTATATCTGAGACCAACCAATTTATTGTATATGCTGCTGCCTGACGCAAAACTTTATCAACACTTTGTGTTTGGTCAATTATTTTTAGCGCATTATCAGCTTGACTTTCACACTCTAACTTAGCGACTTCAATGAATAAACTTTGTTTATCTGGAAAGTAACTATAGAGAGTAGCTTTACTTACTTTTGCTGTTTGAGCTATTACATCCATGTTCGCAGCTTCAAAACCCTCACTTAAAAAAATAGATCTAGCACCCGCTACAACTTGCTGGTATTTTCGCCCTTTATTTATTTTTACTGAATTCATTGTAAGAGCCTATCATTTTGGGAGTTTTTGTAAACTTAACAATTAAAGTAACTTTCGTCCTGTTATGGCCAAAGAAGTGAGTATTTAAGCGATAATTTTAATAAACCATTTAAGCATTTTGATTTTTGTTGACCACTTCAAATTACCTGCTAACCGTTCTTTATGATCAGTATTTTTGTACAAACCTTACCTTTTTTCCTAATAGTGGCGATTGGATATTTTTCTGGGAAATATAAGTTTCTCAGCAAACGTGGGACTGATGCAATAACAAAATTTGTATTTTATTTTGCTTTGTCCGCAATGCTTTTTAAATTTTCCTCGCAACTTGAAATAAGTGAAATTTTTGATTTGAAGTTTGTTGGATGTTATGTTGTTGCCACATCAATTCTTTATCTTGTAGTGATTGTGGTGAGTTATTTTTCGGGAAATAAGTTTGAAACTGCAGCTTTTGATGCGCAAATAACAACGGTTGGAAATACTGGATTTTTAGGAATCCCTCTTTTAGCGACCTTAATAGGCTCGCAGTCAGTTGGCTATGTTATGATGATCTTAGCAACTGATTTTGCAATTTTTGGTACTCTTATAGTTGTTTTAATAATGGTTTCTCGTGATCAAGCATGGGGTTTCAGTTTACTGAGGCCCATAGCTAAAGGTTTATTTCAAAACCCAATGCTTGTATCTTTTTCTTTGGGAATTCTCTGGGGATATTTAGACTATCAAACGCCTAAATTTTTTAGTGAGTTTCTTGTAATCTTGGGGCAGGCTGCCACTCCGGGTGCGCTATTTGCCATAGGTGCTTCACTTTCTTTCCGAAAGATAGACGATCCAAAATCTGCATTTTGGTTGAGTTTTCTCAAACTCGTTGCCCATCCATTTTTGGTTGGCATTATGTCATTATATTTATTTTATATTGAACCGTATGCAGCGGCGGTTATGGGAGACAGTAAGCTCAGTCCCTCCTGTTACTTTTGACTTGTTTGTTACAACTTCTGTTGGACCCTGACTTAAAAACTCTGTTAATTTAGAATTATAAGATAGGCTTCTGGTTAATTTTGCAGAAGAATGGCCTTTTATACAGAATGTCGAGTGTGACTGCGTAGCTCGCCCAGCCTTACGCCAGTCCCTACCAAAATTTTCTCCAGATCCGCAGTTAACTATAAGCGGCTGTCTACCATGTGTAAGCTCAAATCCTAAAACCGAGGCGTGTGCCAAATTAGATTGAAATAGCTCAGGCAAACTACCAACATCCTGTATGATACTAGTCCGTCCCCCTTCCAAACGTGCATATCCCATTTTTAAAATTTTCGTCGTTTTCTTTTTGTTTCCTGATAAAAATAAATAACGATCTAATTCTCCTGAGTATTTTCCACGACTACCATTAAATCGGCATAAGCTCCCATTTGTATGACGTAGATGGCGCAAAGTTGGAGCAATGCGGTTTATAGCTTCTATATGAGCTTGACTTGGTGTCCAGTCAGCATCATGCAATCCATGAGCAACCCAAACTAGATAAGTAAATATTTCGAGTAACTCTTCAGGGTTTCTAGACAAGATGCCACCATCTTCATCAATTTTATCTCTGCACTCTCTAGAAAGATACTCGGTTGCAACAGTAATGAAGCTCTCAAATCCTTCCACATATAATCCGCAGTATATAAGACCAACGATAGCCTCAAAATTCATGTTTATTTCATGAGTTTTGTGGAACCTTTTTGATAGGAAATTTGCTTGCTTATAAATAAATCTAAAATAAATACTTATTTTTTTTTCTGATAGTTCATGTAATATTATCTCTTCGTGATGGACGAGCCTTATAAGGCGTCTACCAGTTAGGTTCGGCGTCCAACCTGAACCTGAACCTGAGCCATATTTTTCGATCCAACTAAATATCCACTTCTGAGCAATTTCTATAGCAGCGTTGTCTCCCCGAGCAGCCAAGTCATCCAACCAAGTAAATCCATGTAAGTCCTCATAATTTTCAATATTTTTAAGCGAATGGTCCCAAATAACTTTGTCTTCAAGTTGAACTGTATTTCCAAAAATAAAAAATTCCCCCTCGCAAATTTTGTCGGCAACTAAATTATTGCCTATGGACAATGGACCAGGCGTAGATATAAATCGCTCAGATTGCGCAAAATTTTTTGCAATTCGAGCGTAAAATGAGTTCCCAATTTTGAGGAGGTAATTTCTCAAAATTCGTGTAAAGATCATAAAATATAATCCCATCAAAATTTAATTCTGAAACTTTATACCGTGCAGTATTCTTTTGGGTAATGACCATATCGTATATTGCTAGTTTAATCTTGAAGATTAAACTTTGACAAGCTTTGCCATATAAAAACCATCAATACCGCCTTTGTCTGCCAAATGGTTTGGAAGCAACCGTAGTCCACCCTCTTCCGTCCGATAACTTTCCAGAAAAACTAAATCTTTAGGTAAATAATTATCTACTCTCAATTCATGAAAATTATTTAACAGTTTTTCAACTTGATGCTCGCCTTCCTGCGGTAATAGAGAGCAGGTGCAGTAGACTAGTTGACTAGTGCCTGTCATCAAACTTACGGCATGTTCGAGCATTTTATATTGTAAACTAAACAATTTACTAAGGTCGACCTGGGATTTCACATAAGGTAAATCAGGGTGCCGCCTGATCGTTCCCGTTGCGGTACAAGGAGCATCTAAAATAATTACATCAAAGCAATCTTTTATTGTAAATAAATCAGAAATAATAATATTTGCATCAAGAGATGTTCTGCTTAAGTTTTCCTTTAGTTTTGAGACACGCACATCAGAAATATCGACTGCTGTTACGTAGGCTCCAGCTGCGGATAGTTGCATGGTTTTACCACCAGGGGCTGCACATAAATCGAGGGCAGATTTTCCTTTAATTTCTTTGAAAAGACACACAGGTATAGTTGCTGAGAGATCCTGAACCCACCAGTCTCCTTCGTTAAACCCCGGGAGCGTAGATATTTGTCCAGCATTTTTTAATCTCAAACTATGCTTAAAGATTTGCGTCCCTTTTAATTCAATGGAAAAATGTTCCATAAGCTTTGGGTTTTTAATTGTTATATCAACGGGAGGGCGCTCTAAATGTTGCTTCTCGATTTTCTGTGTAACTGAAATGCCATATGAATCTAAGAGTATCCGCCGTAACCATTTTGGTAATTGAGGAATATCTAGCTTGTTCCAAATGCTCCTGTCAGAGTTTGATACCTTTCTCAAAACCGCATTCACTAGTCCTTTATAGTTTTTCAGTCGTTTGTTCCTTCCAATAATAGAAACGTACTCGTTTACAATTCCATGAGCGTCACCATTATCCATAATTTCAACCGTTGCTAACCTAAGTACGTTTAAAATTTTTAAGTCCGGTCTTTTTTTTAAAAATGGAAGTATTAAAGCATCGGCACGTTCCAAAGACCGTAACGTGTTTAGCAGCAAGCGTTGCGAACGAGCACGATCAGCTGGACTAATATTCTGCATGATAGTATTTAAATTTATATCTGCTAATAAACGCTTCTCACCTAATATTCTGTCCATCAAAAAACTTGCCTGAGAACGAGCAGACGGCACTTTTTTTTCAGGCATTAAGCGAATTCCTTGCAATTTAAGAAGGTTTTATATACCCAAGGCACGATAGAGGAAAGAGTTTATGGCGAAACAGGATAAAATACCCCCAGCAGCAAAACGGGCATTAGAAGAAGCTGAAGAGCGTCGGAGATCAATAAAAGACAAAACAGCTCCTAAAAAAGAGTTTGGAGGAAGGGATGGACCAGAACCAGTAAGATTTGGTGACTGGGAACGTAAGGGTATTGCGATAGATTTTTAGTACCACTTCGCAATAGGTGGAAGACTCATCAAAACGGCATTCGCGTCATGGCCAGTAGCCAGCCCAAACTTTGTACCGCGATCGTATACAAGATTATATTCAGCATATAAACCTCTGTGCTGCAACTGCGCATCTATATCACTCTCATTAAAATCATTAACTAGCCGCTTTTGAAGTAATGGAAGATATGCTGGCAAAAAAGCTTTGCCAATATCCTTGGTAAGATTGAAATCTGCTTCCCAATCTCCAGTGTTGCGATCGTCCATGAATATACCGCCAACTCCTCTTGCTCGCTTACGGTGTGGAATAAAAAAATACTCATCAGCCCATTTTTTCAATTCAGGATATAGTTTGGGATTATGCTTATCCAAATAAGACCTGAGTACAGAATGAAAGTGAACTGTGTCTTCCTCAAATTCGATACAAGGATTCAAATCAGACCCACCGCCGAACCACCAAGCATATGGTGTCCAAAACATGCGAGTATTCATATGAACCGCTGGACAATTTGGGTTTCTAACATGAGCAACCAAACTAATACCGCTTGCCCAAAATTTAGGATTTTCTCGCATTTCAGGAATACCTAAGCGCTCAGCCATCGAGTGTTGGGCAGCCTCATTCAAATTTCCATAGACTGTTGAAACGTTGACACCTACTTTCTCAAATACACGACCATTTCGCATCACACTCATTAATCCACCACCGGCGTCAACTCCTGATTTCTCCTCGCGTTTTGTTTCATTTACTTCAAATTTACCTGGTTTGAGCTCCGAAAAGGGGCCTTTAAAATGCGATTGTTCTAACTCTTCGAAAGCAGATACAATTTCATTTCTCAAACTCAAAAACCATTTACTGGCTTTATTTTTTTCAAATTCAGTAATTTCTGTCATCTCTGCTCTAATTCTATTATTATTTAAATTAATGAAAAGGTGAAGATACAGGATCTAGAAGGCATCGGCCTCCATCAACTGTTATTATTTGACCTGTTACAAAACCAGAAGCTGGCGCAGCCAAATACTGGACAGTTTCAACAATTTCAGAGGCAGATGCAATTCGCCCCATTGGTGTGTGTGCCTCTATATCGTGTCGAAGTTCCTCAGCATCCTTTAGGCTATTCTGCAAACTTGCAGACATAATTGAACCAATCGCTAAAGCGTTTACTCTTATACGGTTTGGAGCTAGTGACACAGCAAGAGACCGTGTCATCTGATCCATTGCCGCTGTTGCTATTGAGTACCCCAAAAGCCTTGGTTGTGCTAAAGTTGAAGCAATTGATGATAAGTTTACAATTGTGCCAATTATACCGTCACCTTCTGTATCCTCTTCTGATTGCTTGATCATTCTTTTAGCCACATGTTGGGATAATCTAAAATTATTCAAAACGTTTTGTTGCCACATTACGTCAATTGTTTCATCTTCCAAATCAAGTGAATCTGTAAGCAAAACTTGCCTTGAAGCGTTGATAAGAATATCGACGCGTTCAAAAGCGTCTATTGTCGCAGAAAGAAGGTTAGCTATTGTAAGTCTTTCACGCAAATCCCCAGAAAAGTAACGGACGTTGCCACTTTCACATTCTTCACCCAATTCCTTCTTTAGGCTTTCATCATCCATATCGGCGAACATGACATTCGCACCCTCATCGGCAAAGTGCTTTGCTATTGCCAAGCCAATCCCATTAGCAGCTCCAGTTACTATGGTCGTTTTGCCTTCTAAAGAAAAGGACATATCTTCTCCTTCACGAGTTACATAAGCTTAGGGTTTTTTTCTCAATACTGCGAGAGGTTTTTCAGCCAGAATTACTTTAAATTTATTATTACCCCCAATTTCTTTCCAAGCAGCAAAATGGTTACCAAGTATATGTTCGTAAGGAAGGTGCCTATTGGATACCATGTGTAAATTGCCATCCTTAATCAGGTTCCTAGCAGCCGAAATTATGAACATTTCTCCCAATTTGATATCGACCTTACCATTTGAATGGAATGGAGGGTTCATGACAATGAAGTCCAAGGGCTTTGGCGCTTTCCATTGCTGCACATCATCCCAAACGAATTTTACTTTCGATGTTTCACAGTTTTTTGCGGCACATTCTAACGCTCGTTTAGACGCATCAATCGCATAAATTTGCTCAACTGACTCTAATTTTGCTAAAAATTTTGTAAGAAAACCCCATCCTGCACCAAGATCTGCGCCACAACCTTTTAAATTATTGGGTAAATAGTGTTTTAACAACTCTGAAGCTGGATCAACATGATCCCAAGAAAAAATGCCTGGAACAGTAACAAACTCGTTATTAATTTTATTTACTTTTCTGGAATACCAAGTTGGAGGCAAAAGCCCATGGTCAGTCCTAAAAGCCACAATTTTTCCATGCGCCTTAGAAAGCTTAACATCAAAAGAAAATTCTTTTTCGAGTTCTTTTAAAATGGAAATAATTCCATGCTTTTTATCTCCATCTATTACAACATATCCTCCTTTAGCTTTCTTAAGACCAATTATTATTAACTCTTTCGCAAGCTCCTTAGATTTCGGTAGAAGAATTATCGAAATATCTACGTTGTAATTTATCCCCGGTGCACAGTTGTAGCCTTCGCGCAAAAGAGGAGAATACATTCTGATATCATCCGTTAAAACAACTGTATTTTCATTGTTGAAATGATCTAAATCGGTCAAATAGTGCGGGTTAATAAAACAGACCTTTTTATCTGCTGCAAAAAGGTCCGGGAAGATATCTTTTAGAAAAGATAAGCGTTTAACAAACATGCATTAATCTTGCTAAAGCACGTTGGCAAACTCATTCTTTTTCCATCGTACATTGTAAAGGATGTTGATGACGCCTAGAAAAATCCATTACCTGAGCAACTTTTGTTTCCGCTATCTCATGACTAAAAATACCGACAACAGCCATTCCTTTTTTATGAACTGTCAACATGATCTCAAACGCTTGAGTATTGTTCTTACCAAAAAAACGCTCTAAAACGACCACAACAAATTCCATTGGTGTGAAATCATCATTCAATAATAGCACTTTGTAAAGTGGTGGACGCCTAGTCTTAGTGCGGGTTTCCAGCGCTACACCTTGCTCGCTATCCTGATCAAACTCACCTGACATTTGGTGGGGGAAAACCGGCATCTTATCCCAACATGTTATTTTATTTCTTTGCTCTTATATAATGTGCCGGTGTAACTTGAAAAGACCTTTACTAGCCGTCAAAGAAATAAATTAAAGTGGCTGGCCTATCTCTAAATTTGAAGTTAAATTTTACAAAATTCATATATATAGTAACATAAATGGATTTCGTTACTATATATTGTGTTCTCAAACCTCCAAAAAGAAAAAAAATAAATAAAATTAATACTTTATTTGACAAAGTTCGTTTAATATTGTTGATTAATCCAAAATAATCTGACCAGAAAACTGGCAGTATGAGGCAGAAAATTGGTAGTGAATCTTACGAAACGGCTGTTAGGGTCCGCTTGGTCAAGCATATTTAGTGCCTTAATTTTTTCGTCAATAATGCTCATATCAAAGCCCGGAATTGCAGCTACTTACGCGGCATTGGTTATGGATGCTCGAGACGGTAGTATTTTGCATGCTGAGAATGCAGATCAAAGGTTACATCCTGCGTCGTTAACAAAAATGATGACACTATACGTGGCATTTGAAGCAGTTGAGAATGGAGAAATTAGCCTTGATAAGAAGATTAAAATTTCAAAGAAAGCTGCATCTGAACCGCCTTCTAAACTTGGCCTCAAAGCGGGGCAACGTATTACTCTAAGATATTTAATTAGAGCCGCCGCGATCAAGTCAGCCAATGATGCCGCTACCGCTATTGGCGAAGCGATAGAAGGAAGCGAAGCCGCTTTTGCACGACGGATGAACAGAACTGCAAAAGCACTTGGCATGAAACGAACAACCTTCAAGAATGCTCATGGCCTTACCCAGCAGGGACATCTCTCTACTGCAAGAGATATGACAATACTTGGCCGACATGTGTTTTATGATTATCCAGAATATTATCACTTGTTTTCGCGGCGCACAGCTAATGCCGGGATAAAAAAGGTTAGTCATACAAATACACGCTTTTTAGCAAATTACCGGGGTGCTGATGGTATTAAAACAGGATTTACCAGTGCAGCTGGTTATACTCTTACCGCATCTGCAGAAAGAGGAAATGAAAGAATAATTACAACTGTATTTGGCGGCAGAAGTATTGCTACAAGAAATAGGCGAGTGGAACAGTTAATGGATTTAGGATTCAAAAAGGCACCAACTAGCGTCTCTGTAAGGAAACCAAGCCTACCTAATTACTCATCGATTAACTTAGACGCCAAAAAGATTACTAGATCTTCTGGTGCTGTTCGCAAAAGTTTATTTCCCAAACCACGCCCAAGCTCAAATACTGCAATCGTAGCATCCGTAGATTTCTCAACCGAGATTGAGAAAACCCTAAAAATGCTAATGTTGTCTTCAGAAAAATCAAAAAATTTGGGCACTCCACAAGTTCACCTTGCAAAACTAGACACTAAATCTTCTGATACAATATCTTCCGCAGTTACAAAAGAGACAAACATGCTTGAGCAAGCAAGGCTAGTAAGCCACAATTCATCAGATGAACACAAGGTTTGGGGTGTGAATGTTGGCCGATTCGGAACGAGGTATGCAGCAGAAAAGATGCTAATAAAGACTGCACTTGCAGAAATGCCAACATTGGGGGGGGCGTTGCGAAAAGTCGTAAAAACAAAACTGGGGTTTGAAGCAAATTTTTATGGAGTTTCACAAATTACCGCTGAAAAAGCTTGCCGCAAGCTAGCCAACCGTCAAATATCATGTGACATCATTGATCCCGCTGGATAATTAAAGACTGGACCAGTTTTTAAATCAGAAATAGGTTTAAAATTTTCAATGTACAGATTGTAATAAGCTTTTCGTATAAGAATTTTGTGGATTATTATAAACTTGCTTTGCGTCGCCTGCCTCAACAATATTGCCGTCTTTCATAACAATAATCTGGTGTGACATTGATCTAATTACTTTTAGGTCATGGCTAATAAAAATATATGCCATTTTATGTTTTTTTTGTAGAGATTTAAGCAACTCTACGATCTGAACTTGGACCGTTCGGTCCAACGCAGACGTCGGTTCATCCAGAACTACTAATTTTGGTTTCAAAGCCATAGCTCTCGCAATTGCTATGCGTTGTCTTTGACCACCAGAGAATTCGTGAGGATAACGATGCCTTGTTTTAGGATCCAAACCAACTTCTACCATGGCCCCTGAGACCAGATTTTCAGTATCTTGTAACGAAGAAGGGAAATGAACTTTTACGCCCTCTAATATTATTTGCTCACAAGTCATTCGAGGCGATAATGATCCATATGGATCTTGAAAAACGATCTGGATATCCTTCCGTAATTTCCTAAGTTCTTTGAGAGATAAATCATTTAAGTTTTGATCATTAAAATAAACTGATCCTTCATATTTTATTAAACGCATCAATGCTAGAGCAAGTGTAGATTTTCCAGATCCACTTTCACCAACGATGCCGATAGTTTCTCCCTCTCGTACAGTTAAATTGGCCTCTTTAACGGCTTTCACGAAACCTACTGTACGTTTAAGAAGACCTTTTTGGATGGGAAACCAAACCTTTAAAGAAGAGACTTCTGCAACAATAGCAGCTTTTTCACCAACCGGATCAGGACTGACTGAAGTGCTAGCGAAAAGAAGTTTTCGAGTGTATTCATGGCTTGGTTTTTCAAAAACGGCTGAAACTAAACCATGTTCAACGATTTTTCCATTTTTCATCACGCAAACTCTATTTGCTAATCTTTTAACTAAGCCAAGGTCGTGCGTAATAAACAGAATCCCCATCTCAGTATTTTTTTTCAATTCAACCAGTAAATCTAATATTTGCGCCTCAATAGTAACATCCAACGCCGTTGTTGGCTCATCCGCAATCAAGATTTTTGGATTATTTGCGAGCGCCATTGCGATCATTACGCGTTGACGTTGACCACCAGAGAGCTGGTGGGGATAAGCACCTAGCCTTTGTCTTGGACTATCGATGCCGACACGAATTAACAACTCAACAATATACTCGGTAATATTACTAAAATGCGCTGCATTATGCAGTTCAACCGCTTCTCGCAATTGCTTTTCAATGGTGTGAAGTGGATTCAAAGATGTCATAGGCTCCTGAAAAATAAAACTTACTTCACTACCACGAACACTTTTTAGTTCTTTATGACTAATGCCTACTAATTCCTTACCCTGAAGTTTAATCGAGCCAGAAACATCAGCATTATTGGGAAGAAGCGAAAGTGTTGAAAGAGCCGAAACCGATTTACCAGATCCACTTTCTCCAACTAAAGCTAAGACCTCTCCCTTATTAATTTCAAAATTAATTCCATCCACAGCAACGACCTCTGACTCGTCACTCTTAAATTTAACCAAAAGATTATTTACAGATAATAGCGGGGTCATTTGAAGGTCTTCCTTGGGTCAAAAGCGTCACGGACGCCTTCAAAAATAAAAACGAGCAGTGCCAACATTATTGCAAATGTAAAAAAGGCAGTGAAACCTAGCCATGGCGCCTGCAGGTTTTGTTTCGCTTGCAAAGTCAACTCTCCCAAAGATGGGGCAGAGGCAGGCAATCCAAAACCCAAAAAATCCAATGAAGCAAGAGTGGCAATTGTCCCAGTAACAATAAAAGGCATCAAGGTTAAAGTAGCCACCATTGCATTTGGCAGCATATGACGAAACATTATGATAAAGTTACTTACACCCAAAGCTTTTGCGGCAGTTACGTATTCTAAATTTCTGGCCCTTAAAAATTCAGCCCTAACAACACCGACGAGACCCATCCAACCAAAAAGGACTGTTAACAAGACAAGTAACCAAAAACTTCTACCCAAAATAGCAAATAATATTATAATTACATACAATGATGGAACCGCACCCCAAATCTCTATAAATCTCTGGAAAAATAAATCTGTTCTTCCTCCAAAATATCCTTGCACAGCGCCTGCAAAAACACCCAAGAGACTTGAGGCTATTGTGACTAACAGAGTGAACATTATTGATATACGAAACCCATATATGACACGTGCGAGCACATCGCGTTTAACGTCATCCGTACCCAAGATATTTGATTTACTAGGGGGCAACGGCGCCGCTCCAGGAGTGTCAACAGATGTGTCAAAAGAATATGGTATTAAAGGCCAGATAATCCAACCACGGTAAAAATCTAAGTGCTCAAACTTACCCACCTCAATGGCTTCAACTATATCTTCAGCTTGCTCAAAACACTCTACAAGTCCACCGGAAAGAATTAAACACTTTACCTCAATTTCCTTGTAAGCTGCCTCCGTTTTAAAATCTCCTCCAAACCTAGTCTCCGGATAGAACTTAAAGATGGGTACATTTATCTCACCTCTATAACTGACAAAGATTGGCTTATCATTAGCAATAAACTCAGCAAAAAGGGAAAGAGAAAATAAAACTGAAAAGATAATCAGAGACCAAAGCGCCCTTTTGTTAGCACTGAAGTTTCGCCATCTTCTTTTTGTAATTGGTGTGCCAATCAAATGCTATCCCTCTCTGATATCAAAATCAATGCGAGGGTCTATGAAAACATACATCAAGTCCGAAATTATACCCACCACTAGCCCCATCAGACCAAATATAAAAAGGGTTCCAAATATTACTGGATAATCACGGGCAATAGCAGCCTCAAAACCCATTCTACCAAGACCATCGAGCGAAAAAATGGTCTCAATTATCAGGGAACCTGTAAAAAAAACCCCTACAAAAACTGCTGGAAATCCAGCTATTACTATTAACATAGCGTTACGAAAAACATGCCCGTAAAGTATACGTTTTTCACTGACACCCTTCGACCTAGCCGTGATAACATAATTCTTTTGAATTTCATCCAAAAAGCTATTTTTGGTCAACAGAGTCAGGGTTGCAAATGCTGAGATTGATGATGCTAAAACCGGTAAAGAAATATGCCAAAGATAATCTATAATTTTCGAAAATAGCCCAAGCTCAGTAAAGTTCTCAGAGGTAAGACCTCGGAGCGGAAAAATTTGAAAATATGATCCACCAGCAAATAAAACTAGCAACAAAATTGCAAACAAAAAGCCTGGAATTGCATATGCAAGAATAATAATTACACTGGTCCACGTATCAAATTTTGAGCCATCGTTGACGGCTTTTCTAATCCCAAGTGGTATTGAAATCATATAAGCGATTAATGTTGACCAAAGGCCTAAAGAGATGGATACTGGCATCTTTTCAATGACCAAGTCAATCACAGATATAGATCTGAAATAACTTTCGCCAAAATCGAAACGCAGGTAATTCCACATCATAAACAAAAACCTGTTTAGTGGTGGCTTATCAAAACCAAACTCTTTTTCTAATTCTGCTATGAAATCTGGTGGCAGGCCCTTAGCACCAGTATATTTTTCATCTTGTTCAAAATTCTGGGCAACTTCCTGACCTCCGCCAGCTATACCTTCAAAAACGTCACCATTTCCTTCATAGTTTGCAATTATTTGCTCGATTGGACCGCCTGGAACAAATTGAGTAAGCGCAAAATTTATCACCATAATCCCAAACAAAGTTGGGATTACCAGTAATAAACGACGAAAAATATATGGTGTCATCTTTCTTTATTAGCGGAGAAAACCAGCATCTTTTAATGCTCTTGCTTTATCCTCGTTATACCACCAATAATCTAAATAACCCAAATCATAAGGCGCAATTTCATCTGGGTGTTCATACATATCCCAGTATGCTACGCGATGCTGATCATTATACCACTGTGGTATCCAAAAATTGTAAGCTCTGAGTGTACGATCAAGGGCATTGACTGCCACTTTTAAATCACTTTTGTTTTCAGCTGCAACTACTTGCTCTATGAGCGCGTCGACGGCAGGAGATTTCAAACCCATTGAATTAAAAACTGATTCATCAGCCGTTTCAGAACCGAAGTACTGTTTCAGTCCTGAGGAAGGTTCATATGACATAGGAAACTGATCGGTAATTATATCAAAGTCATAATTACGAGTTCTATCTGTATACTGAGCGGGATCTATTCTATCGTATTCTGCTTCAATACCAGCTGCTTTCATGTTTTCAACAAATGGTAAGACTATCCTATCAAATGCTGCGCTGTCCTCAATTATTTCAATTTTTAAAGTATCACCATTAGCATTTCTTCGCAAACCATCATCACCAACTGGCCAACCAGCCTCGTCCAGTAAAGCATTTGCTTTGCGCAAATTAGCCCGATCCATTGGTTTTGTTCCAGATACCGGTGCCATCACTGCAACCTTTGTCAACACTCCAGCAGGCAAATCACCCTCCAAAGGTGATAAAAGCACCATTTCTTCAGCAGACGGCATCCCAGTAGCTGCTAAATCCGAATTTTCCCAAAACGAATTAATTCTGGCGTATTGCCCATAAAAGAGAGACTCTCGGGACCACTCAAAGTTAAATAAATAAGATAATGCCTGTCGCACCCGAATGTCAGAAAACTTATCTTTACGGAGGTTCATGACAAAGCTTTGTCCATTCGCAATACCGCCATCCGGCATCAATTTTTTTACTACATACCCATCAGTTAATGCAGGGAAGTCGTAAGCTGTAGCCCAACTTTTCGATGAGTTTTCAACCCGCATTGTATATGCTCCAGATTTAAAAGCCTCAAAAGCCGCATTAGTATCCGCAAAATATTCAATTCTAATCTCATCGAAATTTGAGCGACCCTTATTGATTGGCAGACTCGCACCCCAATAATCAGGGTTTCTTCTATATTTTACCCATCGATTTATATCAAAACTATCCATTACATATGGCCCTGAACCAATTGCTGGCTCCATTCGAGATTCATCGAGCCGTGCTTGATTTTTTTCAAACCAGGCCTG
>CACPPZ010000031.1 GCA_902635985.1 Paracoccaceae bacterium
AAACGGCGGATTATATCGTAGCGTTGGGTGGTGATGGGTTCATGTTGCAAACTTTACATCTTTGTCAAAATTTTCGGGCCCCAGTCTATGGAATGAATCGTGGAACCATTGGCTTTATGATGAATGCGTATGAATCAGAGGCCTTGCCATCGCGGCTTGCTAATGCAGAGGAGCAAATAATTAATCCTTTGATAATGAAAGCTACACTTGTTGATGGAAAAATTGAAACAGCGCTAGCGATAAACGAAGTTTCTCTTTTACGAGCTGGCCCGCAAGCTGCAAAGCTACAAATATGGGTGGATGATCGCCAGCGTATGGGCGAGTTAGTGTGTGACGGTGTTTTAGTTGCCACTCCAGCAGGATCAACCGCCTACAATTATTCCGCTCATGGACCCATACTACCCATAGGTGCGGATGTACTTGCGATGACCGCTTTAAACGCGTACCGGCCGCGCCGATGGCGTGGAGCCTTATTGCCTAAAACTGCTGTTGTTCGAATAGATGTAATTGACAATGATAAAAGACCATTGATGGTGGATGCAGACAGTATATCTTTTAAAAATGTCAAAAAAGTTGAAATAAGCTCGGACACCACTGTCCAGCATAGAATTCTTTTTAACCAAGGCCACGGACTTGATGAAAGATTAATTCAAGAACAATTTGTTTAATTCAGCCAACCGAGCTGCTTCCATAGTTTTTCGTAAAAAGTACCACAGTGTTTCTCAATGGCTATTAATGCCGCCACAACCATATCTTCGCGCCACCTTTGCCCAATGATCTGAATTCCAATTGGAACAGCGCCCGCGGTTGTATTTGCAATGTGTGTTGGCACAATTCCAGCCGGATGCCCAATAAAATTCATAGAATATGACCAGAGTGCTGCGCCTAATACCTCAGTTACGCCTGCCTTACCCTCAGCATCTCGATCTGGATAGAAGAAACTGGTTGGCATTAGATTTGAAATAATTAGAGGATATTCATCCATAAAAAGTGCCCATTCTCTAGCATAATGAGTTCTTTCAGCCATTGCCGTTAAAAGTTTTTTGCCATCATACGGTTCAAACTGACGGAAATATTCATCAAAAATCATTTGTATCTTTTCTGAACCACTTTTTCTTATATCTTCCCCCAAAAGAGCTTGCACTTCTCCTAGCAGTGCACTGTAACCTGTTTTTGCAGTTTCCTCTAAAAGTGGCGGAGTTACTTCCTTCACATCGAACCCGACATTACTCAGAGCATCAGCGGCAATTCTCAAACCCTTTGTGATTTCTGGATTTGTTTTGAAGCCTGGTGTTTCAAAGCAAAGAGCTACTTTTCGAGAGTTTTTTGATAATTGAGAATTATACCAAGGCATAGGGACATGAAATGGGTCTCTAAGGTCGGCTTGTATTATTTCTGGCATGGCTAACTGAAGATCACTGGCACTTCTCGTAATTAAGCCTTGCACTGACATTGATTGAGCAAGTATACCCCGCTCACTAGTTTGACTTGAGTTCCAGGCAGGAACTCTTCCTAAGCCCGGTTTTAGTGTTACCGCACCAGTTGCTACAGATGGGAAGCGAAGTGACCCTCCGATATCGTTACCATGAGCCAATGCACACATTCCAGCCATTACCGCGGAACTGGCACCACCAGAAGAGCCGCCCGGGGACAAATGCTTGCCCCACGGATTATTTGTTCTTCCATGTAAGGGATTTTCTGTATCAGCTCTGAAAGAAAATTCGGGAGTATTAGTTCTCCCAACAAATATTGCTCCAGCGTTCATGAGGTGATCAACGATTGGGGCATTACTATCAGCTATTAAATTTTTGAGTGCCTTTACGCCGTTGCTTGTTGCGTATCCTTTCTGATCAACATTTATTTTAATGGTGACCGGAACACCAAATAGCCTACCTTTTGGCTCTCCTGCTATTGCGGTGCGGTCAAGAATCTCAGCACGTTTGGTAGCCTCGTCGGACATATCATCGACAATAGCATTTAGTTCAGGATTAACTTTTTTAATATGTTCAAGATATGCTGATGTTACTTCTGTTGCACTTAACTCGTTATTTTTTGTTTTTTTTAAAAGCTCAGTGGCAGAAAGAGCCCAAATAGGTTTTCCCGACATTTTTCATCCCATAGTTTAGGTAAAGCGTAAATACTACCTATTGAAGATAAATTGCATTTTATCTTAACGTTTATCTTTAGTCACTATTTCGCATAACCAATTGACCTAAAAGCTAGCTTTATTTCATCAAGAATTGACGGGTCATCGATAGTAGCAGGCATTTTGTACTCCTGATTATCGGCAATTTTAACCATAATTCCTCTTAAAATTTTTCCAGATCTTGTTTTAGGCAGACGGTCCACAACCACAGCTTGCTTGAAAGCGGCTACCGGGCCTATTTGATCTCTTACCAACTTTATGCATTCGTCAACTATTTGGCGGATATCTCTCTCCACATTTGCAGATAAACATAAAAACCCTACAGGCAATTGTCCCTTTAAGTTATCTGAGACACCAACAACAGCACACTCTGCGACATCAGGGTGGTTAGCTAGAACCTCTTCAATTGCTCCAGTCGACAAACGGTGTCCGGCAACATTAATTACATCATCTGTACGTGCCATAATATAGAGGTATCCATCGGAATCGATCATTCCTGCATCGCCAGTTTCATAATAACCCGGGAATTTATCTAGGTATGAGGACTTGAACCTATCTGGTGCATTCCACAAAGTTGGCAGAGTGCCTGGTGGCAACGGTAACTTAATCGCGAGTGCTCCAAACTCATCGCTTGATAGTTCATTGCCATCCTCGTCTAACACTTTAACCTCGTAACCTGGAATAGGTACAGTGGGACTTCCTACTTTTATTGGAAGTTTATCAATGCCAAGTGGATTACCAGCTATTACAAATCCGGTTTCTGTTTGCCACCAATGATCAATAATTGGTATACCTAACAAGCTCTGGGCCCAGTTAATTGTGTCTGGATCAGCACGCTCTCCCGCCAGAAACATCGCTTTTAAGCTGCTCAAATTAAATTTTTTGGTGAATTCTCCTGCAGGGTCTAATCTCTTAATTGCTCGAAAAGCAGTTGGCGCCGTAAATAGTACACTTACGTTGTGCTCGCTTATTATACGCCAAAAAGTGCCAGCGTCTGGTGTGCCAACTGGCTTTCCCTCAAAGACTACAGTTGTATTCCCATGGATCAATGGAGCATAGCAGATGTAGCTATGTCCAACTATCCAACCTATATCCGAAGCAGCCCAGAACACTTCTCCGGGGTTTACATTATAAAAATTTTTCATTGTCCAATTTAAAGCTACCAGGTGTCCTGCGGTAGGCCGTAATACACCCTTTGGGGCACCTGTTGTTCCCGAAGTATACAATAAATATGCAGGATGATTGCCTTCGACTGGTACACACTCTGTTTGTTCAGCACTTTTTTGAAATTCCATCCAGTCGTAGTCTCGCCCATCAATCAACTCAGCCGTACACTGCGGTCTTTGTAAAATAACTACTGTTTGGGGTTTATGATTTGCCAAGTTTATTGCAGCATCAATTAATGGTTTATATTCAATAATTCGATTTGGTTCGATACCACATGAGGCTGCTAAAATAGCTTTAGGTTTAGCATCATCGATTCTGACCGCTAACTCATTTGAAGCGAACCCGCCAAATACAACTGAGTGAATTGCACCAATTCGAGCGCATGCCAACATAGAGATCAAGCCTTCGGGTACCATTGGCATGTATATTATAACACGGTCACCTTTTGAGATGCCCTTTGCTAACAAAGCACCTGCCAAAGTTGCAACCTTTTCTTGCAATTCAGAATATGTAATAGAATATGTTGTATCAGTAACAGGACTGTCGTAAATGACGGCTTTCTGATTGGCTCTTCCATTTAGAACATGCCTGTCGACAGCGTTATAGCAAGTATTTACCTCGCTATCACAGAACCATTCGTACAAGGGTGCCCGCTCTGAGAACAGTGCTTTTGAAGGTTTTTTTACCCAGTCAATCGCATCTGCGGCAGTCATCCAAAACGATTCTGGATCGTTTTTCCAGCTATTATATATTTCTTTATAGCCCATGGACCTCCCTTTCAATTCAACCAAATTTTTCTGAATAATGCTTTAAATTTTGATTATGGCAAGGTGTGTAGGAAAGATTTTGAATTACTTGTTGTATATCATTAGATGATAGCTATGAAGGTATTCATTATCTTTTTATGAAAGACAGTTGGAAGTATCGTTTAAACGTAAATTATGACCTCTCAAGAAGCAGAAATTTATGCACTAAAAGTCACAAATTGGCTTATTTCAAATCAAGATGTCCTTGATATTTTTATGAGTTCAACTGGCGTATCTGAAGCGACTATTAAAAGTGATTTTCATGACGGAGTATTTTTGGCAGCTATATTAGATTTTTTGTTACTTGACGATAAGTGGGTTATTGCCGCCTGCGATGCCATGCAGCTAGAGCCTGACGCAATGCACTCTGCTAGACTATTGTTGCCAGGCGGTGAAAGGGTAAATTGGACGTGATCGGTATGGATATCGATGGTATTTTATTCGATAAAGACGGAACTCTTTTTGATTTTCATAGGACATGGAGTTCGTGGACATCTGATACAATTGATTATCTTTGCGGAAACAATTTATCAAAGAAAGAATTAATTGCAGAAGCACTTGGATACGATCCGAAGAACCAGACTTTTTTAAAATCAAGTTTGCTAATCGCAGGTACTGCTGAACAGGCTGCTGATAAAATTGTGCCTTTTCTCGATAATATCAGTAAAAATGAAATCGAGGAATATTTATTGAGTTCAGCTAAAAGAGTTAAACTTATTGAGGTTATTCCACTTGAGCGGTTTCTAAAGAATTTATACTCTAAGGGTCTAAAAATTGGTCTTGTAACAAATGATTTCGAGGCTGTTGCACATGCACATTTGAAAGCAGCTGGTATTCACAAATATTTTGATTTTATTGCTGGATATGACAGTGGTTTTGGAATTAAGCCGGACCCCAATCCGCTTATGGCATTCGCAGAGCAGTTTTCGATTTTACCGCACCGGGTCGCTATGGTTGGAGACAGTACTCATGATCTTTTTGCTGCAGAAAAAGCGGGAATGTATAAAATTGGCGTACTTACCGGCTTAGCTTCATATTCTGACCTCGCTCCATATTCTGATGTGGTCTTTGATAACATTGGTAACATCGAGGGACTCCTAAACTAATTATGTTTAATACGACCTAGATTGTCGCAAAAGAACAGGACACATTGGGTTTAACTCTATGTTTTAGAGACAAAACTTTAGAGCAAGCATATGAGTTCCATTAAATCTAGACGAAAAAGGGCCGGTGGAAGAGCTGGTAATGCTGGTAGACGTGGCAGCTCATCTATTCTTCAGATACCATGGGAACTCACCACAAATATAGATAAGCCTACTGAACCTTTGAGCGAGGAGGGTGTGAATGCGATCCATCTTGGTGCAATGGAAATCTTGGAAGAGATTGGGCTAGAAATTCTTAACCGTGAAGCTAGAGACATTTTATCAAAAGCTGGCTGTATTGTTGTTAGTGAAAATGTTAAATTTGATCGTGAGTTTATTATGGAGATGATAAATAAAGCGCCTTCTCAATTTGATATTATACCAAGAAACCCAAAGAAAAAAATTACTGTCGGTGGAAAAAAAGTATTGTTTGGAAATGTTTCTTCACCACCAAGCTACTGGGATACAAAAATATCTCGAAAAGTGCCGGGTACTAGAGAAACTTGCAAAAATTTACTTAAGCTTAGCCAATATTTTAATTGCATTCACTTTGTTGGAGGATACCCAGTAGAGCCGGTTGATCTGCACCCGAGCACACGTCATCTTGATGTGCTTTATGATAAACTAACTGTTACCGATAAAGCTGCACACGCCTATAGTTTAGGAAAAGAGCGGATTGAAGATGTTATTGAAATGGTGCGAATTGCTGGTGGTTGGACGGAAGAAGAGTTCGATAGTGGTCCAAAAATGTATACAAATATTAATTCGACATCTCCTTTAAAGCATGATCAACCCATGCTTGATGGATGGATGAGATTAGCTAGACGAAATCAAGGTTTGATAGTTACGCCATTTACACTTGCCGGTGCTATGGCTCCAGTTACTATGGCGGGCGCAGTGGCACAATCAATAGCTGAGGGTTTAAGTGCTATAGCGCTTGCGCAGTATATCAAGCCAGGCGTTGGATGTGCCATAGGCACATTCACATCAAATGTTGATATGAAATCTGGGGCTCCTGCATTTGGGACACCCGAGTATATCCGTGCAACCCAGATGACGGGTCAACTAGCTCGTAGCTATGGCCTTCCATTAAGGTCATCGGGAGTATGTGCTGCAAACGTTCCTGATGGACAATCAATTTGGGAGACGTCAAATAGCCTATGGGCAGCCGTGCAGTCAGGATCAAATATTATTTATCATGCTGCCGGGTGGTTAGAGGGGGGTCTTATCGCCAGCCCAGAAAAATTTATAATGGACTGTGAGATTATACAGCAAATCCAAAGGTATATGAATCCAGAAATACACTCCACAGACCCTGACAGCATCGCGATATCGGCAATTAAAGAAGTTGGCAGTGCTGGACATTTTTTTGGTGTTGAGCATACGCAAAATCGTTATGAAAGTGCTTTTTATCAACCATTTTTATCCGATTGGAAAAACTATGAGGCATGGGAGGCGGCTGGCGCAGTATGGACGCCTCAACGTGCTTACAAAATATATGAACAAATTCTTCATGAGTTCTCAGAACCAACGATAGACGCAGGGGTCGATGAGGAATTAAAGGACTTTGTGGCTCGACGAAAAACTGAGGGTGGTGCACCAACCGATTTTTGATGTTTGTTAGTATATTTTGAATTTTAGAATTCTTTTACTGGTGTTTAAGTCAGAAACTGTCTAATTAGCGCTGTAATTAAATGAAAATGGACCTCAGAATTATGGGAAGAGAAGTAAAAATCGCGCCGTCTATACTAGCAGCGGACTTCGCAAATTTTGGAAAGGAAATACAGGCGGTTGAGGCTCAGGGTGCCAATTGGATTCATGTAGATGTCATGGATGGACATTTTGTGCCGAATTTAACATTTGGACCGGCTTTATGCAAAGCAATCCGTCCGCATGTAAAATCCGTACTGGATGTACATCTCATGATTAGTCCAGTTGACCCTTATATCGCTGATTATGCGGAAGCAGGAGCAGATATTATTACCGCTCATTATGAAGCTACAGATCATCCGCATCGAACAATGCAAGCAATTCGTGCTGCCGGTTGCAAAGCTGGCATTGCGTTGAACCCTGCTACTCCAGCAGAAAGTGTGAAGTATCTGCTGGATTCTATTGACCTGATTTGTGTAATGACTGTCAATCCAGGATTTGGTGGTCAAAGTTTTATTTACTCTCAACTGGATAAAATAAAAAAATTAAAATCAATGATCGGTTCGCGGCAAATTTTATTGGAAATTGATGGGGGCATTGATAGCAAAACTGCACCATTGGTTGTAGCTCAAGGAGCAAATGTTTTGGTTGCAGGTTCAGCGGTATTCAAAGGTGGTTCGACTGATAAACCATCCGTTTATGGAGAAAATATATCAGCAATTCGGAACTCTTTTAGTCAATAGAATTTTTTCTTTAAAAACTATTGGTATTTTTTTCCTTAAGTAGCTGCCTTGCTGCCAATGTGCCACCTGCTTGATGGGGAATTCCACTCCTTCCAAGTGCCATTTCAATTCCGCCAAGTGTCGCCACTAACATCAAGTCGTTGAAGTCACCTAAATGTCCTATCCTAAAAACCTTTCCTGATAATTTTGATAAGCCATTTCCAAGCGACATATTATAATTCTGCAAGACATTTTCCCTGAACTTATCAGCGTCATGGCCACTCGGAAGCAGCACAGCAGTTAGGGTACTAGAGTAATCCTGAGGTTCTAGGCAGAAACTTCTTTAAATGGCAGCCCGTACGAGAATCGAACTCGTCTTTCCAGGTTGAAAACCTGGCGTCCTAACCGATAGACGAACGGGCCGCTCTGCCTGTGTTTGCCGTTATTATGTAAACCCTCACGGCTGTGCAAGTAGAAAAATGCATCAAAATATATTTTTTTGAATTTTTACTATTATATCTAAAGCTCTTCTGGCCAGGCTGCATCCTCTAAGATTAATTGAGGAGATTTTTTACCTTGCCAATAGTTAATGTCTAATTTTCCAACTAAATGTACTTTTTTACCATCGTGTTCAGATAATGCTTGCCCTAAATTTCCCTCAAAAGCTCTAAAACAAATAGCATCCATTGATTTTCCATTATCATCTGAAAACCGAACTTTTAGGTGGTTATCACCAACCCTTTTTGTAAAACTTATACTAACATCACAAAATGCAAACCTTGGTTCTCGAATTGCTGAACCGAATGGACCACAATTTTCTAATTCCTCAATGAGATCGATCTTTGCTGCCTGAATAAACAGAATTCCATCTACTGAAAGTTCCTGAGCTTCTGCGTTCACAATTTTAGCTTTTTCCGCCAATTCACATAATCGAGCCATCGCTGGCTTTAGTTGGTCCTTTGTGAGGCTTAAGCCAGCCGCCAATTTGTGCCCACCACCCTTTTGTATGAGACCCTCTCGCTGTAGCCTTTGGATTGCATGCCCTAAGTCGTAACCATCGACGGATCGGCCCGACCCTTTACCATCAATTCCGTCAAAACCAATGACGATTGAAGGCTTATTAAATTTATCTTTGAGTCTTGACGCAACAATTCCAACTACTCCTGGATGCCACCCCTCTGATGCTGCCCAAATAATTGAATTTTCGGACTGGTTTTTATCTATCTGAGCCAGTGCTTGTTCTCTTGCATTATTTTCTATCTCTCGCCGCTGTGTATTCAATTCTTCTATTTGCTCACATAGATCGTTCGCTTCTGAAGTTGAAGTTGAACACAGGAGCCTGAAGGCTAGATCGGCAGGGCCTATCCGACCCGGTGCATTTAATTTAGGACCCAAGATATATCCTAAATGATATGAGGTAGGGCTTGAGTTGATACCAGATTTATCAATAAGCAACTTTAAACCTAGTCTCCTTCTATTTGATAAAATTTTTAAACCCTGACGAACAAAAGCCCGATTTACGCCAGTTAAAGGGGCGACATCTGCTACAGTTCCAAGAGCGACTAAATCTAAGTAGTCCATTAGATTGGGTGATGTTTGATTACTATACTTAAGTTGACGACCGCATTCAACCAAAGTTAAAAATACAACACCGGCAGCACATAAATATGATAAACCACCGCTCTCAATTTGCCTGTTAGGATTTACTATAGAGTGACATTTGGGATCTTCCTCAGATCCCAAATGATGATCTAAAATGATCACGTCACAATCCTCGCGGACTGTTTCCAGTGCCTCATGACCCAGTGTCCCACAATCAACACAAATAATAAGCTCATTATTAGAAGAAAGTCTGGTCATAGCCGTTTTGTTAAGGCCATATCCCTCCCTGATCCGATCTGGCACATAAATACTTGGTTCTAGGTTAAAAAATCGAAACCAAGATACGAGCATTGCTCCAGAAGTTGCTCCATCAACATCATAATCTGCATAAACGACAATCCTTTCCTTACGTTTTACAGCACCTATCAGTCTCTGAGCGGCCTTAGAGACATCTAGTAACTGCTTAGGATCCGGTAGTAAGTTTCTAAGGAGTGGGTTCAAATATGCTTCCACGTTGTCGGGAGGGATTGATAGCCTTCCTAAAACACTGGCTACCGGAGGTTTTTGCCCAGTAATTTGTGATATAGCTTCCGCTCGCCTGTGTTGGTCATCACTGAGCCCAATCCATTTTCTACCTGTAATGGATTTGTGAACACCTAAAAATGCCATAAAGACAACATTATTTCTTTGGCACGCGATAGATCATACGCCTCACTGAGCCAGTTTTTGATCGCATCAAAATTGTCTCGGCAGTAATATGAGTTATCTCGCGTTTTATTCCCTCTAAGAGTGAGCCGCTAGTAACTCCCGTCGCAGCAAAAATAACATCTTGTGTGACCATATCATCTCTTGAGTAGATTCGAGATAAGTCACTTATTCCAGCTTTTTCTGCACGAAGCTTTTCATCATCATTTCGAAATATTAATTTGCCGTAGATTTGCCCACCCATACATTTAAGCGCTGCGGCGGCAAGGACACCTTCGGGGGCTCCGCCAATTCCCATATACATATCGATACCCGTTATTTCGGATTCGGCACAGTGCATAACTCCAGCTACGTCACCATCTGAAATTAAGCGAATTGCTGCCCCAGTAGACCTCACTTGTTCTATCATATCCTGATGCCTTGGACGTTCTAAAATACACACAGTGATATCGTTCGGATCGCAATTTTTTGCCTCAGCCAATATCTCGACCCTTTCAAAAGGCGACATATCAAGAGACAGTAGACTGGGCGAAACTCCGGGGCCAACTGCCAGCTTTTCCATATAAACATCTGGCGCATGTAGCATAGATCCCTTTGGTCCCATAGCAATAACTGTTAATGCATTTGGCATATCCTTAGCAGTTAGTGTTGTTCCTTCTAGTGGGTCTAATGCAATGTCTACGCCGGGCCCATTTCCAGTTCCAACTTCCTCTCCAATGTAAAGCATTGGCGCCTCGTCACGTTCACCTTCGCCGATTACAACGGTTCCTGCTATATCCAGTAAATTTAATTGTTCTCTCATTGCATTTACGGCAGCCTCGTCTGCTGCTTTTTCGTCACCACGTCCAATAAGTGATACTGATGCTATAGCTGCGGCTTCCGAAACTCTTGCCAATCCAAGGGAAAGCATACGGTCATCAAATTCAATCTTAGGGTTAGTCATGGCAAAGCTTTCTTGCTCTAAAGTGGTTCGATGCGTAAAGCGACTGGTTTATCATGTACTACCCCAGTTTTAGGTACATTGGCTAAAGCCTTCTCAATAGACTGTGGGTCAGTAGTATGTGTAACAATGAGAACTGGGGCATTTTCATCAGCATGGGCGTACTGGCGCATCCGGTCGATTGATATTCCAAAGTCACCCAGTAGTGATGCTACCTTCGCCAATGCACCAGGTTTATCTGACAGTGATAAGCGTAAATAGTATGGTGCTCTTGTATTTGATTTCACAGATTGAACAGTTCTGAGTGTATTTGCCTGTTGTCCAAAAGTTGGTAATCGTACCCCTCGAACAATGTCTACAATATCTGCCATCACGGCGCTAGCTGTAGGACCTTCGCCGGCCCCGGGTCCGCTTAGGATAATCTGTCCCACATGGTCGCCTTCGAGCATCACCATATTCGTACCACCCTCTAACTGACCAAGTGGTGAGACCGCTGGAACTAAGCACGGCGACATGCGCTGTTCAAGGCCGTCTCCGTTAAGTTGCGCAACACCAAGTAACTTTATTCGAAATCCCATATCTGCTGCATGATTTATATCCTCGATTGAGATCTGACCAATACCCTCTAATTGTACCGCTTCAAAATTTACTTTTGTCCCGAAACCAATCGAAGCGAGCAAAGCAAGTTTATGTCCGGCGTCAATTCCGCCAACATCAAGATTGGGATCAGCTTCTAAATATCCTAAGGCTTCAGCTTCTTTAAATATTTCATCATAACTTAACCCAGATGACTGCATTCTTGTTAGAATATAATTGCATGTTCCATTCATCACACCAATTATACGCGTTAGGCTATTGCCCGCGAGCCCTTCAGTTAATGCTTTGATTACCGGAATGCCTCCGGCCACTGCTGCCTCAAAACGAAGCAACTTATTTTTATTTTCAGTTTTTTCAGCCAGTTGTTGTCCGTGATGTGCTAATAATGCTTTATTGGCGGTTACTATGTGTTTATCATTATCTATGGCCGCAAAAATGGAGTTTTTTGCTGCGCCGACATGACCCCCGATTAGTTCAACGAAAATATCAATATCTTTTCGATTAGCTAGAGTAACAGGATCACTCTCCCAATCGTACATACTCAAATCTACCCCGCGATCTTTATTCTTTGATTTTGCGGAAACCGCAACAATTTCAATTTTTCTGCCTGTTCGGGCCTGTAGAGTTTCTGCTTTCTGCTGGATTATCTTTACAACACCAATGCCCACTGTTCCCAATCCGGCAATACCAAGTTTTATTGGATTGGTCATGATGCGTTCCTTTTGTGAGTTGTAAGCTACAAATGCGATTTAACCATAAAGCCGGTATTAAGCAACAGCCCACCTATACTAAATGAGCTGTAGGACTTCAGATATTGTGGTCATAAAAATTTGAATTAAATTAAATTAATACTCAAACTTTAAAAGTAATATTAGGTTATAAATCCATTATCTGTCGCTTTTAGAAAAGCCCAAAAAGATACGCAGTCGATATTAGAGTTATGGAGAAAAAAATGAAAATTGGTTTTATAGGATTAGGTAATGTCGGCAGTAAGCTGTCCGGGAGCTTACTAAGGAATGGATTTGATGTATCCGTTTATGATTTAAACAATCAATTAATGTTAGAATTTGCAAAAAAAGGAGCAAAGGTTGGTAAAAATCCGGAACACTTGATGAATGTTTGTGACACTATAATCACGTGTTTACCGAGTCCGGCCGCTTCCAACATAGTCATGCAGAAAATGCTTCCATTTGTAAAAGAAGGAAAAACTTGGTTGGAAATGTCCACTACAGATGACATTGAAGTCAAGCGTTTGGGGGCGGAGGTCATAAGTCGCGGTGGGGAAGCCGTTGATTGTCCAGTATCTGGTGGTTGCCACCGGGCAGATACCGGAAATATAAGTATATTCGCTGGATGCGACAGAGCCACATTTGAAATTGTGCTGCCTTTGTTAACTACTATGGGTCGTAGGGTTCTTCACACAGGAGAGCTGGGTAGTGCAAGTATACTAAAGGTTATAACTAATTTTCTAGCTACGGCAAATTTGGTTTCTTGCGCGGAGGCCCTCACGGTAGCTAAAGCGGCAGGTTTGGAATTGGTAAATGCGTATGAGGCAATTAGAATTTCATCTGGTAATTCCTTCGTTCACGAAACGGAGAGCCAGGTTATATTAAATGGAAGCCGTGATATCTCATTTACAATGGATCTCGTAGCGAAAGATATTGGATTATTTCAAGCGGTTGCAGATAGAGTCAATGTGCCACTTGATTTAAGCCCCTTATTAATTGAAATCTTTGAGGACGGAATAAATAAATTTGGCTCAAGAGAGCTTTCGCCTAATATCATAAAAAGACTAGAAGAGGTAACAGGTCTGAGCATCACTGCCCCAGGATTTCCGACAGAAATGGTCGATTACGAACCAGAAGAGCCAGGTTATGAAGTGCAGGTGAATAAATTTTAGCCAAATTAAAAGTCAATGTATTGTATCAAAGTGTAGTAACAGGTTAATTTAATAGCCTGACAACATGGAGGATCAAATGCGCTTCTCAGCATTGCGCATACTGAAGGAAAGTCTAACAGGCAACAAGAATTGGACCCCACATTGGCGGAGTCCTAGTCCGAAGTCTGCCTATGACGTAATTATCATTGGGGGTGGTGGGCATGGATTGTCCACTGCCTATTATTTGGCACAAAATCATGGAATAAGAAATGTTGCAGTGCTTGAAAAGGGCCATATAGGTAGCGGTAATATTGGAAGAAATACTACTATCGTTAGAGCTAATTATTTATTGCCGGGAAATTCCGAATTTTATAGTCACTCACTCAAGCTTTGGGAGGGCTTGGAAACGGATCTCAACTATAATGTAATGATGTCCCAGCGTGGTCTTATAATGTTATGCCATTCAGATGGACAGCGTGATGCATTCGTACGGCGGGCTAATGCAATGAGAAGTCGGGGGGATGACGCTCATATGCTGTCTGTAGAAGATTTACGCAAATTATTGCCATATCTAAACTATGAAAATGCTCGGTTCCCAATTTATGGTGGTCTTTTACAAAAAAGGGCTGGTACGGCAAGGCATGACGCAGTGGCATGGGGTTATGCTCGGGCTGCCGATGAGAGGGGTGTTGATTTAATACAGAACTGTGAGGTGACTGGCTTCAGCATAAATAATGGCAGAGTAACTGGAGTAGAGACATCTAGGGGTAAAATTGAAGCAAATAAAGTTGCGATTGTTGTTGCTGGTCGTTCTAGTCAGGTTGCTCAAATGGCTGGTATTAGATTGCCAATAGAAAGCCATATTTTACAGGCGTTTGTAACCGAAGGATTAAAGCCCGTTATCAATAATGTAATCAGCTTTGGAATGGGTCATTTTTATATCAGCCAGTCTGATAAAGGCGGCCTGGTATTTGGTGGTGACTTAGATGGATATGCATCTTATGCGCAAAGAGGTAATTTACCATTAATGGAGCATGTTTTTGAGGCTGGTATGGCACTTATGCCGATGATCGGCAAAGCAAAAGTTTTAAGGTCTTGGGGTGGAATAATGGATATGTCACCAGACGGAAGTCCAATTATTGATAAAACTTCAATTGATGGATTATTTATAAATTGTGGATGGTGTTATGGTGGTTTCAAGGCGGTTCCTGCTTCTGGATATGCTTATGCCCACTTAATAGCAACTGAGAACTATTTTCATACAGCGTCGAATTATCGATTTGAACGATTTCAATCTGGATACAATCTAATGGATGAGGAGGGTACAGGTTCTCAACATAACCTGCACTAATGCTTAATGATATCTGCAATATTTTAAAAATAGTGAGCTGATTAAAATGAGAATAATCTGCCCAAATTGTGGTGAGCGAGACATTCGGGAATTTTATTACCGGGGATCTGTAAATGATTTAGATCGGCCAAAACTTGAGGATAGCCTTTCAAATTGGCACGCTTTTTTACATTTAAGAGATAATGAAGCGGGAGAAATCCGTGATTTATGGTATCATGAGAGGGGCTGTAATGGTTGGTTAATAGTTACAAGAAACACAGTCACTCATGAGGTTATAAGGACAGAACTGGTAAATTCTAACGACGAAGGCCTGACATGAGAATAGCGTCAAAGGGAATTGTGAACAGAGACCAGGAAGTCACCTTTTTATTTGATTCAAAGCCCTACAAAGGATTTGTAGGAGATACTGTTGCTTCTGCACTTCTTGCAAATGATGTAAAATTAGTTGGCCGCTCTTTTAAATATCATCGGCCGAGGGGTATTTTAGGCATCAGTTCTGAAGAACCTAATGCTCTTATTTCGGTTCATAGAGGCGGAAAGATAGAACCTAATGTTCGAGCTACCACGCAGGAAATATACGAAGGATTAATTGTAACAAGTCAAAATTCATGGCCAAGTCTAAAATTTGATGTGCTGGCTATAAATGATATTATTTCTCCGTTTTTTAGTGCCGGATTTTATTATAAAACATTCATGTGGCCACCAAGGTTTTGGGAGGCTCTTTATGAACCGATAATTCGGCGCGCTGCAGGACTTGGAAAGCTATATTGTGAACCCGATAAAGATAATTATGACCAAAATTTTGCCTTTTGCGATCTTTTGATTATCGGAGGTGGTCCTTCTGGGTTATTTTCTGCGTTACTTGCGGGGCGAGCAGGC
>CACPPZ010000032.1 GCA_902635985.1 Paracoccaceae bacterium
GTTAAAGCAGCCGAATAGGATGATAGGTTGATCTCGAAATACGTGGGTTATTTAAGACCTGTAAGTTTTGGAGCCTTGTTATCCTTAGGACATGCACCTTTTAATCTATGGTTCCTGAGTTTTGCAGCTATTTGTTTGAGTATTTTGGAAATTACAAAACAAAGAGATAGATCAAAAATATCACTTTATACATTTTTTTTAGGTATGGGTTATTTTATCCTAACCTTAAACTGGATTGTAGAGCCATTTTTTGTCGACTTTATTTCACACGCTTGGATGGCTCCGTTTGCGATTTTTTTTATTTCCACAGTAATGTCATCATTTTGGTATATTTTTAGTCTAATTTTCGCTCCTTTGGGTGCAAGGTGGGCACTATTGCTTGGGGTCGCTACTGCAGAGTACTTTAGGTCCTTTTTTTTAACAGGTTTTCCATGGGGTACGATCGCATCCTTATTTGTGAGTTCTCCTTTAGGTCAGCTACTCGCGATTTTTGGTCCTTTTGGTTTAGGGGTTTTTGTTTTTACAATTGCGATATATTTAATCTCTTCAATTGAGACTAAAAAATTTCCCGCAACTTTTATTGGACTACTTGTTCTTTCGTCACTGTGTTTTTGGGGATGGCAAAGGCAAAATCAACAAGTCCAATTCACTGATAAAACAATTTTACTTGTGCAACCAAACGCACCTCAGAGTGAAAAATGGGATGAAAACTTAGCACCAGTTTTTTTTGATCGAATGATAAAAGCCACAGTAGAAGCAAATAAAGCAGATCTTGTTGTTTGGCCGGAAAGTGCAATTTATCAACCACTAAATTTTGCTGATAAACTGTTAGGGGCGATAGATGAGGCTTCTTCTGGAATGCCAGTGGTATTTGGGGCACTTCGCTTTGATGAAAATGAGAATTTGCGGAATTCGCTTATCTTACAAAAAGTTGGTGACAAAAAATTAATATATGACAAATCAATTCTTGTTCCATTTGGAGAGTATTTGCCCTTGTCCGGCGTTCTTAGTAATTTCGGTCTTAGTGCGATGGTTAATTCCTATGGCTCGAGTTTCACTCGAGGTCATGGCCCTGACTTAATTGAAGTTGAGACTGATTTACGTTTCCAACCCCTGATTTGTTATGAGGCTATTTTCCCTAGTATTTTAAGAGCAACACTTAGTCGCCCTGATTTTATTCTTCAAATTACAAATGATGCATGGTTCGGTCGTTTTTCTGGTCCATACCAGCACCTTCAAATATTAAAGATGAGAGCTATTGAAACTGGTTTGCCAGTTGCAAGATCTGCTAATACAGGAATCTCTGCAGTCATTTCCGCAAATGGAATAATAGTTGACAGTCTACCTTTGGAAACCGAGGGATCACTGGAATTAGGTCTTCCAAAAGCGTTCCAGCCTACAATTTACTATAATTGGGGTGATAGTATTTTTTTTATAATGATTTTATCTCTTTTGCTTATGCGCTTAATTCATAAAAGATACTATTGACCCTAGTGATTTTAATGATTAACCAAAGTTTTACACGCAACGGCTTCCTGACGCGTGAGTTGTAATTATTGGAGCAGAAATCTTGCCTCGTGAATCTTACATTTTTACTTCAGAGTCTGTATCTGAAGGACACCCAGATAAAGTTTGTGATAGAATATCTGATGCTGTTTTAGATGCCTTTATAGCATTGGAGCCAGAGGCCCGAGTGGCTTGTGAAACTTTTGCTACTACTAACAGAGTAGTGGTGGGCGGAGAAGTTGGCCTTTCTGATAAAAATTTGTTGTCGGAGCAAATGGGTCGGATTGATGAAATCGTAAGGGCTTGCATTAAAGACATTGGATATGAACAGAAAAAATTTCATCATGAAACTGTCGAAATAACAAATTTGCTTCATGAGCAATCTGCGCATATTGCTCAGGGAGTTAACGCAGATGGTGATAAGGAAGAGGGTGCAGGCGATCAGGGTATAATGTTCGGCTACGCGACGGATGAAACACCTGATTTAATGCCGGCACCTATACAGTATAGTCATGCCGTTTTGAGGCAATTGGCTGAGGTTCGTAAATCAGGTGTTGAACCGAGTCTCGGCCCAGATGCTAAATCACAGTTATCGGTGCGCTATGAACTTGGCGTTCCCGTAGGAATTACTTCTATAGTTTTATCTACGCAACACTTAGATGCCTCACTATCCTCGGATGATGTTCATGCTATTGTTAAACCTTATATATTGGAAACTTTACCATCCGACTGGATAGACAGTTCCACCTCGTGGCATGTAAATCCAACGGGTAAATTCGTAATTGGTGGTCCCGACGGTGATGCTGGTTTAACTGGTAGAAAAATAATAGTTGACACCTATGGTGGTGCTGCTCCGCATGGTGGAGGGGCTTTTTCTGGTAAAGATCCAACTAAGGTGGATCGCTCTGCAGCCTATGCAGCGAGGTATCTAGCAAAGAATGTAGTTGCTGCCGGCCTCGCTAAAAAATGCACAATTCAACTGAGTTATGCAATTGGCATTTCTCATCCACTTTCTATTTATGTGGATACCTTCGGAACTGGAACGGTAGCTGATAAAAAAATTGAAAATGCAATAGCGGAATCTATGGATCTTTCTCCGCGGGGCATCCGAACGCATCTAGAGCTAAATAAACCAATATATCAAAGAACTGCTGCTTATGGGCACTTTGGTCGACCTCCCGAAAAAGATGGCGGTTTTAGCTGGGAACGTACTGATCTAATTGCTGAATTATCAAGAAATTTAAAATGATTTTATTCTGTAAATGTACGCGGTTTCAGTAATTATTGAGAATTTACAGATTCAGAACTTATGCTAATTGAATGACGGATAATATAGAAAGCAAGCCCAAGAATTTTAGGAATTTCTACGGAAGATTAAAAGGAAAAGGTCTTCGCGCGTTACAACAGGAACTGTTGAATGATCAACTGGTAAAGTTATCAATACCTGACGTAAACCGTGATTCTAATCCACATAGGAAGATTATAGAGGTATCTGATCTTTTTGAGAATGTAACATCAGTCTCTCTTGAAATTGGATTTGGAGGAGGTGAGCACCTTGTTTATCAAGCTGAACGCAACCCCAATATTGGTTTTATTGGCTGTGAACCATACATAAATGGCGTTGCTATGCTTGCAGGGAAACTTTCAAAACTTAACCTTGCAAATGTACGTATCCACCCGGGTGATGTGAGAGATTTATTTGATGTACTGCCAGATGCCTCAATTGATAATGTATTTTTACTATATCCCGATCCTTGGCCAAAAAAACGGCATCATAGAAGAAGATTTGTAACCAGTGAATATTTGATAGAGCTGCAGCGCATAATGAAAACTGGCGCATCTTTTAGGGTAGCTACAGATATTTCAGATTACGTGCGACAAGCGCTTCAAGAAGTTCTTAAGCACAGATTTTCCTGGACGGCCTCTGAGCCGCAAGACTGGAGGGAGTGCTGGAGTGACTGGATACCAACTAGATATGAAAAAAAAGCTCTCCAAGAGGGACGCAAGCCTTATTATTTGACATTTGAAAAGCGAGAGTCCTAGACGTTGATCTAAGTCTAGTTTATTACAGCCAAAACAAAGGTTTGACAAATGTCTTTAAATCCCAACCCAATCGTCATGCGTGCTTTGAGCTCGAAGTCTCTGAAGGGGATCGTTTCAATTCCGGGCGACAAGTCTATTTCGCATCGTTCTCTAATCCTTGGAGCTCTGTCTATTGGGCAAACCAAAATTACTGGATTATTAGAGGGTCAAGATGTTCTCGATACCGCAAGTGCAATGGTTGCATTTGGTGCGCAAGTTGAGAAAAATGAGGTTGGTGAATGGTGTGTAGATGGTGTGGGTGTGGGTGGCTTTGCAGAACCTTCGACGGTCATTGATTGTGGTAACTCGGGCACTGGCGTAAGATTAGTAATCGGTGCAATGGCAACCACCCCCATTAATGCGACATTCACTGGTGATCAAAGCCTAAACAGTCGACCTATGGAGCGTGTAACCGATCCATTAAGCAAATTTGGAGTAGCTGCATTTGGTCGTAGTAAAGGTCGTTTGCCAATGACGATAGTTGGGGCCAGATCTCCCATCCCTATAAAATACACAGTGCCGGTACCGTCAGCGCAAGTTAAGTCTGCACTTCTATTGGCCGGATTAAACGTACCTGGTGACACTATAATCACTGAAACAGAAATGACTCGAGACCATACTGAGAGAATGCTCAGTTCATTTGGGGCAAATCTAAAAGTTGAAGAAATACCAAATGGTAGATCAATTACATTAAGTGGTTACTCAGAATTGAAAAGTCAAAATGTTCGCGTCCCAAGCGATCCATCAAGTTCGGCATTTCCAATCTGTGCTGCTGTTATCGTTGAGGATTCAGATATCCTTGTTCCGCATATTACGCTTAATGAAACAAGAGCTGGCTTGTTTAAAACGTTGATTGAAATGGGTGCCAACTTAAGTTTTGAGAACGAGAGAGAGGAAAGCGGGGAGCCTATTGCTGACATTCGAGCTTGTTTTTCTCCAAATTTGAAAGGTATAGAGGTACCTCCGGAACGTGCAGCCTCGATGATAGATGAGTATCCAATTCTTTCTGTTGTAGCGGCAAATGCTTCCGGAAAAACGACTATGAGGGGTGTCAAGGAACTGAGGTTCAAAGAGAGTGATAGAATAGACGCAATGGCAAAAGGCTTACGTGCTAATGGAGTATCTGTAGAGGAAGGTGAAGATTGGTGGGCAGTAAACGGCAATGGTATCGGGACAGTTGAAGGCGGTTCTATTTGCCAGACATTTTTGGATCATCGTATAGCGATGTCTTTTTTAATTTTGGGTTTATCATCACAAACACCTATTGAAATAGATGACTGTTCACCAATAAAAACCTCCTTTCCAAACTTTGTTGACCTTATGCGTGACCTAGGGGCTAATTTAGAACTGCGAGATTTGTAGTTTTGACGAAGTTTGGCCTAATTATAGCGATTGATGGTACTGCTGCATCAGGGAAAGGTACAATTTCAAAGAAAATAGCCCAGAATTACTCAGTACCGCACCTTGATACTGGCCTCTTATATAGACTGGTTGGATACAAAGTTCTTCAAGGAGTTGATCCAGTTACCGCTGCAAGTCAGTTGCGGGTAGATGAATTAGAAGTTTTAGATTTAAAAACACTTAGAGTATCAAATGCAGCCTCAGAAGTGGCTAAAAACCCCTCAGTTCGGGCTCATTTACTTAAATTTCAAAGAGACTTTGCCTCAAAACCTGGTGGGGCAGTTCTGGACGGACGTGATATTGGAACGGTAATTTGTCCTGATGCAGACATAAAAATTTTTATAACTGCTTCAACTTATATCAGAGCGCAAAGAAGATATAAGGAGTTATTAGGCCTTGGGCATTCAATCTCTTTTGAAAACGTACTTAGAGAAATTCAAGAACGAGATGAGCGGGACTCAAATCGTAAACAGTCCCCGATGGTGCCCGCCGTGGACGCAAGGAAAATTGATACTTCTGATATGAACATTAATGAAGTTTATGAATCAGTTTCTAGGATTATTGATTCAAAACTAGAAAATTAGTATTTCATAGATAGTAAAGATTATTGTTCAGGTAGATACCCCTTGATTTACGCAAAATTAGCATGTAAACCCCGCGCGTTGCGTCTCTGAAGGCGATAACGCGTGTCCGCTTTTTCATATTAACATGAAAAGTGGATGCATAAGAGAAACTAAAGACCGGTGGAACCAACCATCTGGCCAGAAAATATTTATTAAAGGATATAGAGACTATATGGCTCAAAACGCAACTATGGCAGAATTTGAAGCTCTGCTGAATGAAAGCTTCAAGATTGATACCCCCCAAGAAGGTTCTGTTGTAAAAGGTAAAGTCATTGCGATAGAAGCTGGCTTTGCGATCGTAGACGTTGGCTACAAAATGGAGGGCAGGGTAGAATTAAAAGAGTTTGCCAACCCTGGCGAAGCTCCTGAAGTTGCCGTAGGTGACGAGGTAGAAGTTTTCTTAAGGCAAGTCGAGAATGCTAAAGGTGAAGCTGTTATTTCTCGAGAAATGGCACGCAGAGAAGAAGCTTGGGATAGACTTGAAAAGGCCTACGCGGATGATGCGAGGGTTGATGGCGCTATTTTTGGTAGAGTAAAAGGTGGATTTACAGTGGACTTAGGTGGTGCGGTAGCATTTCTGCCGGGTTCTCAGGTTGATGTACGTCCGGTGCGAGACGCTGGACCTCTTATGGGATTGAAGCAACCATTTCAAATTTTGAAAATGGATCGCAGGAGAGGCAATATAGTAGTATCGAGACGAGCTATATTGGAAGAAAGTCGCGCAGAACAACGTGCGGAAGTTATTGGAAATTTGGCGGAAGGCGACGACGTAGAGGGTGTAGTAAAAAATATCACTGAGTACGGTGCATTCGTCGACCTAGGTGGAGTAGATGGCCTTCTACACGTTACTGATATGGCATGGCGTAGGATTAATCACCCATCTGAAATTCTAACTATCGGTGAGTCAATAAAAGTTCAGGTTATAAAAATTAATAAAGACACACACAGAATTTCTTTAGGAATGAAGCAACTAGAAGAAGATCCGTGGGAACTGGTAGCTGGTAAGTATCCTTTGGAGTCTCTGCATAAGGGCGTGGTAACCAATATAACGGATTATGGTGCTTTTGTTGAGCTTGAGGCTGGCGTTGAGGGATTAGTACATGTTTCAGAGATGTCATGGACTAAAAAGAATGTCCATCCAGGTAAAATTGTATCTACTAGTCAAGAAGTTGACGTAATGGTCTTGGAAATAGATGGCGTAAAGCGGAGAGTTTCGTTAGGAATCAAGCAATGCCATAGGAACCCTTGGGAAGTATTCGCTGAGAACCATCCTGTTGATAGTGAGGTCGAGGGTGAAGTTAAGAACATAACTGAATTTGGTTTGTTCATAGGGCTAGATGGCGAAATTGATGGAATGGTTCACTTGAGTGATATTTCATGGGATGAGCGCGGTGAGGATGTAATCCAAAATTTCCGTAAGGGTGACATGGTAAAAGCAGCCGTAACGGAAATTGACGTAGAGAAGGAACGAATCTCATTGTCAATAAAAGCTTTGGGTGGAGATAAATTTGCTAAAGCCACAGATAAGGTTAAGCGTGGATCCATCGTAACAGTAGAGGTTACATCAATCGAGGACGGCGGTATCGAGGTTGAATATGAAGGTATGAAATCATTCATTCGACGTTCAGATCTAAGCCGCGATCGTGCAGAACAACGGCCAGAAAGATTTAATGTTGGCGATAAAGTCGATGTTCGCGTGACCAGTGTTGATAGTAAGACTAGAAAATTAGGTCTTTCTGTAAAGGCTCGTGAAATAGCTGAAGAAAAAGAAGCGGTAGAACAATACGGCTCGTCTGATAGTGGAGCGTCTCTCGGAGATATCTTAGGTGCTGCACTTAAAGGTGATGAAGAGTAACATATAAAAATTTATGTTCAATTATTTGCCCTGCGCCTAAAACGCGGGGCTTTTTTTTGATTCGTTTAGTATTAAAAATTTTATTTTAACGAAGCTGATTAAACTTATTAAGCATGCTAAATGAGAGCAATATATGTCTTTGTAATAGTATTATGTAAAAAAATAATGTTTTAGGACTAGAAATGATTTTAATTTCGAGGGACTGGTGATTATAGTTAACCTGCTACAATTAAAAATGCCAGGGAGACAACCCGATGATCCGATCGGAATTAATTCAAAAAATTGCAGATGAAAATCCACATCTTTTTCAGCGTGATGTAGAAAGAATTGTAAACACCATTTTTGAAGAGATTACGGATGCTCTTGCAAGTGGTGATAGAGTCGAACTTAGAGGATTTGGGGCTTTTTCAGTAAAAACGCGGGATGCAAGGGTCGGGCGTAATCCGAGAACTGGAGAGGCCGTTAGTGTAGATCAGAAAAAGGTTCCGTTTTTTAAAACAGGAAAACTTTTACGTGATAGGCTAAATGGGAAGGCTTAATATTTGACACGATACATACGAGTTATTTTCTTAACTTGTCTTTCCATTATAATTTTGACCTTAGCGGTCGCCAACAGAGAACTTGTGGATATCAGAATAATGCCTAGTGAACTGGAGGGTTTTTTTGGCGGTGGTATGATATTTTCAATTCCAATTTTTGTTCTGTTTCTCTGTGGTGTAATTTTTGGCCTATTCGTTGGATTTGTTTGGGAATGGATTCGGGAGATGAAACATAGATCAGCCTCAAGTAGAAAATCTAAAGCGCTTGCTAAAGTAGAAAACGAGCTGAGTCAGCTAAAGCGTGAGAGTGGGCAGAACGAGGATGAGATTTTGTTGCTGCTCAATAATAAAGCCAACTCATGACCCTCAATTTGAAAAAGATCGATCCGGTTGCTGTAAAATTTTGTGGGCTGACTTCTGTTAAAGATATACATTTCGCAGCTTCCATGGGTGCTAGATATGCAGGCTTTGTATTTTTCGAAAAGTCTCCTCGCGCTCTGACCTTTGACATGGGACGCAAACTGGCACTGGAGACGCCAATTGGATTGGCCAAAGTAGCTTTAGTGGTGGATGCTCAATTTTCATATTTGGATGAACTTACAAGCCAGGTTCCAATAGATATGATCCAGTTACATGGTTCCGAAAGCCCTAAGATAGTGCATGATATTAGAGAACGATATGGCCTACCAGTTATGAAAGCTATAGGTGTTTCTTCTGAAAGTGATCTGAAAAAAGTAAAATCATATTGTGAGGTTTGTGATCAAATCTTATTTGATGCAAAGCCTTCAAGTAAGGGCGCGTTGCCAGGAGGAAATGGATTGCAATTTGACTGGTCAGTTCTTGCAAATAAAAAGTGGTCAAAGCCTTGGATGTTAGCTGGAGGATTAAATGCTGCCAATGTCGAAAAGGCTGTGAAAGTAACCAATGCGAGGCAGCTTGATTTATCAAGCAGTATAGAGCTAAGCCCTGGGGTCAAAGACCTGGATAAGATAAAGGATTTCATGCAGGCTTTAGAAAAGTGCAATTTCGAAAAGAATTTAGATAAAATCTCTTGAACTTGGCTGTAACTAATATAACAAACTAATGTCTTAATATAAAAATTTCTAATGGGAGCTCGATTTTAGTGGCCAATGATCTTTTTAACAGTTTTATGACTGGTCCAGATGAAAAAGGTAGATTTGGGCAGTTTGGTGGACGTTTTGTTTCAGAAACCTTGATGCCACTGATCTTAGAATTGGAGGATCAGTATGAAAAAGCCAAGCTAGATTCAGAATTCTGGGAGGAAATGGATGATCTATGGAAGCATTACGTCGGCAGGCCCAGCCCTTTATACTTGGCAGAGCGTTTAACGGAAAAGTTGGGTGGAGCAAAAATTTATCTTAAAAGAGATGAATTAAATCATACAGGCGCCCACAAGATAAATAATGTTCTTGGTCAAATTATATTGGCTAGGAGAATGGGAAAGAGTCGAATTATAGCGGAAACGGGTGCTGGGCAACATGGTGTCGCCACAGCAACTGTTTGCGCAAAATTTGGTTTAAAATGTATCGTTTACATGGGCTCTCATGACGTAGAACGTCAGGCTCCAAATGTATTCCGTATGAAATTACTCGGTGCCGAGGTTATTCCAGTTACCTCAGGAAGAGGCACCCTGAAGGACGCTATGAACGACGCTTTGCGGGATTGGGTTACCAATGTTAGAGATACTTTTTACTGTATAGGCACAGTTGCCGGCCCTCATCCTTACCCTGCTATGGTAAGAGATTTCCAATCAATAATTGGAAAAGAGGCTAAAGATCAAATGATGGAGGCAGAAGGTCGATTACCCAACACACTAATTGCAGCAATCGGGGGTGGTTCTAATGCTATGGGCTTATTTTATCCATTCCTTGATGATAAAGAAGTTGAGATAATTGGTGTTGAAGCAGGTGGTAAAGGAGTTAATAGCAAAATGGAGCATTGCGCTTCTTTAACAGGTGGTCGTCCTGGAATATTGCACGGTAACAGAACATACTTACTACAGGATAATGATGGTCAGATTTTAGAAGGCTTTTCTATTTCAGCTGGTTTGGACTATCCAGGAATTGGCCCTGAGCATGCATGGTTGCATGAAATTGGACGGGCAAAGTATGTTTCGATAACAGATAAAGAAGCTTTACAAGCCTTTGAACTATGCTGTAAGGCCGAAGGTATTATACCAGCTTTAGAACCGTCTCATGCGCTTGCTCACGTAGAAAAAATCGCTCCTAAGTTACCCAAAGATCATATTATTTGCATGAATATGTGTGGCAGGGGAGATAAGGATATTTTTACGGTCGCGAGGCATTTAGGCTTTGACATGTCAGGTCCAGAGGGTCGTAATTTAGAGTAGATACTTTGGATGTTAAAATTTTAGTGTTGTGTAACAACTGCTATAATTTTTTAAAATTTTTCTAATCTTTTTAGCGCAATTTTAATTTGCGTTTCTTCCTCTTTTCTTTTCGCGAGGTTTTCACGTGTTTCATTTACTACTTCTGGTGGAGCACTTTTGATAAACTTGGGATTATTAAGCCTGCCTTCCATTGAAGCAATTTCTTTTGTTAGTTTTTCGTTAGCTTTTATAAGTCGGTTTTTTTCAGCTTCGATATCAATAACATCTGCTAAGGGCAGGCCAAATATTGCTCCAGACGCACTGACCGATACAGTTCCTTTTGGAAAGTGATTAATTTTTTCGACATCGCTGATGCGAGCCAATTTCATAATCATGATTGAATTCCGTTCAAAGGTTTTTTTTGCGTCTTCACTCATTTCCTGAAAAATCAAAGGGATTTTAAAACCTGCCGGGACATGCATCTGTTGCCTGGCGCTGCGAATATTTTCTATTAAAGATATAACCCAGTTCATCTCTTGATCTGCGTCAGGTTCAATCAGGTCAGAAGGAGTATAATTGGGCCAATTCTGATGGACTAGAAGATTACTGCGCTTTCCCACCGAACCCCATAGTTCTTCTGTGATAAACGGCATTATTGGATGCAGTAATATTAAGCACTGATCAATCACCCAACCCATAGTCTCTTGAGTTTCAGCAATTACCTGTTTATTTGATGAACTAAAGAGCGGTTTTGACAACTCTACATACCAATCGCAAACTTTCCCCCATATAAAGGCGTACAGAGCGTTGGCAGCGTCATTAAAGCGATAACTTTCAAATGAAATTTGAACTTCATTCAATACTTTAGAGGTTTCGCCCATTATCCATTTGTTAAGATTTTCAGCTGGCTTAGGTAAATCTCCTGCACTTGGCTTAGCTCCATTCATTTCGGCGTAACGGGCAGCATTCCATAATTTTGTGCCAAAATTCCGATATCCCTGTATACGTTGCATATCTAATTTTAGGACGCCTCCAATTGACGCCATTGCTGCATTTGTAAAGCGCAGGGCATCCGCCCCGTATTCATCAATTATATCTAAAGGGTCTACCACATTACCTGTTGATTTAGACATTTTCTTACCTTTTGAGTCTCTAACCAGTCCATGCAGATATACTGTTGAGAAGGGGGCTTTATCTACGACTGCCAGCTGCATCATCATCATCCGTGCAACCCAGAAAAATAGAATATCTTGACCTGTAATCAAAGTGCTTGTTGGAAAATAGTCCTCTAACTCTTGCGTCTGTTTGGGCCACCCAAGGGTTCCTATTGGCCATAGACCAGATGAAAACCAGGTGTCTAATACATCCGGGTCTCGCGTTAGTTTTACTCCACTACCCGCTAATTCTTGAGCACTTTGCTCGTTGTCTGCACAGTATTGATTTCCGTATTCATCAAACCAAACTGGGATTTGATGCCCCCACCAAAGTTGGCGTGAAATACACCAAGGTTCAATATTTTCAAGCCAGTGAAAATATGTTTTTTCCTCACTTTCAGGAATCAATTTCACTGTCCCTAGCTTTACCGCATCTAAAGCCGGTCCAACTATTTTTGATGTATTCACGAACCATTGGTCAGTGAGCATGGGCTCGATAACGACCTTAGAACGGTCGCCAAAGGGTTGCATGATTGGCTTTTCTTCAACAAATGGGACTTCTTCGTGTTTCGCTCCATCTTGGTTTTCTTTAATAGTTTTTACTGCAAGGCCTTGATTTGTAATATTATCGACAATTAATTTACGTGCTTCAAACCGATCTAAGCCGCGAAATTCTTCCGGAACAAGGTTTAAAGTATCAATTTCCGCCTCAGTAAAGTCTTCACCTCTTGAAAAATTCTGTGCCAGCGACGCAGCTTCACTGTATGGAAGGCCATCGTCTCGCATTCGGCCTTTTGTATCCATAAGCCTATACAGTGGGATACTATTTCTTTTGGCAACTTGATAATCGTTAAAATCGTGAGCGCCGGTAATTTTAACAGCGCCAGAACCAAAATCTGGGTCAGGGTATTCATCCAAAATGATTGGAATCAAGCGGCGATGCTCTTTTGGGCCAACTGGAATTTCACAATATTTTCCGATAATTGCAGCATATCTTTGATCCTTTGGATTTACTGCAATGGCACCATCACCTAACATGGTTTCTGGTCTAGTCGTAGCGATAGAAATGTAGTCGCGTGTTTCTTCCCTCATAATATTACCTTCAGAATCACGCTCGATATGAAGGTAAGTTTCATTATCTTTGAGTGGGTATTTGAAGTGCCACATCTTTCCAGCAATCTCAATATTTTCTACTTCTAAGTCAGAGATAGCTGTTTCAAAATGAGGGTCCCAGTTTACTAGTCTTTTGCCGCGGTAAATAAGCCCTTTGTTATACATTTCGACGAAGACCTTTATAACTGCATCATGAAAATTTCCGTCATCTTCTGCTGGTGATCCGGGAGCACCTGACATCGTAAAGGCAGTGCGTTCCCAATCACAGCTTGCACCAAGTCTCTTCAATTGGTTGATAATTGTATCGCCAGACTGTTTTTTCCATTTCCAAACATTCGTAAGGAATTCATCTCTACCCATTTCCTGACGAGATTTATTATTGGGGTTTTTTGCAAGCTCACGTTCTACGACCATTTGCGTTGCAATACCTGCATGGTCTGTTCCTGGCTGCCAAAGTGTTTTGAAACCCTGCATACGTTTCCATCTTATCAATATGTCTTGAAGAGTGTTGTTGAAGGCGTGACCCATGTGTAAAACGCCAGTTACATTTGGGGGGGGGGATCATTATAGAAAATGAGGCCTCTCTAGAAGCATTTGCGCCTGCTCTAAAGCAATTTTCTTTTTCCCATTTTTCATAAATCCTTTGTTCTGCTGATTTAGCGTCGAAGGTCTTTTCCAGTGCCATAAATTTCTCGCCGTTTCCTCGATTGATCTGCAGATACCTTTTCTAGAATGAAATTAAAAGGCACAAGTAATAATATCTCGTCAAAATTAAGTTTCAAAATTAGCAGGTTGAATTTAGTTTTGTACGCAAAAATTATCTACACATTCTCTATAATCATTGCTATGCCTTGGCCGCCGCCAATGCACATTGTCGCTAAACCATATTTTCCATTTTGACGCTTTAATTCGTAAACTAGTTTGGTCAAAATTATGGCTCCCGACGCTCCCACGGGATGCCCTAGAGCTATTGCTCCGCCATTTGGATTAGTTTTGGCTGGATCAAAATCTAATTCGCCTGCCACAGCGCAAGCTTGCGCTGCAAATGCTTCATTTGACTCGATACAGTCAATTTGTGAAATGTTTAGTCCAGCAATAAATAGTGCCTCCCTTGTCGCTGGTATCGGCCCAAGACCCATTAAATTTGGAGCCACTCCTCCAACCCCATATGATATAATTTTAGCCATAACAGGCATGGCGTACTTTGATATTGCAGATTTGCTCGCAAGGACTAACGCAGAAGCTCCATCATTTATTCCTGATGAATTACCGGCGGTGACCGTTCCGTCGCGGTCAAACGCAGGTTTAAGTTTACTAAAATCCTTTAGGCTTACCTGGTCTCTGTAATGCTCATCTGTGTCAAAAACTTCTTGTTTTTTACCTGTTTGGATTACTACAGGCAAAATTTGTTCTTTAAAATAACCAGCGTTAATTGCGTTACTAGCCCGCAGATGACTATTATATGCTAGTTCATCTTGTCTTTGTCGCGTTATACTCATTTCTTTTGCTACATTTTCAGCAGTAATTCCCATGTGCCCGTTCCCAAAGGGATCAGTAAGTGCTCCTGTCATCATATCAACTGCTTTTACATGTCCCATTTTCTGACCAAATCGAGCTGACTGCAAATTATGGCCCACGCGGCTCATGCATTCTGCACCCCCGGCCAAATTTACGTTTGAACGGCCTAATAAGATTTGCTCATATGCTGTAATCACCGCCTGTAAACCACTACCGCAGAGACGATTTAACGTTAAAGCTGGAGCTTCTTGCGGTACTCCAGAGTTGATAGCAGCTACTCTCGATAAATACATATCTCGAGGTTCGGTGTGAATGACATTTCCAAACACTGTTTGTTGAATTTTATCTGGATTTATTCCTGCCCTATTAATCGCTTCCTTTCCCACAAGGGTTGCCAGTTCGATTAATGGTACGCTCGAAAGAGATCCGCCGAAAGATCCTATGGCAGTTCTTACCGCCGAAGAGATAAATATATCGGTCATTTTATCTATCCGTAATAGAACCGCTGTTTTTTATCCACTCTGCAATTCCACCGGCCATATTAACTACTGGTTTCAGTCCCATATCTTTTGCTGCCACGGCTGATAGGGCTGAGCGTGCGCCAGAAGCACAATAAAAAATATAAGTTTTTTCTTGGGAAAATTCAGATTTGTGTATAGGACTATCCGGATCAACATGGAATTCGATCATACCTCTTGATGATAGAATAGCTCCTGGAATGACTCCTACATTTTGTTGTTCAGATAATTCCCGAACGTCTACAAATTGATATCTTTCGTTCTCGACTAATGATTTAGCTTCCTCAACTGAAATTGAGTCTATTGAAGCTAAAGCTTCTTTAACAATTTTTTTTACACTCTTACTTATAATTTGACCCATTTGGTAGCCTTTGTTATTGGTGTATATTTTTATGCCTTTTTTCTATGGTTATTTAGTTCGCAATTCGGAGTCATTTCAATACTATATTTTTAGATCTAGCCTTGGTTTCCAGAAGGGCCTGAACAATTCAATCTTTGGACACCTGTTCATAACAACTTTCAATCCTGCAGCCTCGGCCAATTCGGCAGCTCTGTCGTCATATACACCTATTTGCCCCCATAGGACCTTTGCTCCAACCTCTATAGCTTGT
>CACPPZ010000033.1 GCA_902635985.1 Paracoccaceae bacterium
GCGCCAGCTATTACAGATTTTATGTACATATATCTCTCCCTAAATTGAAATAGGCCTCACGATGAGGCGTGAAATGGTCGTCCCAGGGATGCGGGCGCTCCCTGATTCCCCCGTGATGAAATGATAACAAGAACTACAATTGTAATCAAATATGGTGACATTGATAAGTACTCGACAGGAATAGAAGCTCCAGCCGCCTGTAAATTTAGCTGCAACACTGTCACACCGCCAAAAATATAGGCACCAAATAAAACTCGCCACGGTCTCCAACTTGCGAAAACTACAATCGCTAGGGCTATCCAACCTGCACCGGCAGTCATTCCTTCAGTCCACTGTGGAACTCTTGCTAGTGAAATATAAGCGCCTCCTAAGCCACTAGTGGCGCCACCAAACATTATAGCAAGCATTCGCACCCTAATGACTTTGTATCCAAGTGCGTGTGCCGCGTCATGATTTTCCCCTACTGCTCTCAAAACCATTCCAGCGTGTGTGAATTTTAAAAACCACCAAACCATAGCTACTAAAAAGACTGAAAAATAAATCATTAAATCGTGCGAAAATAGCATTTTCCCCAAAACTGGAATGTCTCCTAAGAATGGTATCTCAAGTGCCCTCAGGGTAGGTGACTTCATTCCCTCATAAGGCCTCCCAAGTAATGCAGATAAACCTAAGCCCACTAATGTGAGACCAAGGCCAGTAGCTACTTGGTTAGATTTTAAATATTGAGTGAGTATTCCGAATATCATCGAGAATATACCTGATACGATCGCAGCACATATAAATCCTAAAAGTGGCGCGTTAGTATTAACTGCTATTATAAAGCCTACTACTGCTCCAACAATCATCATACCCTCGACGCCGAGGTTTAATACTCCAGATTTTTCCGCAACCGCCTCTCCAATGGCGGCCAATAAGATTGGCGTTGCGGAGACCATTAGTGAAGCTATCAAAAGAGCTGGATTTATACTAGAAAAGTCCATTATTAGTTTGTTCCTATCTTAACTCGGTAATTTGCAAACAGGTCTGTTGCGAGAAGGAAAAATAGAAGCATCCCTTGAAACAACTGAATAGAAGCTCCAGGCAAACCCAGCATTAGCTGTGCTAATTCACCCCCAATATAGGTCAGAGCAATAAGTAAACCAGATAGGAGTATCCCAATAGGGTGCAGTCTTCCCAGAAAAGCAACTATAATTGCAGTAAAGCCATAGCCAGAATTAAATTCTATTGTTATCTGACCAGATGGCCCAGCTACTTCGAACATCCCAGCAAGGCCTGCGAGTGCCCCCGAAATACCGAGACAAAATACTATATTTGCAGTCGGATTTACACCAGAAAATTTTGCTGCTCGTGGGGCCTCGCCAGTGAGTTGAATATTAAATCCTTGAATGTGTCTGGTCAAAACAATGTATGAGAAAATTACTGTTATAAATGCAAATAAAACACCCCAATGCATTCCAGAGTTGCTGATGATTTCTACATTAGCAGCGCTTTCGTATTTTTGTAGATTGCGCGAGCCAGGAAATCCATATCCATCAGGATTTTTTAGAAGACCCTGACTCACAGAAGCCAGTATCGATTCAGCTACATAAACAAGCATAAGCGAAACTAAAATTTCATTTGTATTTAGCTTTGCCTTCAAAAAAGCTGGTATCATTCCCCATAGAAACCCGCCTAGGGCACCAGCAATTATCATTAATGGGAAAATTAATTTACTTTCCATTGGATAAAAAGCTAATGCTAGACTTGCCCCAAAAATAGCACCCATTATGTATTGGCCCTCAGCTCCAATATTCCAAACCCCAGCTTTGAACCCAAATGATAGGCCAATGGCGATTAATATTAGAGGCCCTGCCTTTACAAGTAATTGTGGGCGAGAGTAGCTTGCAAAGTTTGGATCGAATAATGGGTCCCAGAAGATAATGCGTATAGCCTCAAATGGATTTTCACCTAATATAGCGAAGAGAATTCCGCCAGAGATCATTGTAATAACGACTGCTAGGAATGGAGATAAGTAAATCCATTTTTGAGATTGTTGTGGGCGTTTTTCTAATTTAAACATTTCTTGCTTCCAGGTCTTTGGCCCCTCCCATCATGAGACCAATTTGTTCAAAAGAAAGGTCGGCAGTTTTTTTAATCTGAGATAATGTTCCCTCATTTAAGGCAGCAAACCGGTCACTAATTTCTAATAGCTCATCAAGATCTTGCGATATAACTAAAATTGCCGCCCCACTTTCTGACAAGGTTAGAAGTGCTTGCCTAATCGAAGATGCAGCGGCAGCATCAACACCCCATGTTGGCTGGTTCACAATAAATACAGTAGGATTTTGCAAAATTTCTCTACCAATTACGAATTTTTGCAAATTTCCTCCAGAAAGTGATCCAGCTGTATTTTTGGAGCTTGGAGTTCTTACATCAAACTCTTTTATGACTTTTTCTGCAAACTCTTTACTTTTCTTCCAGTCAATAAAGCCATTGGATACAAGGTCTTGAGACTGCTCCGCAGTAATTAATATATTTTCTATTAGGCTCATATTAGGTGCCGCTGCGTGTCCTAAGCGCTCTTCTGGTGCAGACAGCAGGCCTATTTCCCGTCGTTGGTTGGGAGTAAATTTAGTTATATTACTTTCGTTGAAACTAATACTTCCTTTTTGTGATATTTGCTCGCCTGATAAAACGGCAAATAGTTCATCTTGTCCATTACCCGCTACGCCGCCAATTCCTAGTATTTCTCCCTGCTTTAAATCAAATTCTATATTGGTAAGGGGAGTGCCAAATTGGCTCTTACTTAGGGAGCAAACATTCTCAATTTTTAGTAAAATCCGCCCGGCTGGTTTATTTAATTTTTTGGGTGCCTTAATACTAGACCCAACCATCATTTCCGCTAATTTTTTTGTGCTTGTGTTTTTGGGTGTGCAGGTATCTACTTTTTTTCCGAGACGCAGAATTGTAGCTGTATCACATAATTTTCTTATCTCTTCTAACTTATGACTAATATATAAAATGGAGGTGCCCTCAGACTTAAGCTTTAGAAGTGTTTTAAATAAAATATCTACCTCTTGTGGTGTCAAAACTGATGTGGGCTCATCCATTACTAATAACTTTGGATTCTGTAATAGGCAGCGAATAATTTCTACTCTTTGACGTTCTCCGACCGAAAGTGCACCAACTGTCTTTGCTGGATCTAGGGGTAGCCCGTAAGACTCGGATACAGATGTGATTTTTTCGCCCAAGTCCTTTTGATTTGGGGGATTATCCATACCTAATGAGATATTTTCAGCAACGCTCAGTGCCTCAAATAGGGAAAAGTGCTGAAATACCATTGCAATGCCTGCTTTTCGGGCTTCACTTGGAGTGCCTGGTTTAAATGGAGCACCATTTAATAGTAAGTTACCACTATCGGGCTTGACCAACCCATAGATTATTTTCACTAATGTGGACTTTCCAGCACCATTTTCACCAAGCAAAGCGTGGACTTCACCGACATTTATATCAAAAGAAATGTTACTATTAGCTATAACACCAGGGTATGATTTAGAGATGCCATCGAGCTTAAGCAATTTTTTTATCAAATATTAAGCCCTTTTCTAATTCGTGATTTCTTTCTAGCCAATTTACTGCAACACTCAAAGCGATCTGTTGAGGATGCTTTCCGTAATTCTTATATCCTATTGGGCATTGAATTTGGTCAATTGTTTTTTCTGTGTGCCCAAATGATAAAAGTTTCTTTTTAAATCGGTTAAATTTTGTTTTTGACCCTATTAATCCAACCCATTTAAAATCATGGTTAAGGATTTTATCACAAATTTCGAGGTCGATTTTATGTGAGTAGGTTAAGATCAAATGTTCGGCATTAGGGTGCGCCCGTTTTATAAATTGCTCTGGGGAGTCGTATATTATTTTATAGACGTTGGAGAACTCTAGATCTGGAAATCTGCTATTATCGGTATCCAACCAATAAATCTCTAAATTTGGCATAGGCGCCAAAAGTGATAATATCGCAGAGCCTACGTGTCCTGCACCCCATATCCATATGGGAGACCTTGCAGTAATAACTTTCTCAATCAACCATTCATCGGAAAGCTTATGGTCAAAGCTAATTTGTTCATTTTTATATTTATTTATAAGCTTTTTTACTTTTTTTGGAGCCTCTGTTGCACCTGAAAGTGATCTTATATTTAAGCTCTGATCCTTCAAATTAGTAACAGCTTTTTCATCGTAATACTCAGTCAATAATTTTACATGACCGCCACAACACTGTCCTAACTCAGGACCCAACGGATAAGACTTAAGTTTTGTCTTTCTTGTTTTTAAAATTTCTTGGGCCGATTTAATTGCCTCAAATTCAAGAGTGCCCCCTCCGATTGTGCCTTCGGTACCGTTGGCCCAAACATACATCTCGGTGCCGTTTCCTCTTGGAGTCGAACCCTTAATCTCGAGAATTAAGATCCTTGAGACTGGTCCATTCTTATCTATAACCCTTTTTAGCGTACTATAATCAAGTGCCATCTATGTACCTGACTGCCTTGAGAATGTTTTCAGGTGTGGCAGGTGCTTTTAAGTTGGGCCAATTATTGCCACAGGCAGAGATTGCATCTCTTATTGCAAGGAATACCGAAATACCAAGCATAAACGGTGGTTCTCCAACAGCCTTTGATTTGTAGATTGTATTTTCTAGGTTCAAGTTATCAAACAATCTTACATTAAAAATTTTTGGCCGATCGGATGCACAGGGAATTTTATAGGTTGATGGTGCATGAGTTTTTAAATCGCCCTTTTTATCCCATACAAGTTCCTCGGTCGTTAGCCAACCAAGGCCTTGGATAAACCCACCTTCTATTTGCCCGACATCAATTGCGGGATTTAAGCTTTTGCCAGCATCGTGTAATATATCAGTCCTTAATAATTTGAATTCTCCCGTTAAAGTGTCTACTACAACTTCAGAGACCGCTGTACCGTAAGCAAAATAGTAGAATGGTCTACCTTTTCCTACAATTCGATCCCACTGTAAGTCAGGTGTTTTGTAAAATCCAGTTGATGACAGGCTGATACGTTGAGTGTAAATTTCGTGAACTGCATCTTCAAAAGCGATGTCGAAGTTGCTACCCTTAATTCTTCCATCTTTAAATTTAACGTCATTTGTATTGGGTCGATACTTGTCAATGAAATAGGATGAGATCCTAGCGCAAATAATATCGCAAGCTTGCTTAACGGCCATCCCATTGAGGTCACTTCCTGAACTTGCGGCAGTAGCCGAGGTATTTGGGACTTTTGCCGTATCAGTAGCAGTTATTTGGACTTTGTTTGTCTCTATACCAAAAACATGGGCAGCCACTTGAGCAACTTTCTGAAAGAGACCTTGTCCCATTTCTGTGCCACCATGATTAATTTTCACGGAGCCGTCGTTATATATGTGAACTAATGCCCCAGCCTGGTTAAGTTGTGTCAATGTGAAAGAAATTCCGAACTTTACAGGATTGAACGCTATCCCTCTTTTCAAAATTTTGTTCTCCCTATTCCATTCTTTCACTTTACTTTTGCGTGTCTGGTAATCACAATCTTCTAAAAGTTTATCCATCATTTCATGAACTATGAAATCTCTAATTTCCATGTCATAATGGGACTTCTGGGGTTTGACCCCATCTTTAATTTTCTTTTCAGCCGTGTAAAAGTTTCGCTTCCTGACTGCATCTGGATCTACACCAATAGTAAAGGCAATGTGATCAATTATACTTTCCATACCGATCATACCTTGTGGTCCACCAAAACCTCTAAATGCAGTAGCACTTTGGGTATTAGTTTTTAATCTGTGGCTTTCGACTCTAAAATTTGGAATGTGATAACAATTATCAGCATGCAGCATGGCCCTATCAGCTACTGGCAGGGATAGGTCCTGCGACCAACCGCAACGAACAAAATGCTTAACATCAAGAGCTTTGATATTACCTAATTTGTCAAAGCCAGCCGTGTATTCTATTTGAAAATCGTGGCGTTTACCGGTGATTTTCATATCATCGTCGCGGTCATATCGCATTTTTACAGTTGAGTTGTTCCGCACTGCCGCTATCGCGCAAGCACAAGCTAGTGCATTTCCTTGGCTTTCTTTTCCGCCAAAGCCACCACCCATTCGGCGGACTTCAACTTTGACAAGATTCATATCTAGGCCCAATGTCTCAGCAACTTTGTGCTGAATTTCTGTAGGATGTTGGGTTGAGCTATAAATTACCATTTCTCCGTCATCTTGTGGAGATGCAATAGCGGCTTGACCTTCAAGGTAGAAGTGCTCTTGTCCACCCAATTCAAGTTTGCCATCAAGGGTTATCGGGGAGGTCTTAAATGCTGATAAAATGTCCCCTTTTTCATAGACTCTTGGACCGTCCTCAAAGCGACTGTTCAAGCTAATAGCTTCCTTGATACTTAAAACTGGTTGTTCCTCAGTATATTCAATGATAGCCAATTTTGCGGCATATCTTGCTTCGGAATGTGAATTTGCGGCTACAATAAAAATTGGTTGGCCGATAAAGTTTACGTTTATATCCGCGAGCAAGGGCTCGTCATTTGCGTTTGGAGCGACGTCATTTTTAAATGGAAGGTCATGTGAGAGTATAATATCTGCGACACCGGGTGCTTCTCTAACGGCTGAAAGATCGATCGATTTTATTTTACCTTTAGCTATATTTGATAAACCAAAAGCAAGGTGCAAGGTTTTTGCTGGAATTGGAATATCGTCAACATAGCGAGCTGCACCAGTTACATGCAGTTTTGCTGAGTCATGTGGTACAGCTTTGTTCATGTTCAAGGCTCCACGTCTTGAACGTTTGTATTTATACCCAGAGTTTCGTAATAGTAGCGGAGCAACAAATTGTGAGCAGTAGTCTGACGGTAGTCCGAAGAGCTTCGTAAGTCAGATAATGGACTAAAATCCTCTCCCCAAGTTTTGCGACATGATTGCAATACTTCTTTCTCCCACAGATGATCTAGTAATTTACTTTCAACATGAATAGCCCTCTTTGGTATTCCTGCCATTCCGCCAAAAGCAATTACGCATTTTTTGATTAATCCATCGTCTAAAACGATATTAAAACAGCCACAAACAGAGGATATATCTTGGTCAAATCGCTTGCTAATTTTATAACATTTTGTTGAGATATTTTTTTTAGGAATGATAAAGTATTCTAGGAACTCACCTTTATTTATGTCCTGTTTTTTGTAATCCAGGAAGAAATTTTCTAACTTTATCTTTCGCTTTCCCTTTGAGCTCCTTAAGACAAGTTCAGTTTCCATAGCAATCAATGCTGGAGCACTATCACCTATGGGAGATCCATTTGCGATATTTCCTCCCAAAGTTGCTGCAGATCGAACTTGCGTAGATCCATACCTCTCAAGCAATTTTGCAAATGATGGTGCCTTAATGGACGCCCAAACGCGCAGTTTTTCTATAGTAATCCCAGCTCCGATATGCCAAGCTTCAGGTTGTGCCTCAATATTTGAAAGATCAGATACTTGATTTAAAAAGGCAACATTTTGGAATTTCTGGAAGTCTTTATTTACCCATAATCCAATATCTGTTGCGCCCGCTATTAATTGAGTATTTGGCTCTTTATTTAGTATCTCTGCTAACTCTTGCTTAGATTTTGGTAATTCTTTTGATCCTGATTTTGGCAAATGAGAGAGTTTTTTAAAATCTTCCTCGACCCAAGCTGGTTTTTTTTCATTCTCTGAAGCCTTAGCTGCCTTGACAATAGGTTCATAGCCAGTACATCGACAGAGATTACCAGCAAGAGTTGTGTTGTGGTCTCTGTCTCCATTGATATTTGCGGCAACCATTGAGGTAATAAAACCCGGAGTGCAGAATCCACATTGTGAGCCATGGAACTCAACCATTTTATCTTGTACTTTATGGTTTCTTATTCCCTCTACTGTGCGAACTGCTTTACCATCAATCTGAGGGAGAAATAGAATACAAGAATTCAAAGGTCTTATGGACTTTTCTTTGTCAATTAGTATAACAGTGCAAGCCCCACAATCGCCCTCGTTACAGCCTTCTTTTGTTCCAGTAAGCTGATTATCAACTCTTAACCAATCTAACAGAGTTTTAGTCGCGTCAACATTAGTTAAAGCGACGGGCTCCCCATTAAGAAGAAACCTGATATCCATCCAGAATACCTACCGCCTTACCCTAGAAAACTTACGATGTACCACCTCGATGCGGTGTAGAAATGGCCAACAAATAATATCTTAATATATAGAGAACTGAAAAATTTCTTTTTTTCAAGTATGAAATTTAATTGTAGCGAGGCCTTTAGTTTTTTTACATCGCGCAATAGACTATAAAAATGACTGTCTATCCGAAATATATTCATCTTCGAGTGCACACAGAATATTCTCTACTTGAAGGCGCAACGCGCTTAAAAAAACTACCAGAATTTTGTAAAGCTAATGATATGCCTGCTATTGCAGTAACGGAAACCAATAACCTATTTAGTGCTTTAGAATTCTCGGTTTTGTTCAAAGATCATGGTTTGCAACCAATAATTGGATGTCAAATTGATTTTAAATTTACAGATGTGGTTCCAGATAAGCGGAGTCCAACAACTGCTCCAATTGTACTACTCGCACAAAATGAACTTGGTTACAAAAACCTTATGAAGCTTAGTTCAGAAATGTATATTCAAAATGATGATGAAAAAGTAGAAATTTCCTTTGAACAATTGGAGAATCATGCAGATGGGTTGATATGTCTCACTGGTGGATCTAAAGGACCGCTGGGACAACTAATACTGACGGCTCAAGATAAAGCAGCCAGGGATTTACTTTTAAAATTTCATGATATTTTTTCGGACCGTCTCTACCTTGAATTACAAAGGCATCCGCAAGGGGCTGGGCTGCCCAAAGAAGAAAATGATTCTGAGCCTGTTTTTATAAATATGGCATATGATTTGAACATTCCTCTGATTGCAACAAATGATGTATATTTTGATAATGGCGAGATGTATGAGGCCCACGATGCTCTATTATGCATCGCCGATGGGGTTTATGTTGATCAGCAGGAACCTCGTAGAAGTGTAACAAACCAACATTACTTCAAAACGCAAGAAGAAATGGCCACTTTATTTGCTGACCTTCCAGAAGCTTTAGAGAGCACAATAGAGGTTGCCCAACGTTGTGCATTTATGGCTACTTGCCGGGACCCAATCCTTCCATTATTTGCAAGTGACGAGATAAGTGAGTTACATCGACAGGCTAAAGAGGGTCTGAAAAATAGATTGTCAGTTATTCCACATGCCGCACCAATCTCTGAGTATGAAAAAAGAATAGAATTTGAACTCAAAATTATTAAGCAAATGGGATTTCCAGGTTATTTTTTGATCGTTGCGGATTTTATAAAATGGGCGAAGCAAAAGGATATACCAGTCGGCCCAGGCCGCGGCTCGGGCGCTGGCTCACTTGTTGCATACGCACTTACAATTACCGATCTTGATCCTCTAAGATACAATCTTCTTTTTGAAAGGTTCTTGAATCCAGATCGGGTATCGATGCCAGATTTTGACATAGATTTTTGTATGGATAGGCGAGAAGAAGTCATTCAATACGTACAAAAAAGATATGGTCACGATAAAGTTGGGCAAATTATAACATTTGGCGCGTTGTTGTCTAAGGCAGCAATTCGCGATATCGGGCGTGTCTTGCAGATGCCGTATGGACAAGTCGATCGCTTGGCAAAACTAATTCCAATAGAAGGTGTCAAGCCCTTGAGTATTGAGCAAGCACTTGCGGAAGAGCCTCGCTTAAAAGAGGAAGCCGAACGGGAAGAAGTTGTCGATCGATTACTTAACTATGGTCAAAAAGTTGAAGGTTTGTTGCGAAATGCTGCTACTCATGCCGCTGGTGTTGTAATCAGTGATCGTCCACTAGATGAACTAGTGCCTGTTTATAAAGATACTCGGTCTAGTATGCCTGCGACGCAGTTCAATATGAAATGGGTTGAACAAGCTGGGCTCGTTAAATTCGATTTTTTGGGTTTAAAAACACTAACGGCAATTCAAAATGCGATTGAAATTATAATAGCTTCCGGGCGTTCGTTGCATCAAGCGGCCGATGGCCGTCAATTATTTCAGCCCATAAAAAATGCCGAAAATCAAATCAATACGATACCATTAGACGACAAGTCGACTTACGATTTATATGCTTCGGCTAAAACCGTTGCCGTTTTTCAGGTAGAGAGTTCTGGGATGATGGACGCGCTCAAGCGTATGAAGCCTACATGTATCGAAGATATCGTGGCTTTAGTTGCTTTATATCGACCTGGGCCAATGGAAAATATAGCTGCCTATTGTGATGTGAAAAATGGTGTTAAGGATCGTGTATCTATTCACCCCATGATTGATGATATTCTTGAAGAAACTCAAGGGATAATTGTGTATCAGGAGCAAGTTATGCAAATAGCCCAAACCATGGCGGGTTACTCACTGGGTGAGGCGGACTTACTCAGGCGTGCGATGGGTAAAAAGATAAAAGCCGCTATGGATGCTGAACGTCCAAAATTTGAAGCAGGTTCTAAGAAAAACGGTATAACTGCGAAGAAAGCTTCAGAAATATTCGATTTATTGGAAAAGTTTGCTAACTATGGCTTTAATAAATCGCATGCAGCTGCGTATGCTGTTGTCAGTTATCAAACAGCTTGGTTGAAAACAAATCATCCGCTTGAATTTATGGCAGGTGTAATGAATTGTGATATCCATTTAACAGATAAGCTTTCTCAGTATGTGGATGAGGTTAGAAAAGGTTTAAAATTACCTTTTGTTTCTCCCTGTGTAAATCGTTCTCAACCAAAATTTTCTGTAATGGAAAACTCACTAATTTATGGATTGGCTGGGTTGAAAAATGTTGGTTTGGAGGCAATGGAGATACTTGTTAAGGTCAGAGATAAAAAGATTTTTGTGAATTTATTTGACTTTTCAAGACGCTTGGATTTGCGAAAAATTGGAAAACGACCTCTCGAAATGTTGGTCCAAGCAGGCGCTTTTGATGTACTAGACACAAATAGACACCGTATATTTAAAAGCCTAGATGCATTAGTTGCTTATTCCGCTGCCATTCATGATCAGAAGGTCTCAAAGCAAGTTTCTCTGTTTGGAGAAGCGGGAGACGATTTGCCTGAACCTGTGTTATCTTCAGTTTCTGACTGGTTACCGGCCGAGCGTTTGTCGCGTGAGTTTTCAGCCATAGGTTTTTACGTTACTGGGCATCCACTTGATGACTATAAATCGGCCTTTAAAGTAAACGACATACTTACAATAGAAGAGGTTGAAAAAAAAGTATTATCAGGCCCTCATTTGGTAAAAATTGCTGGGGTGGTTGTTGGACGGCAAGAAAGAAAGTCGGCAAGGGGTAATAGATTTGCTTTTGTGCAGTTAAGTGATTTCACAGGGAATTTTGAAGTTACTTTATTCTCTGATGTACTAGAGAAGTCTAGGAATAACCTAGATAGTGGAGCGCGGGTTATTTTGACGGTTGAGGCCTCATTTGAAGGGGAGCAGTTAAAATTATTATGCAGGTCAGTTACAAATATTGATGAGGCTATTTCGACGGATACATCGCATGGAATTAAGATTTTTGTAGAAGATACTAAAGTACTCCCTTCGTTAATATCTGTATTGGGTCAGGCGTCAGAAAATAGAAAAATTGTCTCTAAAGGTCCTATCCATTTATGTTTAATTAGTTCTGGATTGCCCGGTGAGGTTGAACTGGATACCGGTCTAACCTGCGATACAAGTCCTCAAATCAGAGGAGCAATCAAAAGTTTAGATGGTGTCTTGGATGTTCAAGAGATTTAGTTTTTTTAATATGTGCAAACCAAATCTTATCTTGAGAATTTTTTATGTTTTATCCGTTTAGGTTCTAATGCATCCGGTCCTAACCGACGTTTCTTGTCTTCTTCATAATCTTCAAAATTACCTTCAAACCATTCGACGTGTGCATCCCCTTCAAAGGATAATATATGAGTACAAATTCTATCTAAGAAAAAACGATCGTGAGAAATTACGACCGCACAACCAGCAAAATCTACCAGTGCGTCTTCCAAAGCTCTTAATGTTTCCACGTCTAGATCGTTTGTTGGTTCGTCCAGAAGCAAGACATTACCACCTTCCTTAAGTAGTCGCGCCATATGTACTCTGTTACGCTCTCCCCCAGACAAAAGTGATAATTTTTTCTGTTGATCACCACCTTTAAAATTAAATGATGAACAGTATGCTCTTGAGTTAACTTGAGCATCACCCAATTCAATTATTTCTGCACCGCCAGAAATTGCTTCCCATACAGTTTCATTATCTTTTAAGTCATCTCTAGATTGATCAACATACGATAATTGAACTGTTTCCCCCATAGAAATGTCACCAGTGTCAGTCGGTAGTTCTTTTGTGAGCATTTTAAATAGGGTTGATTTTCCCGCGCCGTTTGGACCAATTACGCCGACGATCCCTCCAGGAGGCAACGAAAAGCTTAAATTTTCAATAAGTAATTTATCACCCATAGCCTTTTGTAAATTACTTACTTCGATTACTTTTGACCCTAGTCTGGGTCCATTAGGAATTACAATTTGTGCTTTTGCTATCTTTTCCCTCTCGGATTGGCCTGCAAGGTCGTTATAAGCATTAATCCGCGCTTTTTGTTTGGCTTGACGAGCTTTTTGACCTTGTCGCATCCAGTCCAGTTCACGCTCTAGGGTTTTTTGTCGACTTTTATCTTCTCTTGCCTCTTGCGCTAGCCGTTTTGCTTTTTGTTCCAGCCAGCTAGAATAATTTCCCTCGTAAGGTATTCCTTGCCCTCTGTCTAATTCCAAAATCCATCCAGTAATATCATCGAGGAAATATCGGTCGTGTGTCACAATCAGAATAGTACCATTGTAGTCTATCAGATGCTTTTGCAACCAAGCTATTGTTTCAGCATCTAAATGGTTAGTAGGCTCGTCAAGTAATAACATTTCAGGAGCTTCCAATAATAACTTGCAGAGTGCTACGCGACGGCGCTCGCCACCTGATAAACTACCTACATCAGCATCATCTGGAGGACACCTCAGGGCTTCTAAAGATACGTCAATTTGGCTATCTAAATCCCATAAATCTTCAGCATCAATCTTATCTTGTAATTCTGCCATTTCATCTGCTGTCTCATCGGAATAATTCATTGCTAAATCATTGTATCTATCAAGAATGGCTTTTTTCTGGGCAACACCAAGCATTACGTTTTCGCGAACTGTCAGTGTTTCATCTAACTCAGGTTCTTGTGGTAGATAACCAACTCTAGCGCCTTCTGCTGACCAAGCCTCTCCTTGAAACTCTTTATCAAGGCCAGCCATTATTTTCATTAATGTTGACTTACCGGCACCGTTTACTCCCACAACTCCGATTTTTACACCTGGCAGAAAGGATAAATGAATATTTTCAAAACATTTTTTTCCTCCAGGGTATGTTTTTGAAACACCCTGCATGTGATATACATATTGATAGGAAGCCATTTGTAACTCCAAAAATTTTGCCTGATAGAGTGATAACCTGATGATACTGTAGGGGCAATACTCACTGGCTATAAATAGGGCCAGTGAGAAAGTGATGCTCTTGCTTTTTAAAAATAATTCTGGCTTATGGTTTTTATGGAAATTCCTTTAGTTTCTAGACGACAGAAGATTGGCCTTCTCGGAGGGTCTTTCGATCCTGCCCATGAAGCTCACCTACACATCAGTAAATATGCACTAAAATATTTTAATTTGGATCAAGTATGGTGGATACTTTCACCCTCAAACCCATTAAAAAAGAATAATCCAGGTCCGATGAATAAGAGATTCTATCATGCAAATTTATTAGTTGAGCATCCTAAAATCTTTGTAACTAAAATAGAAGAGGAATTAAATACGGTTTATACTGCTCAGACTTTAAAGTTAATCCAGCAGAGACTTCCGAATGTAAGGTTTGTATGGCTAATGGGCGCTGATAATATGATCCAGTTAGACAAATGGATGAACTGGACCGAAATCGTAAATCGTGTTCCAATTGGTATTCTAGCTAGGCCCGATAACACGTTGGCACCACTTTAACAAAACGCATGGCCGAAGATCTTACAGAATACATGCATGAGCAAGGTATAAGAGTAAGATATATGCATTCGGATATAGATACCATTGAAAGAATAGAAATACTTCGTGACCTACGACTAGGTACTTTCGATGTACTGGTAGGAATAAACCTTCTCAGAGAGGGTTTGGATATTCCTGAATGTGGGCTAGTGGCTATCCTAGATGCAGATAAGGAGGGATTCTTAAGATCTGAAACATCATTAGTTCAAACTATTGGCCGGGCAGCAAGAAATGTTGATGGACGAGTTATAATGTACGCCAATCGAATAACAGGCTCCATGGAGCGTGCTTTAGCTGAGACAAATAGGCGACGAGAAAAGCAGTTAGCATACAACATAGAAAATGGAATTACGCCCGAAACAGTCAAAAAAAATGTCGAGGATATACTGTCTGGTTTATATAAAGGTGACACTGATCAATCTCGAGTAACTGCAACAGTTGAAACAAATTTACAAGGCGGATCTAATTTTCAAGCAGTATTAGATGGCCTTCGTAGTGATATGCGCAAAGCTGCCGAAAACTTAGAATTCGAAGAGGCTGCACGTTTAAGAGACGAGGTGCGTCGTCTGGAAGCAGTCGAGTTAGCTATTTCTGACGACCCACTGGCCCGTCAATCAGTAATTAATGCAGCTGAAAACGAAAGATTTACAGGACGCTCTACCGCAGGAAAAGGTGGCACTCGAGCTTACAGGGGTAAAAGCAAAAAGAAAATTTAGTACCTATACACTAAAGTCTGATGCTGGTAGAAATTCAACTCCACCTATGCGCCACAATCCATCGAATTCTATCATATAGTATCTGAGATAATGTGACTTACCCTTCGCGTCTACAATTTGTACAACTTGTGCGAGTCCGTGATGATA